>CAZDMB010000236.1:0-3901 GCA_964506175.1 uncultured Planctomycetales bacterium | reverse complement strand
CGACGAGTTTCGGGTGCGACTTGCCCCAGCGGTGGCGCGCGATGTCCACCGGCGACACGACGTTGCCCTCCTTCATCGCCATGAACGCCAGCGCCTTCGCGATCAGCAGTCGCGTGTAGGACTGGCCCTTGAAGGCGTCGTCGGGATCCTGCTTGCGCACGATGATCGTCGGGCCGCGCGAGCCGGCGGCGGCGCCGCGCGTCTCACCGGCCACCGGGCGCGCGCCGGCCGACTGGATCTCGGCCACGCGCAGGACGCGGATCTCGTCGTCGAGGTCGAGGATCTCGGCGTCGAGCGTGTCGAACTCCGCGCGCTCCTCGGCGGTCTTCTGGTGGTCGGCGCCCTGCCACAGGGTCGTCAGCTCTTGAAGGCGCGCGGCCTTCGTGTTGCGCTCCTCGCGCAGTTGCGAAATGGTCTTCATGGTGTCCGTGCCTTTCTGGCTTCGGGAAAGAGAAAGGGCTCCCGAAGGAGCCCCGCTGTGGTGCCCCGAAGCGCCGGGGCGGCCGTGCTGATCTGGAGGCGGGCCCAGCGCGGCCCGGTGCCCCTCGCAGATCGACTTCACGGTGGTGATCAGTGCATCCGCATTCGCGGGGATGGGTACGAGCGACAGCTCGAGCACCTCGGTCTTCAGGAAGCGGTAGCCGCCCTCCTTCATCGCAGCGGTCTCGGTCGCGTTGAATCCGATCGACACGCCGGTGATCAGGCGGTACTTCAGCATCTGCCACGCCTCGTCGACGCGGTCCTTCAGCCGGCCCAACTCCTTGACCATCGGCAGCCGCGCCTCGAACGGGATTCCGTCCTTCGTGGCCTTGCCCAGCTTCGCGCGGCCGACGGTCTGCCACGAGTCGTGATACAGGAAGAGCGGGATATCGCCCGCGACCTGCACGCCCATCGGTTCGATCACGTCGCCCATACGGTCGACGCTCGGCGTGGTGGCAATGCCGCGGATGACGCGCTCGTCGCCCTCCTCCGCGGCCTTGATGTTCTCGACGATGCTGTATGCGCGCTTCATGCCGTCGGCTCCCTGGTCACACTTGGGCCTGAACAGGCCAGCTCTCGGCCGCGACCAGGGCGGCACCCGGTCTTGTTGGCCTTTCCAACGTGCCGCATCCGATCTGCAGCAGCGGTTCGATTCGCGTCGTTGGTCCACCACAGGCGAACCGCCTCGAGGCGCCGCTCTTCGCCCTGCGTGGTGCGCGCCTTTGCCGCTCGCGACAGTTCCTCCTGTCGCTTCGGATCCGAAGCCGCCTGTCGTTGACGCTCCACGATGCGGGCGCGTTTGACGGGGTCTGCCCATGCGGCCTTGATTGATGCCGCCCGACGCTCATTCACTGCCGGCGTGGTCAATGCCGCCCGGATGGACTCAAGGCGTCGCTGTCGATCCGCCTCGGTCAGGTACTCGGGGCCGCCGTCGCCGCCTGAAGTGACGTTTGTCAGTCGCGCGCCGGATGCAATTGCCTCGGCTATGCATCGCCTTTCGTGCGATTGCCACTCCTCACCGGCTGGCACGCGCTTGAGGATCTGCATGACCGGATAGCGGCCGTCAGCGAGCAGCGTGGCAACCCAGCGAGCGGAGTAGTTGTTCGAACCCTTGCGCGCCAGATGGATGTGGTGAGCGAGTCGCGCGCGCGGGTTGACGCTCTTGCCGATGTACCGGACCTCTCCTGTCGTCGGACAAAGCAGCGCGTAGATCGCGGTCGCCTTCCGGCCTTGATCAGCCATACACCCACATCTGGTACTTCTTCCGGCGCGGCTTCGGGTCCATCGCCATCAGCGCGCCGCAGTCGAACAGCGCCATGAGCGGGTCGATCTTTCCGGCGCCGCTGATCTCCTTGGTGATCAGGACCGCGTTCCCCTTGGCTACCGCCCGCGCGTTGCCGACGGCGTAGGCCATCAGTCGCCGGCCCCCGTGTCGCAGGGTCCGCGCGGCCAGCTTCCGCTCGACCGCCTTGATCGACCCGGACAGCCGCCAGCCCTGCGGGATGCCGATCACGCGGTCGTGCTTGATCCCGCGCGCGACGATCGCCTGCACGATGGCGGTGATGCCCGCCTGGTCGACGCCGACGCGGTCCAGCAGCCCGCTGTCGTCCACCGTCTTGACGATGTCGGCCACCTGCTCGATGTCGTCATCCGACTCGTCGTCGACGATGACCAGGTCGCCGTCGCGCTCGAAGTCGCGCAGGCGCGCCTCCTCCTGCTTGTTGCGCTTCAGCAGGCAGCGACGCGCCCATGCGCGGCCCCAGTGCAGCCAGCGCCCGGATCCGATCTCGCGGCCCATCACGCCCAGGCCCAGCAGGTCAGCCAGGCCGCCGCCGTCGATGCCGACGACCGCCACCTCGCTGCGCTCGAGCAGCTCGTCCAGCGTCACCGGCCCGTCGCCGTTCTTCTCCCAGTGCGCGGCGCCTTCCCACGCCCCGGCGCTGATCCCGACGCCGATCTGGATGTTCAGGTGCTGCGAGGCCCAGACCCGCAGATCCGCCTCGGTCTTCGACTCCGCATCCTCCAGGCCCTCGACCAGCGTCTCCAGCCGCACCGACAGGCCGAGGTTCGGCAGCACCTGCGGCCAGATCGCCGGGTCGCGCCACGGCTTCTCGGGGTCCGCCTGGACCTCCTGCGGGAACTCGTACAGCACGGGCAGCGTCGCCCCGGTGCGCTTTCCGTCGCGGATCTCCCGCGCCTTCTTCAGGTCGGTGTCGAACACCCCGGCGGGCGGCTCGTCGCTCTGCGTGGTGATGGTGAACAGGAACGCCTCGGGGAAGGGCACCATGCCGCCCCGCAGCTGCACCATCGCCTTCGCCGCGCGCGCCGACTTGCCCAGCACGTGCAGCTCGTCGATCAGCCCGCCGACCACCTTCTTCCCGGTGACGATGTCCGGGTCGAAGGTCATGATCTCCAGCTTCGCGCCGGTCTCCCGGTGGATGATCGTCTTCAGGTGATCCCGCACGTGCAGCTTCTTCGCCAGCACGTTGTCGAGCGCGATCGCGCCCTCGGCGGCGGCGAAGGCGTCGTCGGCCGTCTTCTGCACCGGGCCGGTCAGCAGGAACGGCGCCCGCGGCCGCGCGTTCATCAGCAGCGCGGTCAGCATCAGCAGCGCGCCGCCGGTGGTCTTGTTCTGCTTCTTCGGCACCAGCAGGAACACCTCGCGGATCAGCCGGGCCTTCGTCACCGGGTCGAGCGAGGCGAACAGCGCGAAGACGATCTGCCGGAACCACTCGCCGCCGGCCTCGCCCATCGTCGGCGTGCCGGGCACGTCGAACAGCCGCAGCTTGTTCAGGATGCCGACAGCGCGGTGCCCCTCGGCCGCGTTCGGCAGGTCAAGGTCAGGGACGAGGCTGCGCCCGGACTGCAGGCGCTCCCGCCAGTCCGTGCACGACAGGTCGAGCGTCACTGCGGCGTCGCAGGCCCTGGCAGCAGGTCAGCCCAGTCGGTGCCCACGTGCGCGGTCAGCGCGTCCGCCTGGGCCTGTTCCTTCTTCCCCAGCGCCGGCACCTTCTCCGGCTTCGGCTCGGCCACCGGCTGCGGGGCGGGATCCTTCGGCGCCGGCGGCACGTGGAACTCGGGCGCGTGCTCGAGGTAGGCGCGCGCCGCGCTGCTGCTACCGCGCTTTGCCGCGGCGTGCAGCCCCTCGAGCACCTCCAGCCGGCGGGACAGCGCGCCAGCGCTCAACTCGGCGGCGTAGTACTTCCGCAGCGTGTCGTCGGAGATGCCCAGCACCGTCGCGATGTCCTCGTGCGGCATCCCGCCACCGGCCGCCACCGACACCCGGCGCCGGCTGGTCGCTGTCGGGACGTGCGGCGGCCGACCCCGGCCCCGCTTCTCGGTCGTGGGTGACTTCTTCGGCATAAGTCATCGCGCCGGGCCAGTTTCGGGAGTGGACCCCGGAAAAAAACCTACGGACGAG
>CAZDMB010000235.1:0-3911 GCA_964506175.1 uncultured Planctomycetales bacterium | reverse complement strand
GTCGCGAGCAGCTGGCGCGCGTCGCTCGCGGCGAAGTTGCCCGCTTCCAAGGAGCCGAGCACTTCATCGCCGAGGCGCGCGAAATCCTGCTCCATGCCGGCGCGGATCTCCTGGGTGGCGGCGGCCCACGCGCTCCAATCCGCGGGCGGGTTGGCGCAGGCGGCGGAAACCGCGAGCAGAAGGGCCTGGAGCGGGCGCAAGCAGCCCATGCCGCTCCAGGATAGCCGCGGACGCCTCATTCCCCGGGTTTCGCCTGCACGGCTACGCTGCCTGCCTCGGTGCGGCGCCAGACCCCGCGCGCGCCAAGATTTCAACCATCATGCTACACAACCGATCTCTCTGGATTGCCGCCGCGGTGCTTGTCGCCGCCGGCGCAGGCGTCGCCGTGGGCGCCAACTTCGCACAGGAGCCGCAGGAAGGCGTGCCGCCCATGCCCAAGCCCGGGCCCGAACAGGAAGTCCTCAAGCAGGACGTGGGCAAGTGGAGCGCCGCGGTCAAGTACTGGACGGCCGCGGATCAGCCGCCGATGGAAATCAAGGGCATCGAGACCAATCAGATGGCCTGCAGCGGCTTGTGGATGCGCACCGAGTTCGACTCCTTGGACGGAAGTTTCAGCGGCCGCGGCTTGGGCGGCTGGGATTCTTCCAAGAAGAAGTACGTGAGCGTGTGGGTGGACAACGGCAGCACCTATCTCGCGGTCTCCATCGGCACCTACGACAAGGCCAAGAAGACGCTCAACTTCAACGGCGAGCAGCCTGATCCGGCCACCGGCAAGATGAGCAAGGTGCGCTCCACGATGGAGTACGTGGACGCCAACACGCGTCGTTTCACCAGCTGGACCACGCCTTCGGGCCTCGGCGAGATGAAGACGCTGGAAATCGTCTACTCCCGCATGCCCTGAGCGGGCGGATGAAGCCGAGCGCCGCCGACCTGCGCGCTCTCGCGCGCCGCGATCCGGCGCTCGGCGCTTTCATGCGGCGGGTGCCGGCGTTCCCCGGCTTCCCGCAGCCCGTCAACCGGCGCTTGCCGGCCTTCGCCTTCCTGGCGCGCTCCGTCTGCCATCAGCAACTCGCCGGGGCCGCGGCTGGCACGATCTGGCGGCGCGCCTGCGCCCTCACTCCCGGCGCCCGCTTTCCCGCGCCGTCGGAATTGCTAGCCCTGCCGGAGGAGCGGTTGCGCGCCGCGGGATTGTCGCGCAACAAGATCGCCGCCCTGCGCGACTTGGCCGCGCGCGTGACGGCAGGGGACCTCTGTCTCGCGAGCTTGGCGCGGCGCGACGACGAAGCGGTCATCGCCGAACTGACCCGCGTGCGCGGCATCGGTCGCTGGACCGCGCAGATGGCCCTCATCTTCAAGCTCGGCCGTCTCGACGTGCTGCCTGCCGCCGATCTCGGCGTGCAGGAAGGAGCGCGGCGCATCTACCAAAGACGCGCGCGACCGACCCCGGATCAACTGACGCGGCTCGCCGCCGCTTGGGCGCCCTTGCGCTCGGTGGGGGCGTGGGTGTGCTGGCGCGTGGCGGACGCAGGGCTCGAGTGATGCCGCGGCGCGCGGAGGGCCGCCGACCTAGAATTTCCCCCCCGTGCCCTTCAAGAGTCTCCAACTTCATCCGGATCTGCTTCGCGGCGTTCACGAGCTCGGCTTCGCCCAACCGACCCCGATCCAAACCGCGGCCATTCCGCCGGCCATGCAGGGCCGCGATCTGCTCGCCTGCGCCTCCACCGGCAGCGGCAAGACCGCCGCCTTCCTGTTGCCCATCCTGCACCGGCTGCTCAGCAAGCCGCGGCGGGTCACGCGCGCGCTCATCCTGGCGCCAACGCGCGAACTGGCGGCGCAGATCTACGCGGACATGGAGGAATTGGGCGTCCACACGCCGGTGACGGGGGGCGTGGTGATCGGCGGCGTGCACGCGCGCCAGCAGGAGCATCTGCTGCGCGCCGGCGCGGACGTGATCGTGGCTACGCCCGGCCGCCTGCTCGACCACATGAAGATGCCCTATGCCAGCTTCAGCGGCCTGGAGGTCCTGGTGCTGGACGAAGCCGATCGGATGTTGGACATGGGATTCCTGCCGGACGTCAAGCGCATCCTGGCCCGTCTGCCGGCGCGCCGGCAGACGATGCTTTTCAGCGCCACCATGCCGGGACCGATCGCGGAGCTGGCGCGCGAGATCATGCAGAACCCGGCGCGCATCGAGCTCCAGCGCCGCGCCGCGCCCGCCGTCGGCATCACCCAGGCGGTCTATCCGGTGCCGCAGGAGCTCAAGGCTTCGCTGCTGCTGATGCTGCTGCGGCGCGGCGAGATCGCCGAGGCGCTCGTGTTCACCCGCACCAAACACCGCGCCAACCGCCTCGCCGCGCAGTTGCTGCGCTCCGGCATCCCGGCCGAGCGCATTCACGGCAACCGCTCGCAGGCGCAGCGCACGGCCGCGCTGGAGGGCTTCAAGAATGGACGCTATCGCGTGCTCGTGGCGACGGACATCGCGGCGCGCGGCATCGACGTGCAGGAACTCGGCCACGTCGTCAATTTCGACGTGCCGGCCGTGCCGGAGGACTACATCCACCGCGTCGGACGGACCGGACGCGCCGCGGCGACGGGCGAGGCCTTCACCTTCGTCGCGCCGGACGAAGAGGCCGACTTGCGCGGCATCGAACGCGCCGTGGATCGGCGCCTGCCGCGGGTCACCCTGCCGGATTTCGATTACGCGCGCCGCAGCGAGGAGAAACTGGAGGTGCCGCTGTCCGAGCGGCTGGCGGCGCATCGCGCCAACCGCGCGCGCAAGCCGGCGCGGCCGGCCGCGGCCAAAGGACCGCCGGCGCGCCCGGGCGGCCGGCGCTCCGGCCCGCCGCGGCGGCGCGCGCGCTAGAACTGCCGCTCAGGCGTTGGCCGTGACCGGCTCGGCGCCGTAGGACTCCTGCGTCTCGGTGGGGATGAAGCCGCCGAGGTAGTCGAAGCCCATCGCCTCCTTGATCAGGTTGCGCGCGATGACGAGGCGCTGCACCTGGTTGGTGCCTTCGTAGATCTGCAAAATCTTCGCGTCGCGGAAGAACTTCGCGATCGGGTAGTCCTCCATGAAGCCGTAGCCGCCGAACACCTGCACGGCGTCGGTGGCGACCTTGACGGCCACGTCGCTGGCGAAGCACTTGGCCATCGCCGCGATCTTGGTGATCTCCTTGGCGCCGGAATCCGCGCCCGCCGCCGCGGCGTAGACCAGCCAGCGCGCCGCCTCGGTCTGCATCGCCATGTCCGCGAGCATCGCCTGCACCATCTGGAAGGAGGAGATCGGCGCGCCGAACTGCTTGCGCCGGCCGGCGTAGGTGACGGCCAGCTCGAGCGCGCCCGCCGCGGTGCCGACGGCCTGGGCGGCCACCCCCGGGCGCGCAAGATCCAGCGTCATCATCGAGTGTTTGAAGCCCAGGCCCGGCACGCCGCCGAGGAGACGGTCGTTGCCGAGCTCAACGTTGTCGTATTCGGTCTCGACCACCGGCACCATGCGGATGCCCATCTTGTCTTCCACCTTCTTGATGCGAAAGCCCTTGTCCTTGTCCTCGACGATGAAGGCGCTGATGCGCCGCGACTTCGACTCCGGATCCGTCACGGCGAAGCAGGTGATGATGTTGGCGCGCGAGCCGTTGGTGGTCCATTTCTTCTCGCCGCAGAGCTTCCAGCCGGTATCGGTCCGCAGCGCGCGCACCGACAGGCCGCCGGCGTCCGAGCCCGCGAATTTCTCCGACAGCGCGAAGGCGCAGGCCGCCTCGCCGCGCGCGACCCGCGGCAGATACTTGCGCTTCTGCTCCTCGGTGCCGCCGACGATGATCGGGAACGAACCCAGGGCGTTGACCGCGAAGGCCACGCCGAAGGCCGGATCCGCCTTGGAAAATTCTTCCACCACCAGGCACAGGCCCAGCACGCCG
>CAZDMB010000234.1:0-3941 GCA_964506175.1 uncultured Planctomycetales bacterium | reverse complement strand
GCGGCGCCTCGCAGGACTTCGTCTTCGCCAGCGGCATGACCGAAGTGGACCATTTCCAGCCCGGTTCGAACACGGCGCGCGCGAACATCGCGCCGCCGATCTTGATCAGTTCCACCTTGCCGTTGGGGAAGGTGCGCACTTCGTCCGGCTTGGAGAAGCGTTTCAACTCAGCCTTCGCGTCTTTCTGTTGGGTTTTCATGGGAAGCCTCAGGGGCCGCCGCGGCGGAGCGCCGCGAGCGGAGGCGTAGCCTACTGCGCAGAGGGCGGGCGGAGGGGCGGCGATCCGGCGCCCCGGCGGTCCCGGGGGCCGCGCCCTCCGGCCTGGCAGGCTCAGCGGCGCTGCCCGCGCATCGCGTCCAGGCTCCAGGGCCCGGCGCCGGCGGCGGCGAAGAACAGCCACAAGAAGCAATACAGGACCGCGTCCACGCCCTGGTTGACCGTCGGCCAGAAGCCGTTGGGCGCGTGGAATTGGAAGTAGGCCACCGCCATCATGCCGGACATCAGGAACGCCGCCGGGCGCGTGAGCAGGCCGAAGCCGATCAGCGCGCCGCAGACGATCTCCAGCCAGCCGCCGATCCACAATTGCGAGAAGCGTTCGATCACCATGCCCTCCGGCAGCGGGCCCGGCCAGCCGAAGAGTTTGGTCGTCCCGGATTGGACGAAGAGCAGCGCCGCAACTACCCGCAGCGCCGTCACGGCAAGATTGGCGGCGAAGGAACGTTGCGGAGCGTGCTGCATGCGCGCGATTGTAGCCGCGGTCCCTCGGGTGGAGCGCGAGCGTGCGGGCGAGACGCGGCTCGCGTTACCATGCGGCCATGACCGGTACCGGCCGCATCGTCGCCGGCGTGCTCGCGCCGCACCCGCCGCATCTGGTCTATGCCGCCAACCCTCCCGCCAACGAGCCGCGCTCCTCCCGCGCGGGAGCGTGGCAGGGTCTGCTGGCGGGCTACGAGCAGTTGCGCGCGCGCCTGGCGCGGCGGGACTTCGACGTGGTGGTGGTGCACACGCCGCATTGGAAGACCACCGTCGGCACCCACTTTCTCGGCATCCCGCGCTGCCGCGGTCTGTCGGTGGATCCGATCTTTCCCAATCTGTTCCGCTTCCAGTTCGACCTGGCGGTGGACGTGGCGCTGGCTGAAGCGATCTGCGCCGAAGCCGCCGGCGCCGGCCTGGTCACCAAGATGATGCGGAATCCGGACTTCCGCCTCGACTACGGCACCATCACCAGCACCTTCCTGAGCCGCGGCGGCTTCGACCTGCCGGTGGTGGCCATCAGCAGCAATCGCGTCTACTTCGACTACAGCAACGAGGCCGGCGACCGCGACATGCTGGCATTGGGCGCGGCCACGCGGCGCGCGATCGAGCGCCTGGGGCGCCGCGCGCTGTGCCTGGCTTCCTGCTCGCTGAGCCACCGGCACTTCACCCAGGAGCCGAGCGATCCCGAGGACCCCGCCTTCGAGCATCCCTACAACGCCAACCAGACGCGCTGGGACGAACACATCCTCGCGCTGATGCGCCGCGGCGAGACGCGGCGCATCGTCGACGAGATGCCGGACTACATCGAAGGCTGCGCCAGCGAGACCAAAGACGGCTCGCTGAGCTGGCTGATCGGGGCGATGGACTTTCCGCGGATCCCCGCGCGCGTGCACGCCTACGGCACGGTGATCGGCACCGGCAACGCGATCGTCGAATGGGATCTGGAGGGCGCGCCGCAGGCGGCCGCGGCGCGCGCATGAGCGCCGGCGCGGTGATCGGCGGCTGGATCGTGCCCAACAAGCCGCATCCCTTGCTGGCGCCCGAGCGCAACGCCGGCTGGGCCGGGCTGCGCGCCGCGATGGAGCAGGCCGGCCGCGACGTGGCGCGCACCGACGCCGATCTGCTGCTGATCTTCAGCACGCGCTGGACCAGCATCATCGGCCATCAGTTCCAGGCGGATCCGCAGCCGCGCTGGCAGGAGGTGGACGACGATTTCCACGACTACGGCACGCTGCGCTATGAACTGCGCATGGACGCGGCCTTCGCCGCGCAGTGGCGCGACGCGGCGCAGGCGCGCGGTCTGCACGCGCGCACGGTGGCCTACCACGGCTTTCCGATCGACGTCGGCACGATCGCGGCCCTGCAGTTGCTGAACCCAGGCAACCGCCTGCCGGCCTGCGTGGTGTCCTGCAACATGTACAGCGACCGTGCGGAAACCGTGGTGCTCGGCAAAGCCACGCGCGACGCCGTGGAGCGCAGCGGACGCAAGGCGGTGGCCGTCGCCGTCACCGCCCTCTCCAACCGCATGTTCACCAGCTGGATCGATCCGGCCGCGGACCGCATCCATTCGCCCAAGGACGACGAGTGGAACCGCAAGCTGCTCGAACTGCTCGGCGAAGGGCGTCTCGAAGACGTCGCGCAGTTGGCGCGCGAATTCAGCCGGCAGGCGAACGGCGACGCCAAGCTGAAGGCGCTGTGGTGGCTGGCGGCCGCGATGGGGCAGCACAACGACTACGCCGGCAGCGTCCGCGCCTACGCGCCGATCTGGGGCACCGGTTCCGCCGTGGTCGGCCTGACGCCGGCTCCGGGCCGCGCCGGCAACCTGGAGTACGACGAGGACGACACCGAACACTACCGCGGCGAGCGCGAGGTGCTCGCGCAGGACAAGCCATGAGCGACGACATCGTGCGAGCGGATGCCGCGCCCAAGCCGGTCGGCGCCTACCCGCATGCGCGGCGGGTGGGGAATCTGCTCTTCCTGTCGGGCATCGGGCCGCGCGATCCGCGCACCGACGCGATCCCCGGCGGCCCGATTCGCGACGCCGACGGCCGGCCGCGCGCCTACGACGTGCGCGCGCAGACGCGGGCGGTGATCGCCAACGTGACGGCGGTGCTCGCGGCCGCCGGCTCATCCTTCGACCGCATCGTCGACGTCACCGTGTACCTGGTGGACATGGAACGGGACTTCGCCGCCTACAACGAGGTCTGGGCCGAGCACTTCGCCGGCGTGCAGGCCGCGCGCACCACCATCGCCATTCGCGCCTTGCCCACGCCGATCGCCGTCGAGTTCAAGGTGATCGCGACCGTCGGCTAGCGCGCGCACGCGAAGACCAGGGCCGCGGCCGCGGCCGCGAGCGGCAGGGTCAGCAGCCAGGCGAGCAGGATGCGGCGGACGGCCGTCCAGCGCGCGCCGCCGGCGACTGCGCCCAGGCCGAAGAGCGCGCCGCAGGACACGTGCGTGGTGCTGACCGGCAGGCCGTGCTGCGAGGCGGTCGTCACCAGCGCCGCCGTCACCAGGTTGGCGGTGAATCCCTGCCCGTGATTCATCGGCGTGATGCCGTGGCTCATGGTGGCGGCCACGCGCCGCGCGCCGAGCCATCCGCCGACCGCCATCGCGCCTCCCACCGTCGCCATCGCGGCGAAGCCGTCCAATCCGAGCGCCGGCGCGGCCGCCAGCAGCGCGGCGATCTTGGGCGTGTCGTTGAGCCCGCGCGCGAAGGAGACCGCGCCGCCGGCGAGGACGTGGGCGCGATCCACGCCGCGCTGCGCGTCCCAGCCGAGCAGGCGGCCGCGGTAGCGCACCGCACAGCTCGCGGCGTCGCCGATCACCAGCCGCGCCCCGCTCGCCGCCGCGACCCAGCCACCGTCCGGCGCGCGGCTCACCGTCTGCAGCGACCCGTCCGCCAGACAGACGCACAGTTCGCGCTCGATTCCCAACGCGCGTCGCGCGCCGCGCAGCATCGGGTACAGCGCGGCGGTGCCGGCGAAGGCGAGCAGCGGGCTGACGGCGAGCGGCAGGAGGAAACCGGAGCCGAGCGCGCCCCAGGCGAGCGGCGCTCCGCTGGCGAGACCGGCGCCGGCGAGCGCGCCCGTCAGCGCGTGGGTGGTGGAGATCGGCAGACCGAGGCGCGTGGCGGCGGCGACCGCGGCGGCGGCGCCGGCCGCCACGGCCACGGCGAAGGCGGG
>CAZDMB010000233.1:0-3947 GCA_964506175.1 uncultured Planctomycetales bacterium | reverse complement strand
GGCAATGATCTGGTGGCCCGGCAGATCGCCCCGGGCCTGCAGCAGCTGCTGGGCAACCTGCAACAGTTTTTGCTGACCGGCCTCGGAGCGCGGTGGGAAAAACTCGAAGCTCAAGCGTACCTGTGTCATATCAATTTTCCCTAGTCGAAATCGGGGTCGCAAAATATTGCCCCAGCCGAACTGGCACACCCGCAGCCAGCGAGGTTGACAGCTGCACAGCCGCCTTGCCAAACACCAGAATCACGGTCGAGCCCAGGCGGAAACGCCCCATTTCATCGCCGCGTTTTAACTGGATTGCGCGTTGATCATAGTCCCATTGCCGGACTTCACGGCTGCGCGCTCCCGAGCGGCCCCGCCAAGGTGAGGCCGAACTCTTCCTCGAAGTCCACGCCGTCGCGCATCCGGATGCGGCCTGTGGCGCGCGCCGCGTGGAAGGCGGACGGCGGCAGAATCGCCTCCACCACCACGGTGCGCTCCTCGCCGGGAGGGATCGTGAGGGGGAACATCGGCGCGACCAGGCGGCCGACGGCGGGCTCTTGCCAAGCGAGCGCGTAAGTGCGCGCCTCCGCCGCCCGGTTCTCGATCGAGAGGCGCACCGGATTCAGCACGCTGCCGTCGGCCTGCACCACGTAGGGAACGTTCTGCACGCGCAGCACGCGCACCAGGGCGGAGCCGCGGTCCGCGAGCCCGAACACCAGCCCGGTCAGGGCGCCGGCGATCAACACCGGGTAGACGAGCACGCGCGGCCGCCAGAAGCGCGGCGCGCCGCCCGCCAACCGATTCTGCGAGGCGTAGCGGATCAGGCCGCGCGGCCGGCCGATCTTGTCCATCACCGCGTCGCAGGCGTCCACGCACTGCACGCAGGCCACGCATTCCAACTGCAGGCCGTTGCGGATGTCAATGCCGGTCGGGCAGGCCGCCACGCACAGTTTGCAATCGATGCAGTCGCCCGCGCCGCGTTCGCCGCCGCTCTTCAGCCGGCCGCGCGGTTCGCCGCGCGCCGCGTCATAGCCGATGATGAGCGAGTCCCGGTCGAGCAGCGCGGATTGGAGGCGCGCGTACGGACACACCAAGGTGCACAGCTGCTCGCGGAACCACCCGAAATCCGCCAGGATGAGCGCGGTCACCACCAGCACGATGGCGAAGGCGGCAGGATGCGCCGCCGGCGAACCAAAGGACCAGGCGAGCACTTCGCGCGGGCCCGCGAAGTAGGAGAGGAAGGTATTGGCCAGGTGCAGGGACAGGAGCGCGAACGCGCCCCAGCGCAGCGCGCGGTTCTTGACGGCGCGCTCGATCGGGCGAAACAGAAACTCCAGGTAGACGGTCTGCGGGCAGGCCCAGCCGCACCAGCCGCGTCCGAGCAGCGCTGAAACCAGAAAAATGCCCAAGAAGATGCTCATGAGCAGCAGCATCAGGAGCAGAGAGTCCGTCGGACGGAAGGCCACGCCGAAGAAGCTGAAGTCGCGGTTCACGACGTCGAAGCGCATGAGCGGGCGGCCGCCGATCTCGATCCATGGAATGAGCGTGAACAGGATCATCAGCAGCCAGGCGACCACGCGCCGGCGGCGCCACCACGCGCCCATGGCAACCTTCGGCCGCAACCACCGGCGGGTGCCGTCCGCGTTCAGCGTGGACAGCACCTGCTCCGGCGGCTGCAGCAGCGTCAGTTGCCGGTCGTCGTCCACGGCGGGATCACCTCGCCCTGCGGCGCCTTCGGAGTCGAGGGCGTGGTTCCGCGCAGGCTGGCGGCGTAGGCGGAGACTTCGGCGATCTGGTTCTCGGAGAGGATGCCCTTCCACGGCGTCATGCCCTTCTCCACGACGCCGTTGCGCACGAGCGGCGGGATGTCCTCGAGCTTGCGCACGTGGATGTAGTAGTCATCCGTCATGTTCGGACCGACGATGCCGCCGCCGTCGATCAGATGACAAGCGAGGCAGTAGGTCTCCCAGATCTTGCGGCCGCCCGCGAGATGTTCCGGATCCGCCATCAAGGCCTGCAAGCCGGCGGCGGACTGGTCCAGCGGCACGCGCGTGGCCGCGATCGCGTCGGCGCGGGCTTCCTCGGCGGCGTAGCCGGCCGCGATGCCGTGACCCATGCCGTGGAACCAGATGGCGTACGGGACCGCGAACAGGGCGGTGGCCCAGAAAGTGAGTTTCCACCAGCCGGGGAGCGGATTGTCGTACTCCTGGATGCCGTCGTAGTTGTGGTCGGAGAGGTTTTCACTCATGGCGGTCGCCGTCGTCGAGCGGCATGGAGGCATCGCGGCCGAAGTCGCGCGCGCGGCGGGAGAACAGCGCCCACGCGCCGGCCGCGCAGAAGAACAGGAAGAAGAACAGCGTCGCCGCCGATCTCCAGAACACCGGGTCGTGCCAGTTCATTGCGCGGCTCCTGCCGTGTCCATGCCGAGGCGTTTGAGGTAGGCGATCAACGCCACCGCCTGCTTCCGCTCGTAGCCGGTGGCCGTCGGGTCGTCGCGCTGCAGCTCCTCGCCGATGCGCGCCGCCTGGGCGCGCGCGTCGGCCACGGCGCCGGACAATTCGGCGTCCGTGTAGGGCACCCCGAGGCGCCGCATGGCGCGCACGCGGCTGGGGATGGCGTCGAAGTCGAGGTCCTTGGCCAGCAGATGGGGGTAGGGCGGCATCAGCGAGTCCGGCGACAAGTCGCGCGGCGCGCGCAGGTGCCGCAGATGCCAACTGGCGGAGGGCACGCGCACGCCGACGCGCGCAAGGTCCGGGCCGATGCGCCGGGATCCCCACTGGAAGGGATGGTCGTAGACGAACTCGCCCGCCTTGCTGTACTCGCCCCAGCGCTCGGTCTCGTGATGCAGCGGCCGCACCATCTGCGAGTGGCAGTTGTAGCAGCCCTCCGCGATGTAGATCTCGCGCCCCATCAGCTCCAACGGGGTGTAAGGCTTGACCGCCTCGATGGTCTTGACGTTCGACTCGATGGCGAAGGTGGGGATGGCCTCGAACAGCGTGGCCGTCACCACGGCGACGCCGACCCAAACCGTGAACTTGAGGGGGCGGCCCTCCCACGCGCGGTGCCAATCCATGCTCGTGAACCAGCGCAGCGCGCCGGTGCCGGCCGGGCGCTGCTTGGCCGGCGCCGCGGCGCGCGCGAGCGCCGGCGCCTCGAACACCGGCACGGCGTAGGCCGCGGGGCGGCGCTTCCAGGTCAGCCACAGGTTCAGGCCGCACAAGCCGGTGCCGAGCAGGTACATGCCGCCGCCGACCACGCGCACCCAGTACATCGGAATCAGCTGCGTGACCGTCTGCATGAAGTCCGGGTAGCGCAAGTAGCCCTCGGCGTCGAAGGCGCGCCACATCAATCCCTGCGTGAGGCCCGCGGTGTAGATCGCGACGACGTAGACGAGGATGCCGATGGTGCCCAGCCAGAAGTGCAGCCCCACCCAGGCGGGGCGCGCCATGCCCTGCGTCTGGAACAGCCGCGGCGCCAGCCAGTAGATCATGCCGAACACCATGAAGCCGACCCAGCCGAGCGCGCCGGCGTGCACGTGGGCGATCGTCCAGTCGGTGTAGTGCGAGAGCGCGTTGACGGCGCGCACCGAGAGGAGCGGTCCCTCGAAAGTGGACATCCCGTAGAAGGTGATGCCGACGACGAAGAACTTGAGGATCGGATCGACCGCGACCTTGTGCCAGGCGCCGCGCAGGGTCAACAGGCCATTGATCATGCCGCCCCACGAGGTCATCCAGAGCATGACCGAGAACAGCATGCCGAGGGTGCCGAGCCACTCCGGCACGGCCAGGTAGTGCAGGTGGTGCGGGCCGGCCCAGATGTAGATGAAGACCAGCGACCAGAAGTGCAGGATGGAGAGCTTGTAGGAGAAGACCGGGCGCCCCGCAGCCTTCGGCAGGAAGTAGTACATCAGTCCCAGGAAGGGCGTCGTCAGGAAGAAGGCCACGGCGTTGTGGCCGTACCACCACTGC
>CAZDMB010000232.1:0-4007 GCA_964506175.1 uncultured Planctomycetales bacterium | reverse complement strand
CGGCGAGATTCAGAAGATCGGCTCCGACCATGTGGCGAGCCGGGTCGACGTCCGCATCATCGCGTCGACGAACCGCAATCTCAGGCATATGGCGGTTGAGGGCAAGTTCCGAGAAGACCTCTTCTACCGTCTGAAGGTGGTGGGCCTGGATCTGCCGCCGCTGCGCGACCGCAGCGGCGACGTGCGCCTGTTGGCGGAGCATTTTCTCGAGCAGGAGGCGGCGGAGAACGCGCGCCTGCCGCGCACCCTCACCCCGGAGGCGCTGGCGCTTCTCGAGAGCTACGGCTGGCCCGGCAACGTGCGTGAATTGCGCAACGAGATGCGCCGGCTCAGCCTGCTCGGCGAAGGACCGGCGCGCCCGGACGATCTTTCGGCCGAGGTGCGCCGCGGCGCGCTGCAGGCGATCGCGCCGGAGCCGGGCGCCGAAGCGAGCCTGCCGGCGCGCGTCGCCGCGCTGGAGATCGCGGCGCTGCGCGAAGCCTTGAGCGCCGAGGCGAACAACCGCGCGCGCGCCGCCGCGCGCCTCGGCATCGACCGCTTCAAGTTTCAGCGGCTGCTGGCGCGGCACGAGGAGCAATTCCCCGAGTTCGCCAAACCGCGCGGCAAGTCCGCGCCTCCGGAAGAGGAGGATTGAGCGTGACCGGAGCCGCCGCACGGCCGCCGCCCCCCCGCCTGCCGGAGGGATATCGGGCCGTGCGGCTTCTCGGCGACTCGCCCACGAGCGAGGTCTGGCTGGTCGAGGACGCGGAGCAGGCGCAATACGCGCTCAAGATCCTGCGCGCCGCCGTCGCGCGCGATGAGCGCGTGCGCGAGCGCTGGCAGCGCGAGGCGGAACTCCTCGGGGAATTGGATCACCCCAATCTGGTTCACTGCCACGACGCCCTGGAAGCGGGCGGGCGTCCGGCCCTGCTGCTCGAGTACATCGAGGGGCCGACTCTGCGCGAGGTGCTGCGCGAAGGCCCGCTCGGCTGGGAGCAGGCGGCGCGCTACGGCGTGCAGGTGGCGCGCGCCCTGGGCAAGCTGCATCGCAGCGGCGCCGTGCATCGCGACGTCAAGCCGCACAACGTGCTGATCCATTCCCGGCGGGGAGCGGTGCTCGCCGACCTCGGCCTCGTGCGGCGTGAGGAAGATCCGACCCTCACGCGCCAAGGAACCGCTCTCGGCTCGCCCGCCTACATGAGCCCGGAGCAGGCGCGCGACCCCTCCGACGTCGGGCCGCAAGCCGACGTCTATTCGCTCGGCGCCACCTTGCACCATGCGCTGAGCGGCCGTCCGCCCTTTCTCGGCGCCGGCGTCGGCGAAGTCATCCACCGCCTCATGCACGACGATCCGGAGCCGCTCCCGGACAGCGTGCCGGAGGCGCTGCGGCGCGTGCTGCTGACGGCGCTGGCGAAGGATCCGGAACGCCGCTACGCCCGCGCGGAAGATTTCGGCTCCGACCTCGGTCGGGTGCTGCTCGGCTACCCGCCGCGTCTGCTCACCCGGCGCCGCCGGCGCGTGCGGGTGCGGCTCGCCTGGTCGGCAGGCCTGTGCGGCGCCGCCGGACTGGCCGTGCTGCTCTTCTGGCCGGGCGGCGCGGCCGCGCCTGCGGGAAGCGACGCGGCGCAGACCGCCGAGGACCGGGCCGAAGGCGACGCTCCCGCGCCTGCGACGCCGTTGGTCGCAGAGTCCAGCGTCCCGGCCGCGCCGGATCCCGAACTCGGCGAGCGCGTGTTCGAGCAGTGGTGCCAGCCCTTCGCGCTGCGCTATCAAGGCGCGCTCGAAGCCGGACGCTGGCGCGACGCGCGCGCGGAGGTGGAGGCGGTGCGCGGTTCGCGCGTGCCCGAAGGCGCGCCCCTCGGCTGGCGTTCCGCGCGCCAGGCCTGGCTGCAGTCCGCGGGCGACGGCCTGCAGGCGGCCGTGGAGCGCGCCGCGGGCCGCGCGCTCGAGATCCTGGATCAGGAGACCACGCTCGCGCGCGGAGCGATCGCTCTCAGCAGCTTCGACGCCGAGGAGTGGGAGGACGCGGTGGCGGAACAGTGGCGCGCCGCCGGCCTGCGGCTGGACGGCCTGCCGCTCTGGCCCGGGGGCCTCGATCCCCTCGGCCGCCTGAAGATGACGCGCGTCACGCTCGAGCGGCAGGCGGAGCAGGAGCGCCTGCGCGCGGCTCTGGCGACCTTGCCGACCCTGCGCGCGAGCGCGGCGCAACTGCTGCATGCCGGGGACTTCCTCGCGGCGCGTCGCCTCTGGGAGAACGCCGAACCCACCCTGCTGGAGCACGCCCGCGAGGCGCGCTTCGAGCTCACCCGCACGGACGAACTGCTCGCCTTGCAGCGCCGCTTCGAGGCGCGCCTGCGCGAGCGCGTCGGCCAGAGCGTGATGCTGGAGTTGCGCGACGGCGGCAAGCTCGAAGGCGGGGTGATCGCGGCCGCCGAGGGCTACGCGATCGACTACCGCGGGCAATCGCGCGTGCCCGTCACGCTGCTGCTGCTCGATCCGGAGTTCGCGCTCGCCTGGCTCAGCGGCCAGGCCAATCCATGGCTGACGGCGCAGTTGGAGTGGTGCCAAGGCAAGGCCGGCCCCGCCGCCGAGCGCATGGAGCAGATCGACGGTCCGACGCTTCCGCCCGAGTGGGCGCCGGCCTTCTGGTCGGTGGAGTGGCGGCGCGAGGCCACGCAAACCGCGCCGGAGGCGGACGCCGGCGAAGCGCCGCCCGCGCCGCCGCCCGCTGCCGCCGTCAGCGGCCTGCAGGGCGCCCGCTCGGATCTGCTGGAGGCCCTCCGGCGGCGCTTCCCGGACGCCGCATTGACGCTGCGCGGCGAGGCCGTCGAACTGGCCTTCACCGGCGTGGATCTGACCTCCGGCTGGAGCGTGGACTTGCGCACGGAATTGCGCGCCTGGCGGCTCGCGCGCTGGGAGATCAGCTGGCGGTTAGGAATCGGCGCCGATCCGCCGCGACGCGTGCGCTGGCTCGACGGCGTGGAGTTGCTGGCGCCGGTGGGCGCGGTGCCCGAGGTGTTGTTGGACGGTCGCGGCTTCCCCGGCTTCGGCGTGCTCCCCGGGCAGGGCATGCAGACCCTGAGTTGGGAGGACGGGATCGTGCTGCTCGATGGCGTGCAGGTCGGACCGTGCCAAACGCCGCGGCGCGGCATTCTGACCGCCTCTGCGGACGCCGAGTTCAGCCTGGGGACGATTCGTCTGAGTCTGCTCCCGCGCTGATGCCGCGACGCAGCAGCGCCAGGCCGACGATCAAGGCGAGGGCCGTCACGATCAGCGCATCGCGCGCGTCCGCACCCGCTGGACGCAGCGCGATGCGACCGATCGCGCCGAGGGCGACGCCCGCGAAGTCGAGGGTTTGGCTGGTGCCGAGCACGGCGCCGAGACGCGCCGGCGGTGCGAGACGCTGGATGCGCGTGCGCAGCGGAATGACCAAGAAGCCGGAGCCGAAGGAGGCCGCGATGCCGCACGCCAGCACCCAGGAAGGATGCGGCGGCACGAGGCCGGCGAGCAGCAGGCCGAGGCCGAGCACCCAGCCGCCGAGCCGACTGAGACGGTCCAGGCGCGCGGCGCGCGCGACGAGGCCGCACACCACGGCGCCCAGCCCCATCGCCGCGCCCATGGCTGCGAGACCGAGCGACCACTGCAGGCGCGTGGCGGCGACCAGTTGCCCGCCATCCGGCCGCAGCGCAATCAATTCGTTCCAGGCGACGTAGGCCAGAGAGGATGTGAACCAGAACAGCGCATGGCCGAGAATGGCGGGGAGCAGGCCCGGGCGGCTCGCCGCGTCGCGCAGACCCGTGCGCATGCGCCGCAGCGGCGCGAAGTCCGGGCGCCGGCCAGGTTCGGCGGCGGGCAGCCGGCGCATGGGCCACGCCATCGCGGTGCCGGCGGCCGCCACACCGGCGAGGACCAGCGGAATGCCCCATTGCGGCAGGCGCGTCCCGTCGAGCATCCAGCCGGCGGCGCCGGTTCCCAGCACGATGCCGAGCATCATCAGGCCCTGGAACCAACCGTTGGCGCGCGCGAGC
>CAZDMB010000231.1:0-4010 GCA_964506175.1 uncultured Planctomycetales bacterium | reverse complement strand
CTTCGAGCGCCTGCCGCTCGGTCTCGGAGATGGTCGGCAGCAGGCCGGCGCGCGCCAGAAAGCGCATCAAGGGCGCGGTCAGCGCGACGCGGCGCAGCGGCGCGAGGTTGAACAGCGCCGCCAGCGCGAGGAACAGCAGCCACACGACCCAGTGAGCGCCGGCGAAATACAGCCAGGCCGCGCCGAAGGCCGTCCAGGCGATCAGCGGCAGACCGAAGAAGCCGAGCGCCAGGATGCCGGCGAGGAGCAGCAAGGTGAGAAGGATGGGTTCCATGGGTCAGGCGGCTCCGAGCATGCGCAGGGCGCGCGCCACGGCTTCGTCGGTGACGCGTTCGGGATCGAGATGGGAGTCCATGCGTCCGGACAAGCGCAAGGTGACGACGCCGTGCAGCAGACACCACAAGGCGTGGGTCGCGAGGCGCGGGTCGTCGGCCGGGCGCAGGAAGGGCTGCACGATGGCCGCGAAGAGTTCGATGTTCCGCCGGGCACGCCGGTACTTCTCCGCCGGATAGCGCTTCATGTGCGCCGGATGGAGCAAGAACATGATCTCGTAGTACTCGGGATTGGCCACCCCGAAGCCGACGTAGGCGCGACACAGGCGCTCCAGGCGCTGCGCGCGCGGCGCCGCCGGCGCGTCAGCCTGCTCCAGCACGCCCGCCAGGCGCTCCATGCCTTCCTCGATCAGCGCATGCAAGAGAGCGTCCTTGCCCGCGAAGTGAAGATAGATGCTGGTGGCGGTCACACCCGCCCGCGCCGCGACCGTGCGCATCGAGAAGTCGCGATAGCCGTGCTGGATGAGCTGCCGGCGCGCGGCTTCGAGCAGCACCTGGCGCAATTCCCCGGCCGAGCGGCGTACGCCCCGGCCGCGCGGACGAACTGCCGCCTTGATCGCTCTTGCCATGCCCCTCTTTACGGCCTAAAGTTTACAGTGTTAAGCGCCTTCCGCCAAGGAAAGGACGCGCCCGCCGATGCTCGCCTACGCCGCCAAGCCTGACGCGCCGCGCCTCGTGCTCGCCGCCGGAGTGCGCACGCCTTTCGTCAAAGCCGGCGGAGCGTTCATGCAGGAAGATGCCGGGCACCTGGGCGCCCTGGTGGCGCGCGAAGTCCTGGCGCGCAGCGGCGTAGATCCGGCCGAACTCGACGAGGTCATCGCCGGCTGCGTCGGGCCGCCCTTCAGCCAGGCGAACGTCGCCCGCGTGATCGCCCTGCGCGCCGGCGTGCCGCGAGCGGTGCCGGCGCGCACGGTGGCGCGCAACTGCGCCAGCGGCTTCGAGTCGGTCACCAGCGCCGCGGCCAACATGCTCGCCGGCCTCGGCGATCTCTACCTCTGCCTCGGCGTCGAGCACATGAGCGGCTACCCCCTCGTCTACAACGAGGAGGCCACGGCGTTCTTCGCAACGCTCATGCGCGCGCGCAGCGCCGGCCAGCGATTCCGCGCGCTGCTGCGTTTCCGTCCGCGCATGCTGAAGCCGCGCGTGACGCTGCTCGAAGGTCTGACCGATCCCACCAACGGCCTCATCATGGGGCGCACCGCGGAGGTATTGGCGCGCGACTGGGGCCTGACGCGCGACGAGTGCGACCGCTTCGCCCTCGAATCCCACCGCCGCGTCACGGCGGCGCGCGACGCCGGCCGCCTGGCGCGCGAGATCTTGCCGGTGCTGCCGCTCGGCGCGCGCGCCGGCGCCGCCGCGGTCGAGCATGACGACGGCGTGCGCGACGATCAGACGCTCGCCGCGCTGGCCAAACTCCGGCCCTTCTTCGAGAAGCCCGACGGCATCGTCACGGTGGGCTCCTCGAGCCAGGTGACGGACGGCGCCGCCGCGCTGCTGGTGGGCCGCGAGGACCGCGTCCGCAGTCTCGGCATGCAGCCGTTGGCGCGCATCCGCGGCTTCGCTTGGGCGGGCCTGGATCCGGCGCGCATGGGTCTCGGTCCTGTCCATGCCAGCGCGCGCGCGCTCGACGCCGCCGGGCTCGGCCTACATCAGATGGGCGTGGTGGAAATCAACGAGGCCTTCGCCGCGCAGGTCATCGCCTGCCAGCGCGCCTTCGCCAGCGACGCCTTCGCGCGCGAGCATCTCGGACGCGCGCGGGCGGTCGGCGAACTCGATCCGGCAGTCACCAATCCCAACGGCGGCGCGATCGCCCTCGGCCACCCGATCGGCGCCAGCGGCGCGCGGCTGCTGCTCACGCTGGCCCTCGAGATGCGCGCGCGCGGCAGCGAGTTCGGACTGGCGACGCTGTGCATCGGCGGCGGTCAGGGCGGCGCCGTCATTCTGGAGAACTGCGCATGAAGTGGGACCTGATGCCGCTGCCCGAAGGCGCCCCGCCGCCCGGCGCCTGCGTGCGCGTCGAGCGTCCGGAGGCGGGCTTGGCCGTGCTGGTGCTCGACCCGCCGCACCGCAAGATCGCGGTCCTCGACGCGCCGCTGCTGCGCGACCTGGATCTCGCTCTCGCCGCGCTGGAGCAGGATGGAGGCCTGCGCGGCCTGGTGCTGACGGGACGCGAGCCGCTCTCCTTCGCCGCCGGCGCCGACGTCGAAGCCATCGCCGGCCTGACCGATGCGCGCGTCGCCGCGGAGATCGTCGCGCAAGTGCACGCGCTGTTCCTGCGCCTCGAGCGCCTGCGCGCCGTCAAGGTGGCGGCGGTGGGCGGCCCGGTGCCGGGCGGCGCCTGCGAGCTCTGCCTCTGCTGCGACGTGATCGTCCTCGCCGAGGACGAGAAATCGCGCATCGGCCTGCCCGAGACGCTCCTCGGCATCCTGCCGGGGTGGGGCGGGACCCATCGGCTGCCAGAGCGGATCGGCGTGCCGGGCGCGTTGGCGGCGATTCTCGGCGGGCAGCTCATGCCGGCGCGCAAGGCGCTGAAAGCCGGCATCGTCGATCGCCTGGCGGCGCCGGAGAACCTGCGCCGCGTCGCGAGCGAGATCGCCATGGGGCGCGCGCCGAACCCGCGCCACTTCCGCGGCTGGAAGACCTGGGCGGTGGACCGCAATCCGCTGGCGCGCGCCGTCCTCGTCGCGCAGGCGCGCAAGCAGGTGATGCAGCGCACGCGCGGACACTACCCCGCGCCCTTGCGCGCCCTCCAACTGGCCGCACACGCTCCCGGACGCGCGCGCGCGACCGCCGCGCGCCTCGAATCCGCCGCCATCGCCGAACTCATCACCGGACCGGTGTGCAAGAACCTGGTGGGCATCTTCTTCGCCGGCGAAGCGGCGCGAAAGCTGGGGCGTGCCGCGGACGGCGCCGCGCCGCGCGTGCTGGAGCGCGCAACGGTGATCGGCGGCGGCGTGATGGGCGGCGCCATCGCCAGCCTGCTGGCCGAGCGCGGCCTCGCGACCCGCCTCGCGGATCTCGATCGCAAGGCGGTGGACGCCGCGCTCCTCGCGCACCGCCAGGACGTGCGCAAGCAATTGCAGCGCCGGCGCCTGCGGCCGCACGAAGCCGACGCGGCGGTGGACCGGCTGGCGGGCTCGACGGCGCTGGACGGGCTCGCGCGCGCGCAGATCGCGATCGAAGCCGTGGCCGAGCGCATGGAAGTGAAGCGCGCGGTGTTCGCGCGCTTGGCGGCCGCCGCCCCCGCCGACTGCATCCTCGCCACCAACACCTCCTCCCTCTCCGTGACGGAGTTGGCGCGCGAAGTCGCGCATCCCGAGCGGGTGGTCGGCCTGCACTTCTTCAATCCGGTGAAGAAAATGCCGCTGGTCGAAGTGGTGAAGGGCGAGCGCACCAGCGACGCCGTGGCCGCGGAAGTCGCGACCCTCGCTCTGCGTCTGGGCAAGACGCCCGTCATCGTGCGGGACGTCGCCGGCTTCCTCGTGAATCGCCTGCTCGGCCCCTACCTCGACGAGGCGGTGCGCCTGTTCGCGGACGGCGCCGACCCCGCCCGCCTGGACCGCGTCATGCTCGACTTCGGCATGCCGATGGGCCCGCTGCGCCTGCTGGACGAGGTCGGATTGGACATCGCCGCCCACGCCAGCGCCGCACTGCACGCCGCCTACGGCGAGCGCATGA
>CAZDMB010000230.1:0-4021 GCA_964506175.1 uncultured Planctomycetales bacterium | reverse complement strand
AGGACGGTCAGAACTTTCACTACGACGTCGCCGCCGGGCGGCCCGCGGCGGCGCCGCCCGCGGCCGCCGCGGATGGCGCCGGCGCGAACGCCGGGTCCGGTCGCGGGCGCGGGCGCGGCGGCCGCGGCGGACCGGAGCGCGGCCGGCAGTTCGACGAGGCGCCGGCGCCCGACGGCAAGCGCGTCGCCTTCTACCGCGAGCGCAACCTCTGGCTGCGCGAGGAAGACGGCAAGGAGACGCGCATCACCACCGAAGGCAGCGCGAGCACGCGCGTGAAATTCGCCTCCGCTTCCTGGGTGTACGGCGAGGAGCTCGGCCAGACGAGCGCGATGTGGTGGTCGCCCGACGGCGGCAAGATCGCCTTCTATCGCTTCGACGAGAGCGCCTGCCAGGACTACTACCTCGCGCTGGAGCAGACCGCCATCCAGTCGAAACTGGACGTCGAAGCCTATCCCAAAGCGGGCGCGCCCAATCCGGTCGCGGACCTGCTGATCTACGACCTCGGCAGCAAACGCACGGTCAAGGCGGACGTGCGCGGCGGCAAGGAATTCGGCGACGCGGTCGTCGGCCACTACGTCTACGGGGTGAGTTGGTCGCCCGACGGGGACGAGCTGCTGTTCCACCGCGCCGACCGCCTGCAACAGGTCATGGAGTTCGCCGCCTGCAATCCGCGCAGCGGCAAGTGCCGCACCATCGTGCGCGAGGAATGGCCGGACTCCTGGACCAGCCCCGCCCCCGAGATGCGGTGGCTGGCGGACGGCAAGCGCTTCGTCTGGGCCAGCGAGCGCACCGGCTGGCGCAACTACTACCTCTACGAGATCTCCGGCAAGCTGCTCGCCGCACTTACGCGCCACGAGTTCGAGGTGGCCGGCATCGAGCGCGTGGACGAAAAGGCCGGCGTCCTGTGGTACATGGCGCGCAGCGGGGACAACCCGCTGAAACTCCAACTGCACCGCGTCGGGCTGGACGGCAAGGCGGACCTGCGCCTGACGGATCCGGCGCTGCATCACGCCGTGGATCTCGCGCCCGACGGCCGGCACTTCACCGACGTCGCCCAGAGCCACGCGCTCCCGCCGACGACGCGCCTGTGCGACGCCGAGGGCCGGGTGATCGCCACGCTCGCGAGCAGCGATCTCGGGCCGGCGCGCGAACTCGGCCTCCAACCGGTCGAAATGTTTCAATACGTGGCGGCGGACGGGACCACGCCGCTGTGGGGAATGCTGCACTTCCCCAGCGACTTCGACCCGGCGCGCCAGTACCCGCTGCTGCTCAGCGTCTATGCCGGCCCGGGTTCCGGCGGCGCCACGGAAACCTTCGGTCTGCCGCAGCCGCTGACCGAATACGGCTTTCTGGTCGCCACGCTCGACGCGCGCAGCGCCGGCGGCCGCGGCAAGCGCGCGCTCGACGCCATCTACGGCCGCCTCGGGGTGGTCGAGATCGACGACCTCGCCGCCGGCGTGCGCGCGCTCGGCGAGCGGCCGTACGTCAACCGGGCGCGCGTCGGCATCTTCGGCACCTCCTACGGCGGCTACGCCGCGGTCATGGCCCTTCTTCGCCACCCGGAGTGCTTCGCGGCGGCCTGCGCCTCTTCGGCGGTGACCGTCTGGCGCAACTTCGACTCGATCTACACCGATCGCTACATGGGCATGCCGCAGCAGAACGCGGCCGGGTACGACGCCGGCAGCGCCATGCGCTACGCCAAGGATCTCGCCGGGCGCCTGTTGCTGTACTACGGCACCGCCGACAACAACGTGCATCCCGCCAATTCCCTGCAACTCATCGCCGCGCTGCAGGCCGCCGGCAAATCCTTCGAGGTGCAGGTCGGCCCGGATCGCGGGCACTCCGGGCTCGGTACGGAGCGCATGATGGAGTTCTTCATCGAGAGCCTGGTGCCGCGATGACGCGCCTGCTCGGCAACTACGACAACGAGGCGGCGGCGCAGCTCGCGCGCCTGCGGCTGGAAGAATCGGGCATTCGCGCGGAGGTCGTCGGCGGCGCGCTTTCCGGCTTCGAAGGATGGCCCGTCGCCTATCGCGGCGTGCAACTTCTGGTGACGGACGCCGACTTCGAGCGCGCCGCCGCGCTGCTGGCGAAGGACCGCGGCGCGGCGCCGGACGCGGAGCTCGAGCCGCCGCCTGCCTGAGGCTCAGCCGATGCGTCCCGCCAGGGCGGCCTTCACCGCTGGCGGAGCGCGAAAGACGCCGTGGACCTTCACGGATTCGATGGTGGCCAGCGCCAGCTCCGGCGAGACGTCGGCGCCGAGCGCGAAGTAGCCCACGACGCGGATGGCGGAGCGCGCGCCGGCGGCGCGCTGCTGTTCCAAGGCGCGGCGGCCGAGGGAAAGGGCGCCGATCACGAAGGACTGCCGCTCGGCCGCGCTGCGCAGGCTCTCGGCATGGCGCTGCAATTGGTCGTGGATGGCGATGCGGACGAATTCCGCGCGGTTCGGGAAGAAGCCTTGCTCGACGAGCAGTTCGATCTGGCCCAGGTCCACCGGGCTCAGGTTGATGGTCAGTTTTTCGAGTTCGGTCATGGGGGCCTCCTGGACTCCATAGACCATCCTATTGGATGGTCTATGGAAGTCAACCCCCCGCCCCCTCGATGTTCAGGAGGGCCTGCAACTCCACGAAGCTGCGCACCCCCAGGGCCCGGGCACGAATGGCCGGGTCGCCGAACAGGCGCCCGATGTCGGCCAGCAGTTCCAACTGCGCGCCGTCGTCGTCGCGTGGGGTGAGGATCAGGAAGATCAGGTGGGCCGGCTCGCCGTCCGGCGCGTCGAAGTCGAGGCCCTGCGGCGAGATGCCGACCGCCACCAGCGGTTCGGCCAGGACGGGCAGGCGCGCGTGCGGCACCGCCACGCCGTTGCCGACCCCGGTGGACTGCAAGGCCTCGCGCGCGAGCACCGCGGCCTGCACCTCGGCGGCGGACAGGCGCCCGCGCGCCGCCAGAGCCTCGCTCAAGTGGATGATGGCGTCCTCGCGGGAGGCGGCCGGGAGGGCGCTGGCGAAAGCGCCGGGCGTGACGAAATCCGCCAAGCGGCGCACGCGCGGCCGGCGCAGCACGCGCGCCATCAGCGGGCCGCTCATCATGGAGGTGACGAGCGCCATCACCACCAGCGCGACGAACAGACGCTCGCTGATGATGCCCGCGCGCAGCGCGATGAGGCCCAGGATGATCTCCATCGCGCCGCGCGCGTTCAGGGCGAAACCGACGGCCCAGGATTCGCGCCGCACCATGCCCGCGCTGCGCGCACCCCAGGCGCAGCCGAGGATCTTGCCGGCGCATGCGATCGCCAGCACCAGGCCCGTCAACAGCGGGTCGAAGTGGGCCGCGAAGTCCACCGTGAGGCCGATGGTGGTGAAGAACAGCGGGGTCAAGCCCCCGGAGACGAATTGGTCGATGCTGGCGCGCGTGCGCTCGCGCATGTGGCTGCTGTCGCCGAGGGCCACGCCGGCGAGGAACGCGCCAAAGAGCGCGTGCACGCCGATCCACTGCGTCAGCGCGGCGCTGAAGAGCGCCAGGATGACGGCGAAGCCGACCACGCCCGAGGGCCAGCTCAACTTCGCCTGCGCGAACGGCAGCGCGCGGTGCAAGAGCCAGCGGCCGCCGGTCAGCATCAGCGCGGCGAAGCCCAGCACCGCTCCGAGGGTCAGCCAAAAGCCGCCGTGACCGGCGCCGCCGAGCAGGCCGAGGATGAGGGCGAAGCCGATCCAGCCGAGCAGATCGTTGAAGACCGCGGCGGCGATCACCACCATGCCGACGTCGCTGCGGTAGAGATTGAGGTCCATCAGGGTGCGCGCGATGACGGGCAGCGCCGAGATGGAGAGCGCGATCGGAAAGAACAGGGTGAAGGCGAGCGGCGGCGGGCCGGGCTGCCGGCCGAGCAATTCAGGAGCCAGCGCCGCCGCCAGCAGTCCGAGGGCGAAGGGCGCAAGGATGCCGGCCGCGCTGACCGCCACGGCCGCGCGCCCGCGGCGCCAGATGGTGGAAAGGTCCACCTCCAGGCCGGCCGAGAACATGA
>CAZDMB010000229.1:387-4047 GCA_964506175.1 uncultured Planctomycetales bacterium | reverse complement strand
ACCTCCACCACGCCGACGTTGGGCTCGATGGTGCAGAAGGGGTAGTTGCCGATCTCCGCCTGGGCGGCGGAAAGGGCGCTGAAGAGCGTGGACTTGCCGACGTTCGGCAGGCCGACGATGCCGCAGGAGACGGGCATGGGGCGGAAATTCTAGGGCCGCCGCGCGCCGAAGTCAGGCTGCGGCGCGCGCCGCGCCGCGCCGGGAGCCCGCCCAAGCCAATGCCAGCGCCGCGCCGAACGCAGGCACGAGCTCGTACAGCCGGCTCTTCAAGGCCGGCGTGAAATACCAGGCGATGCTCACGGCGAAGCCGGCGCACATCGCGGCGAGGCTCCAGGCCGGACGCACCGGGCCGCGCAGCAGCCGCACCAGCAGCAGCGGACCGAAGGCAGCGCCGAGGGCGCTCCAGGCGAAGAGCACGGTTTGGAACACCGATTCGCGGATCAGCATGGCCGAACCCATCGCCGCCACGCCGACCGCCGCCACGGCCAGCCGCCCGCGACGCGCGCCGTGCGGGACGCCCGAGGGCGCGAAGTCGCGCGCGACCGTGCCGCCGATCACCAGCAGTTGGGAATCCACCGTGGACATGATCGCCGACACGGCGGCAGCCAGCACGATCGCCGCGCCCACGGCCGGCAGGGCGGCGCGGCTCAGCGCGAACAGCGAGGACTCCGGATCGGCGACCGGTGCGAGCGCGACGCGCGCGCACCAGCCGCTCACCACCATGCCGGTGTAGACCACCGCGGCCCAGCACAGTGAAATCGCGCGCGCGCGGCCGATGGCGGCCTCGTCGCGCAGCGCCATGAAGCGATCCACCACGTGCGGCTGACCGGGATAACCCAGCGCGATGCCGAAGGTGCCGGCGAGGAGGGCGGCGAAGCCCCAGCCGTCGCGCCCGCGGGCGAGGTCGGCGTACGCCGGCGCGTCGGCCGCGGCGAGTTCCCGCATGCCGGCGGCCAGAGCGGACGGTCCGCCGACGAGCACGAGGCCCGCGATCGGCAACACGATGCACGCCGCCGCCATCACCAAGCCCTGCAGCAGGTCGGTCCAGGCGACCGACCAGAAGCCGCCCCAGGCGGTGTAGAGCAGCACGACGGCGCCGCCGGCCAGGATCGCCCAGCGCAAGTCCCAGCCGAAGGCGTCGGCGAAGGCTTTGCCGGACGCCTGCATCTGCGCCGCCACGTAGGCGCCGAGCGCGAGGATCAGGATGCAGCCTCCGACGGCGCGCAAGCGGCGCCGCCAGCGCGCATCCGCGTCGGCCGACAGGAACTCGATGACCGACAGGGAGCCATTCGTCCGGCTCGCCGCGCGCAGGCGCCGCGCCACCAGGAACCAGTTGAGCGCGAAGCCGCTCCAGCACGCCGGGACGAGCCAGAGCGCGGACAAGCCGTGCAGGTAGGCGGCGCCGCTGACGCCGACCAGGGTCCAGGCGCTGGAGGAACTGGCCGCGGAACTCAGCGCGGCCACCCACGGGCCGAGGCCGCGCCCGCCGAGCCAGAAGTCCGCGCTCGCCTGCGTGCGCCGCGCCGCCCAGAACCCGAGCGCGAGGATGGCGGCGTTGTAGACGAGCAGCGTCGTGACGATCGTCGCGGTCTCGCTCATCGGCTCAAGCGGGCGGCGACGGGCGCAGCAACTCCTCCGCCGCCAGCGCCGGCGGCAGTTCGCCGGCCGCGACGCGCGCCTCCAGCGCCTGGCGCCGCGCGCGCAGTCCGGGCTGCTCGTCGAAGGACTGGAGCAGGCGCTCGGTCAGGAGCGCGCGCATCCAGCGCACCCGCTGCGCGCGCCGGCGCTCCTCCAGGGCGCCGCTCTGCGCCAAGGCGGCATGATGCTCCTGCAGGGCGGCCCACAACTCCTCCAGGCCGGCGCCTTCCAGGCTGCTGATCAGGCAGACGCGCGCAGACCAGCCGTCGCGCGGGCCGAAGAGGCGCAAGGCGGCGGACAGCTCGGAGGCGGCGATGCGGGCGCGCGCCGCCTGGTCGCCGTCGGCCTTGTTGACGGCCACGACGTCGGCCAGTTCCAGGATGCCGCGCTTGATGGCCTGCAACTCGTCGCCGCTGCCCGGCTGGTGCAGCACCAGGAAAGTGTCCACCATCTCCGCCACCATCGTCTCCGACTGCCCGACCCCCACGGTTTCCACCAGCAGCACGTCGTAACCGGCGGCCTCGCACAGGGCCATGGTCTCGCGCGTGCGGCGCGCCACGCCGCCGAAGGCCGCGCCGCTGGGGCTCGGGCGGATGAACGCGCGCGGATCCGCCGCCAGGCGGTGCATGCGCGCCTTGTCGCCGAGAATGCTCCCGCCGCTGACGCTGCTCGAAGGATCCACCGCCAGGACCGCCGGGCGGCGGCCGCGTTCCAGCAGAAACATGCCGAAGGCATCGAGGAAGGTGGACTTGCCGACCCCAGGCGGCCCGCTCACCCCGATCCGTTGCGCGCCGCCGCCGGGACCGATGAGCCGCAGCAGCTCGTGCGCCTCCCGCTCGTGCTCGGGCAAGGAACTCTCGGCCAGGGTGATGGCGCGCGCCAGCGCCAACCGGTCTCCGGCCTGGAGCGCCCGCGCGAGTGCGGCGGGCGCGCTCACGCGGCGGGCAGCCCGCGCTCCAGCATGGCGAGCAGTTCCTCGGCGGCCGCGGGCAACACCGTGCCCGGGCCGAAGACCGCGGCGGCGCCGGCGGCGCGCAGCGCCGGCACGTCCTTGGCCGGCACCACGCCCCCCACCACCATCAGCACGCCGCTGCGCCCGAGGGCGTCGAGCTCGCGGCGCAACTCCGGCACCAGGGTGAGGTGGCCGGCGGCGAGCGAGGACACGCCGATGACGTGAACGTCGTTCTCCGCGGCCTGGCGCGCGACCTCGGCCGGCGTCAGGAAGAGCGGACCGATGTCCACGTCCCAGCCGAAGTCGGCGAACGCTGTGGCGATCACCTTCTGGCCGCGGTCGTGCCCGTCCTGGCCGATCTTGGCGACCAGGATGCGCGGACGGCGCCCGGCGCGGCGCGCGAAGTCGTCCGCGCGGCGGCGCACGCGCGTCACCGTCGCGGCGTTCTCGCCCATGGCGCGAGTGTAGACGCCCGACACGGCGCGAATCGAGGGCGTGTGCCGCCCCCACACCCGCTCGAGCGCGGCCGTCATTTCGCCGACGGTGGCGCCGGCGCGCGCCGCCGTCACCGACAGCTCCAGCAGGTTGCCGGCGGCGCCCTGCGCGCACGCTGTCAGCCCGGCGAGGGCGTCGGCGACCGCCGCCGCGTCACGGCCCGCCTTCAGGCTCCGCAGCCGCTCGATCTGGCGCGCGCGCACGCTGACATGGTCCACGGTGAGCACCGGCACCGCCTCCTCTTCCGCGGGCCGCCAGCGATTGACGCCGACGATCGTCTGGCGGCCGGCGTCGATGCGCGCCTGCGCCTGCGCGGCCGCCTCTTCGATGCGCAGCTTGGGCAGGCCGGTCTCGATGGCCTTGGTCATGCCGCCGAGATCCTCCACCTCGCGCAGATGCGCGCGCGCGCGCGCCGCGAGCTCGTGCGTGAGGCGCTCGACGGCGAAGGATCCGCCCCACGGATCCACCGGCCGCGTGCAGCCGGCTTCCGTCTGGAGCAAGAGTTGCGTGTTGCGCGCGATGCGCGCCGAAAAATCCGTCGGCAGCGCCAGCGCCTCGTCGAGGGAGTTCGTGTG
>CAZDMB010000229.1:0-377 GCA_964506175.1 uncultured Planctomycetales bacterium | reverse complement strand
TGGCTTCGAAGCAGGTGCGCGCGAAGTTGTTGAACGGATCCTGCGCCGCCAGCGACCAGCCGGATGTCTGGCAGTGGGTGCGCAGCAGGCTGGAGCGCGGATCCCGCGGCGCGAAAGGCGCCATCAACTCGGACCACAGCAGGCGCGCCGCGCGCAACTTGGCGACCTCGGCGAGGAAATCCATGCCGATCGCGAAGAAGAAGGACAGGCGCGGGGCGAACTGGTCCACCTCGAGGCCCGCCGCGAGGCCCGTGCGCACGTACTCGACGCCGTCGGCCAGAGTGTAGGCCAGTTCCAGGTCGGGCGTGGCGCCCGCCTCCTGCATGTGGTAGCCGCTGATGGAGATGCTGTTGAAGCGCGGCATGCGCGCCGCGGTG
>CAZDMB010000228.1:0-4050 GCA_964506175.1 uncultured Planctomycetales bacterium | reverse complement strand
TTCGAGGACCATCTGCTCTACGCCGACGGCGTCGCGCGCATGGCGCCGTTCGCCGCCAAGATCCAGACCCTGCGCGACCTGCAGCAGGAGTTCCAGCGCCACACCGGCGTGCGCGACTACGGCGCGGTGGACGGCGTCAGTCCGGGCATCTGCCACCAGGTGGCGCGCGAGGACTTCGTGGATCCGGGCGATCTGGTGCAGGCCACCGACTCGCACACCTGCATGGGCGGGGGCAACAACGCCCTGTCCTACGGCGTGGGCGCCACCGAATACGCGGCGCTGGCCTACAGCGGCTTCACCTTCGTGCAGGTGCCGGAGAGCATCCGCTTCGAGCTCGAGGGCGAGTTGCACCCCGGCTGCACCGCCAAGGACGTGATGCTCGCCATCCTGGCGAGCTTCGCGCGCCGCGAGGACACGCTCAATCGCTCGATGGAATTCGGCGGGCCCGGCCTGCGTTCGCTCCATCCCGACGAGCGCGCGACCCTGTGCAACATGGCGACGGAGTGCACCGCCCGCACCGGCATCGCCGAGGGCGACGAGCGCCTGGCGGAGTGGCTGGCCGAGCGCCGGCCGGGCCGCAGCGCCGCGCAGATCGCGCGCAGTTTCGTGGCGCCGGACGCCGGCGCGCACTACGCCGGCGGCGTGCACCGCATCGACCTCGGCGGCATCCAGCCGATGGTGGCCCACCCCGGCGACCCGGAGCGCGGCATCCCGAGCGATCCGACCAACGGCGCGACGGTGGCGGAGATCGGCGAGGTGGCGGTGGACATCGCCTACGCGGGCTCCTGCACCGCCGGCAAGATCGAGGACTTCCGCTACTACGCGCAGGTGTGCGCCGAGGCCGAGCGCGCCGGCTTGAAGGTGGCGCCCGGAGTGCGGTTCTTCGTGCAGTTCGGCTCGAAACCGGTGATGGATTACGCGCGCGCGCAGGGCTGGATCGAACTCTTCGAGCGCGTCGGCGCCACCATCATCCAGCCCGGCTGCGGCGCCTGCATCGGCTGCGGCCCGGGGGTCTCGGAGTCGCCGGAGCAGGTCACGGTCAGCGCCATCAACCGCAATTTCCAGGGCCGCAGCGGCCCCGGGCGCCTGTGGCTGGCCAGCCCGCTGACGGTGGCCGCCAGCGCCTTCGCCGGCCGGATCGTGGCCTTCCGCCCCGGGCGCCTGGCGCGGCCGGCCGCGCGCCCCGCCGCGGCGCGCTAGAGATTCCTACACTGCGGACCTCCGCACGGAGGATCCCCCCATGAGCATGCTGAAGGAATTCAAGGAGTTCGCCGTCAAAGGCAACGTCGTCGACATGGCCGTCGGCATCATCATCGGCGCCGCGTTCACGCCGATCGTCAACAGCCTGGTGAACGACGTCATCATGCCGCCCATCGGCCTGTTGCTCGGCGGCGTGGACTTCTCCGCCAAGCAGATCGTGCTGCAGGCAGCGGACGAGGCCACCAAGACCACCGAGGTCGCGATCCGCTACGGCAAGACGATCAACGCCGCGCTGACCTTCCTGATCACCGCCTTCGCCGTGTTCATGCTGGTCAAGGGCATGAACAAGCTGCGCGGCGCCGCGCCGGCCGCCAAGTAGGGCGGCCGGTTGCCGCGTCGCGTTCACGCCGGCGCCAGCGTGACGCGCGCGTTGTAGTCCGGCACGCCGCCGCCCGCGTCCACCACGCCGTGGCGGATGAGAACGTTGGCCTCGGGCCAGTGCGCCTGCAGGGTGCCGCGCGCCACGTCGGCAAGAAACACGCGGCCGCGCATGCTGCCCACGGCGCTGCGGACGACGATCGCCTGGTCGCGGCGCAGGCCGAGGCCGGCCGCGTCCTCCGGGTGCATGAAGACGTGGTCGCGATCGGCGCCGGTGAGCGGATCGCGCGCGCGTTGCACCATGGAGTTGAACTGCTTGCCGCGCCGCGTGGCGAGCAGGAAACTGCCGGCCGGCGGCGGCGGCGCGTCCAGTTGCGGCGGCCGCTCGGCGTGGAAGTGCGCCTTGCCGTCCGGCGTCGGAAATTTGCGGCCGGCGCAGAGGTGCGGTCCGCCCCATTGGAACTGGTCGCCCTTGCGCGCCAGGCGCTCGATGCCCGCGTACTCCGGCACGGCGCGCGCGATCTCCGCGCGGATCTCCCGCCCGTCGGCGCAGCCGAGGAGCGCGGCCTCCGCCGGGCGGGCGGCTTGCGCCAGCGCCCGCAGCATCGCGCACTCGTCCTGCGCCTCGCCGATCGCATGGCCCGGGACGTGGGGCGAGAAGATCACGCGGCGCTCGGTGCTGGTTTCGGTGCCGCCGTCCGTCTGCTCGTAGCGGGTGCGCGCCGGCAGCAGGTAGACGGTCTCCGCCGGCTCCACCAGCATTTGCGTGGTCACCACGATGTCCGAATGCAGGCGCAGCGGCACGCGCGCGAGCGCGGCGCGGATGCGCGCCGGCTCGGGCATGGTCTCGAGGAAGTTGCCGCCGATGCAGTAGAAGGCTTCCAGTTCGCCGCGCCCGGCGGCTTCCAGCGCGTCCACGGTCGTCATGCCGGGCTGCGCCGGCACCGGGAAGCCCCACAGCGCGGCGAAGCGCGCCGCGTTCTCCGGCGTGACGGGCAAGCCGCCCGGCAGCGCGGTGCTGTAGGCGCCCATCTCGGCGCCGCCTTGCACGCCGCTGTGGCCGCGGATCGGCATCAGGCCGGTGCCCGGCCGGCCGATCCATTCCTTCAGCAGTCCGAGGTTGGCGATCGCCGCCACCGTCTCGGCGCCGTGCGCGTGCTGCGTGACGCCCATGGACCACACCAGCACCCCCTTGTCGGCGCGCTCGATCTCGCCGGCGAAAGCCTCGACCTCGGACTCGTCCACCCCCGCGATGGCGCACAACTGCACCAGCGACTGCCGCTCCAGCGCGGCGCGGAACTCGGCGAAGCCCGCGGTCGCGTGCCGCACGAATTCATGGTTCCAGTCGCCGCGCTCGATCAGCAGCTTCATCGCGGCGTTGAGAAACGCCAGGTCGCCGCCGACTTTCACGCGGAAGTCGCGGTCGGCGAGGCGCGTGCCGAAGAGCGCCGAGCCCGGCGCCGACGGCACCCAGTAGCGTTGCATGCCCGGCTCGCGATAGGCGTTGACCATCAGCACGCGCGCGCCGCGGCGCTTGGCTTCGCGCAGGTACTTGGTGCTGACCGGCTGGTCGTTGGCCGGATTCGAGCCGAGGAAGATGATCACGTCGGCCTCGAACCAATCGCTGTAGGAGCAGGTGGTGGCCGCGACGCCCACCGTACGCTTCAGCCCGGCCGTGCTGGGGGAGTGGCACAACCGGGCGCTGTTGTCCACGTGCGGCGATCCCAGGAAGCGCATCACCTTCTGCGCCATGTAGTAGGTCTCGTTGGTCACCCCGCGGCTCGTGACGAACATCGCGCAGCGCTCGGGCGCGCTGCGGCGCCAGCGCGGGCCGGCTTCCGCCCACACCTCCTGCCAGGCGACGCGCGTGAAGCCGCGCTCGCCGCGGCGCCGGCGCATCGGGTAGGGGAGGCGGCCCAAGGCGCGCAGTTCCTTGGAGTTCAGGCGGGCGAGGGCCTCGGCGTCGGCGAGCCGCGCCGGATCCAGCGCGCCCATCGTGTTCAGGCGCAACAACTCCAGGCGCACCATGCACAGGTGCGTGCCGGGCACCGTCCAATCCTTCAAACCGCTGGTGCCCAGGGCGCAGCCGTCGCACACCCCGTCGCGCAGCACGCGCCAGGCGTAGCCCAGGTTGTCGCGGTTCTCCCACGCCACCCGCGCCATTTCGCGGAAATGCTTCGGCTTGGTGAGGCCGAGCCCGAAGGGGGAAGCCGAGGCGGCCAACTCCCAATCCGTCCGAGGCGTGCGCGGCATGCTTTGCGCCTAGGATAGAGAGGCCTCGACCGGAGCACCCCCCCATGCTGCTCGCCCTGTTGCTGGCATGTCCGCAGAGTCTGACGCTGGAGCGCGGCCCGTACCTGCAGCGCTTGGCGGACGATCGCGTCGCCGTCGCCTGGCGCACCTCCCAGCCCGCGGATTCCGTGCTGCTCTGGGGAAGCGCTCCCGGTTCCCTGGCCAACTCGGTGGCCGACC
>CAZDMB010000227.1:0-4066 GCA_964506175.1 uncultured Planctomycetales bacterium | reverse complement strand
GACGAGCGCCTGCTTCGGGGTGCGGCTGCACGGCGCGGGCAGCGGCGCGCCGGTGCTGGAAGCCGCGCTGGCCGAGTACGCCGCCGCGCGCGTGCTGGAGCGGGCGGGTTGGACGAAGGACGCGGCGGCGCTGCGGGCCGGCTGGGAGGCGGCCGAGACGCGCGCCGGGCCCCCGCCGCTGCCGCTCACCCTGATGCCGCCGGAAGAGGTTTTCGGCGCCGGTCGACTGCTCTCGCGCGGGGCGCTCGTCTGGAGCGCGCTCGAAGGCTTGGCGGGACGCGCGCAACTCGACGCGATCCTCGCGGCCGCGGTGGCGCGCGCCGCGCCGTGGAGCACGGAGGATCTGGTCGGCGCGCTGCCCGCTGCGGTGAGAGCGCGCGCCGCGGAAATCCTCTACGGTACCGGGCCCCTGTGATCATCCACTACCACCGCGATTTCGACGGCATGGCATCCGCGGCCATCCTCGCCGAGGCGCTCGAAGCCACCGGCCGCGAGCAAGCGGTGCGCTGGGCGGGCGTGAACTTCGACCGCACCCTCGACTGGGAGAGTTTCGGCGCGGGCCAGCGTTTCGCCGTGGTCGACTTCCACTTCCACCCGCGCGCCGCCTACTGGTTCGATCACCACCCGACCACCTTCCTCGAGCCGTCGCACGCCGCGCTCGCCCTGGATCCGGACACCCACAAGTTCGATCCGACCGCGCCCTCCTGCCCGCCCATCATCGTCGAGCACGCGCGCGCGCGCTGGGGATTCGAGCCGCCGGCGCACTTCGCCGAGCTGGTGCATTGGTCGAACGTCATCGACGCCGCGCGCTTCGGCAGCGCCGAACAATCCATGTTCGGGCGCGAGCCGGCGATCCGCCTGATGCGCGCCCTGACCTGCGCGCCGGATTACGCCTGGCATGATCGCCTGGTGCACCTCATGCGCGTGCGGCCGCTGGCGCAGGTCGGCGCCGACGCGGACGTCGAGCGCTGCTACGAGCGCTCCTGCCGCAATCGCGACCATGCTTTGGCGGCCTTCCCCGAGCACATCCTCGAACGCGGCGCCACCTCGATCTTCGCCGACCTGCGCTCGAAGAAAATCCGGCGCGAGCGCTTCGCCGCCTTCTACCTCTACCCGGAGTTGCAGTACGCGGTGACGCTGCTGCCGACTCGCGCCGGCGTCCACATCACCGCCGCCAGCAATCCGTGGAATCGCCCGCCTGCCGGCGGACCGCACCTCGGAGAAATGATGAAGGAATACGGCGGCGGCGGCCATGCCACGGTCGGCGGCTGCAATCCGCCCGACGACGCGACGGCGCTGCTGTGGGGCCGCGAGGTCTACCGGCGCATCCGCGCGGCCGAAGCCGCCGCGCCGCGGGGATGAGCGCCGCGGCGGAGCCGGCGCCCGGACTGCTCGATCTGCACCCGCGCGCGTGGCCGCGCGCCTTCGAGGAGCTCGGCGGCCGGGCGTTCCACGGCCGCAGCGCCGCGCAGTGGGTGTTTCGCCGCGCCGCCGGATCCTGGGAGCAGATGTCCGATCTGCCGGCGCCGCTGCGCGCGCGCCTGGCGGCGGAGCATCCCTTTCCGCGCGCGCAACTCGCCGCGCGCAGCGCCGCCGCCGACGGGGCGGTCAAGGTGTTGCTGACGCTCCCTGACGGCGCAGCGGTCGAGGCCGTGTCCATGCCCGGCACGCAGGGCTTGACGGTCTGCCTCAGCACGCAGGTCGGCTGTCCGGTGCGCTGCGCCTTCTGCGCCAGCGGGCTCGAGGGCCTGGCGCGCAATCTCAGCAGCGGCGAGATCCTCGAGCAGGCGCTGTGGTTGCGCCGCGAGGCCGGCGCTTTCGGGCGCGTGGTCGTCATGGGCATGGGCGACGCCGGCCACAACCTCGACGCCACCCTGGCCGCGCTCGACGCGCTGATCGACGACGAGGGCATGGGTCTGGCGGCGCGGCGCGTCACGCTGAGCACAGTCGGTCCCAAGGGCGCGCTCGAGCGCATCGCCGCCTGGGGCAAGCAGGTGACCCTGGCGCTGTCGGTGCATGCGCCGGACGACGCCCTGCGGCATGAACTCGTGCCCGGCGTGCGCAAGCGCGCACTCTCCGAGACCCTGGCCGAGGCCGACGCCCTGTTCGCCGCCACCGGACGCGAGTACACCGTGGAGTACGTGCTGCTCGCCGGCGTCAACGACGCGCCGGAACAGGCGCGGGCGCTGGGCCGCCTGCTGCGCGGCCGGCGCTGCCACGTGAACCTGATTCCGTGGAATCCGGTCGCGGACATGGGCTTCGCCCGGCCGACGCCGCAACGTCAGGAAAGTTTCGCGCGCGCCCTGCGGGAAAGCGGCGCCTCCGTTACCTTGAGGCGAAGCCTGGGTAGGGAAACGGACGCTGCCTGCGGCCAATTGCGCCGCCGCCTGGCGCCCGCGCCCCCGTCTCCTCCGCCGCACGTCGTCTGATGCTCCGCTGGGTCACCTTGCTGCTCGCCGCCGCTCTCGCCTTGGGCGGCGGGGACAACCCGTTTCTCGAGAAGCACCTGACCGGCGCGCGGCGCGCGTTGGCGGACGGCGACCTCGCGGAGGCGCGCGCGCACGTCGAGCGCGCGCTCGAGCGCGACGACCGCCACCTCGGCGCCCTGCGCCTGTGGGCCGACGTCTGCGAACTCTCCGGCGACAAGGACGGGGCCGCCTACGCGCTCCATTCCTGGCTCGCCGTGGCCACGGCCGGCAAGAAGCCGGCGGCGCCGCGCGCGGAGATCAAGGCGGTCGAGGAGCGCCTGCTCGGACTCGACGTCACCGCGCAAGAGTTTCGCCGCCTGACTTCCGATTACGTCAAGGAACTGCGCAAGCTGGAGAAGGATCACAGTTCCCGCGGACGCTACCACTCGGCGCTGGCGATTCTCGAGGAAATCCTCAACATCCAGCCGGAGGACCCGGAGGCCGTGGCGCGGATGGACGAGATCCACCGCACCGGCGGCGCGGACGTCGCCAAGGAGGACTTGTTCGCCGGCTCCGACCCCATGGCCGGCGCCGATCCGGAGTGGGTGGCCGCCGAGAATCCCAAGCACGCGGAATGGAAGGACGCCTGGGTCGAGGAGACGCCGAACTACAAGATCCGCACCAACGCGGGCTACCTCGTGCTGAAGACGGCCGGCATCGCCATGGAGCAGATGAACCAGGCCTACCGCCGGTTCTTCCGCTACAAACTGGACGGCGACCCGACGCCGCGCATCGAGGTGCACATCTTCAAGACGCGCGACGAGTACCTGAAGCTCGGCATCGGCCCACCGGTCGAATGGTCCGGCGGCCACTTCACCGGCGACGCGGTCGAAACCTACGTGGACGGCGGCGGCAAGGACCCGGTGCGCAGCACCGACTCCATCCGTTCGATGTACGAGACCCTGTTCCACGAGGCCGCGCACCAATTCGTTTCGCTGACGGGCGACGGCGTTCCCGGCTGGCTCAACGAGGCCTACGCCTCCTTCTTCGAGGGCACCGTCATCCTGTCCAACGGCACGGTGCGCTGGAACCAGGTGAATCCCGGCCGCCTCTTCGACCTCGCGCCGCGCATGGATCGCGGCTGGATGAGCGGCCCGGACGACGGGGTGCGCGACGCCAAGGGCGAGTGGGCGTCGCCAGAGCGCGCGCCGACCCTGCGCATCCTGGTCGAAGGCCGCTACGAATGGGGCCCGCCCTGGTACGGGCCGACTTGGGGCGTCGTCTACTTCCTCTACAACTGGCGCGACCCGGAGACCGGACGCGCCGTGCTGCGCGATCCGCTCCACGCCTATTACCATTCGCGCGCCGGCAGCGTGCCGCCGGACAAGGCCGTGGAGCATTTCGAGGAAGTCGTGCTCGCCGCCAAGGGCGCGCCGGCCAAGACCATCGACGAACTCAATGAAGTGTGGAAGGATTGGATGCTCGCCTTGCGCGACACCCAACTCGGCAAGAGCGAGGGCGTCAAGGGGCCGATGTTCTACGGCGACGCCGCCTGGGCGCGCGGCGACAAAGAACTGGCGGCCGAACTGTACGAAGAGGCTTGGTTCACCCAGCCGGACGACCCGGAAGTGCTGTGGCGCCTGGCCGAAGCCCTGCAC
>CAZDMB010000226.1:0-4082 GCA_964506175.1 uncultured Planctomycetales bacterium | reverse complement strand
GGCAAGATGCGCTCGCTGGCCCGGCGCGGCGTGCGCTACTTCATGCCCGACTTCCTCGGCGGGGTGATGAGCGGCGCGCTCAAACGTCGCCACGATCCCAAAATCGTCGCCGGGGGGGCTGCGAGGCGGCGCGGATCGGTCTGCAAATCATCGGCGAGGAGCTGACAAACGCCCATCCCGACGCTCTCGTGCTCAACTGCGGCTGCCCCGACCTGCCGGGCAAGGGCGCCACCCCGCTCCTCTACGCCTGCAACGACACCGGCAACAGCGGCTATGTCGGCTGGAAGCATTTGAAAGAATATCGCCGGGCACCTCTTCAAAAACGGGCGCTGGGGGATCATTCAGCCGTCGTGCCTCGTGGTCGGGCTGCCCGGGACGCTGGAAGAGGCGCGGGTGCGGGCGACGGCGACGTTTCTGTGCGGCGGGCAGGTGGATATCAGCGACGACCTGACGACTCTGCCCGAGGACCGCTGGGAGGTGCTGGAAGCGACCCTTCCCCCGCTCGGCGATGCGGCCACGCCGCTTGATCTCTTCGAGCCGTTCTCGGTGTCGTCGCTGGACTACCAGAGCCTCTGCCAGGGCGGCGACGGCGTGGCGGCGGCGGATTCGGGCGAGGGCGACGATGTCTCGCAGGTCTGGAAACTCTCGGTCGAGGCGGACTGGGACGCGTGGGATTTGCTCGGGCTCTTCCACTACGAGGGTCAGGACCAGGCCGCCTACGGCGCGGCCAGGATCACCAACTTCCTCGCCGGCGCAGACTGCGCCGATTGCCATCCCAACGCGCACAAGAGTTTCGCGGAGGCCGCGGACACGCTCACGGCCGCGCAGCACGCCGCCAGCGGCTTTCCGCTCGAAGATCCGCACGACCGCCTCGGTTGCGAGGAGTGCCACCCGCGCGACCTCCCCGGCGGCTTCCCCGCGCGCTTTCCTGGGCGCGGCGCCGACGATTGCGCCGCCTGCCACGAGGATCCGCACGGCGGCCAATTCGCGGCCGGCGGCGCGGCGCTGGGATGCCTCGACTGCCACGAGCGCCACGCCTTCCTCCCCCACGATTTCGACGCGCAGCGCCACGCCGGAACCGATTTCGCGCTCACCGGCGCCCACCTCGCCGCTGCGTGCGAGGCTTGCCACAAGACGCCGCCGGGACGGCCGCAGGCGCCGCGCGCTTTCCGCGGCACCGACCGCGCCTGCGCCGCCTGCCATGCCGATGCGCACCGCGGCGCCTTCGCCGACGACGGCGCCTCCGACGGCGGGCGCAACTGCTCGGTCTGCCACTCGACCGCCCACTTCGACGACGTGGATCGAGGTGCGTTCGCCCACGCCACGCTCACCGGCTTCGCCTTGCAGGGAGCGCATGCGCGCAGCGCCTGCGAGGCCTGTCACGCGCACGGCGCGCAGCCGGACGCCGCCGGACGGAGCTTCGGCTTCGCGGCGGCGGCGCCGCCCGGCGACGCCTCGGGGTGCACCGCCTGCCATGCGGATCCGCACCAAGGCGCCTTCGATCAGCCTGGAATGCCGCGCGCGGTCGGCAACGCCACCGGCTGCGCACGTTGCCACGACCTCGAATCCTTCGCCGCGGCGCGCAGCCGCGCCTTCGATCACGGCGCCTGGACCGGCTTCGCGCTCAGCGGCGCGCACCGGCTCGCCGCCTGCACCGCCTGCCACCCCTCGAGCCCCGATCCGGCCTTCGCCCACGGCCGGCTCGGCCCGACCTCCGTCAAGTTCCCGGGGCCGGCGGGCGCCTGCGCCACCTGCCACGAGGACGCGCATGGCGGCGCGCTCGCCGCGGCCGACGGCGGCGCTCCGGGCACAGACTGCTCCGCTTGCCACGGGACCGCTTCCTTCCGCGCCCTCACGCAGCCCTTCGATCACGCGCGTCTCACCGGCTTCGAGCTCGCCGGAGCGCACGCGCCCCTCGCCTGCGCCGCCTGCCATCCGGCGCTGCGCCAAGCGGAGCCTTCCGGACGTCGCTTCGCGCGCGCGCGCGGCGCCGCTTGCGCGGATTGCCACGCGGATCCGCACGCGGGCCAATTCCGCGACCCCGGCGGCGCGCCGCAGGACTGCGCGCGCTGTCACGCGGCGAGCGGCGGCTTCGCGCCCGCCGCCGGCTTCGACCACCAGCGGGATGCGCGCTTCGCGCTCGACGCCACCCACCGCGCGCTGGATTGCGCGGCCTGCCACAAGTCCTATCCCGTGCCCGGCGGCAAGCCGGTGATCCGCTACAAGCCGCTCGGCACGTCCTGCAAGGACTGTCACGGATTCAAGTGATCGCCGCCATCCTGCTCGCGTTCGCCCGCCAGGGCGAGGCCACGCAACTCCTCGAGGGTCGCGTGATCGTGGTCGGCGCGGGCGTCGTCGAGATCGACCGCGGACGCGCGGACGGGCTGCGCGAAGGCGACGTCGTCTCCTTCCTTCCTCCTGGCGGGCCCGAGTTGCGCGGCCAGGTCGGCGCCCTGGCGGCGCGCACCGCCACGGTGCGCGTGGACGATCCGCAGCAGCAGCTCGACGCGGGCACGCGCTGGGAATGCCGCATTCCCGTGGACCGCGGCGCAGGCGCGGCGCCTGCGGCGCCGGGCGCAACGCCGGAGCATCCGCCGTGGGAGCAGCCCGGGCAGCCGTGGCCCGCGGATCGCCCGCTGCTGGCCCCCGTGACGACGCTGGCACCCGCCGACCGCGCCCCTCGCTTCCGGGGCCGCGTTTTCACCGCCGCGGACGCGCTGCGCGACGCCCAGCGCGACTCGTCCTCGCTGTACCTGCGCTTCGGCGCGGATCTCGCGGCCGAGAACCTGCTGGGCTACGGCGAGGAGTGGCATGCCGATGGCGAGTGGGTCCACCGCACCGACAGCGTCCAGGGACGCCCGGACGCCACCGATTCCGCCTTTCGCCTCGACCGCTTGTCGGTCGCGCACGGCGGCGACCGCGCGCATCCGCTGCGCTGGGAGGCGGGACGTTTCCTGCAGGAGGAGTTCCCGGAGTTCGGCGTGCTCGACGGCGTCGAGATCGGCATGCGCTTGCCGAACGGCGACCGCGCCGGCGCCAGCGCCGGCTGGATGCCGCGCCTCTACGGCGACTATGGCACGGGCGACGACCTGCAGACGGCGCTCTTCTACCGCTCGCTCGGAGGCGCGGACGACGAGCGCAGCCTGGGCGCCGGCTTCCAGAAGACCTGGCACGACGGCGCCAGCGACCGCGACCTGCTGCTGTTGCAGGCCGCGCTGCAGCCGCGCAGCGGCTTCTATGCCTACGCCACCGCTTGGGTGGACCTCTACGGCGCGGCCGACGCGCTCAAGACCTCGGGCACCGAGCTCACCCGCCTGATCGCGCTGGTCGGCAGCCGCAGCGCGAGCGGCGACGGCTGGAGCCTCGCCGGCACCATGTTCCGCTACCCGCAACTGCTCCAGCAGACGCCCTCCACCGTGCTCGCGCCCACCATCACCGACGGCTCGCTGCGACGCCTCGATCTGTCCGCCTACCGCGGCTTGACGACGCGCACGCGCGGCACCGTGCGCGTCAACGCCTGGAGCGATGAGCTCAACTCCGGCGGCGGCGGCGAGTTGCGCTGGGAAATCCGCGATCTCGGCGGACCCGGCGGCCGCGCCGGCGCCGCGGTCTTCGCCAACCAAGGTTCGTTCAGCGACGTCTACGGGCTGCGCCTCGACGCCGCCCTCGCCTCCGCCTTCGGCACCTGGAGCCTGCTGTGGGAGAGCTCGCAGAACTCCCTGAGCGGGGTCAGCGGCCCGCAGGGGCAGCTGCTGCTCCATCGCGCGCGCGCCGGCTGGGATCTGTGGTGGCGCGGCGCGTGGAGCGTTTCCTTGTCCGCGGAAAAGGACTTCGGCGACGAGCAGGACACCCAGTCCTACAGCCTGTACCTGCAGAGGAGCCTGTGAGCATGCAAGCGAAACACCCCCAGCCCACGCGGCGCCGCGCGCTCGCGCGCCTCGCCGCCGCCGTCGTCCTGCCGCTGAGCATCGCGGCGGCCTGCGCGACCTGGCAGGGGTTGCCGCACGGCTGGTGGGACGCGCGCGGTCCGGTGGTGCCGCACGACACCTTCCCCGCCGACTGCCGGCTGTGCCACGAGGGTT
>CAZDMB010000225.1:0-4114 GCA_964506175.1 uncultured Planctomycetales bacterium | reverse complement strand
GCCGCGGACCGCGCTCGGCGCCGCCGTCGCGCTCCGCGCGCCGCGCGGCGAGGCGCTCGGCCACCTGCGCCTCCTGCTCCTCGCTCAGGAGCGACAGGCGCATGCGCTGCTCGGCGAGATCCACCTCGAGCACGCGCACCTCGACCTCCTGCCCGATCTGCAGCACCTCCGCCGGATTCTGCACGTAGCGGTCAGCCACCAAGTGGCTGACGTGCACCAAGCCTGGGCGCGCGGCGCCGATGTCCACGAAGGCGCCGTAATCCGCCAGGCTCTTGACCACGCCCTTGAGGCGGTCGCCGCGCTGCAGCGTCTCGAGGCGCCGGACCTCGGCGCGGCGGCGCGGGCGCGGGCGGCGGCGCGCGCCGCGCGCCATGGCCTCGCGGATGCGATCGCGCAGGCCGAGCGGATGCTCCATCCCGGCGAGCGCGCTCTCCCACGGCAGGGCGTTGAAACAGGCGGGATCGCGCATCACGTCCTCGAGGGCGGCGGAGCCGGCGGCAAGGGCGCGCCGCAGGGCCGGGCGCAGCTCGGGGTGCACGAAACGCGCGCCGTCGAGCACTTCGTCGCCGCCGCGCACGCGCAGCAGGCAGAACGCGGCGCGCGCATCCCGCGGGTGCAGCCCCATGCGCGCCTGGAAGTCTTCCAGCGAACGGAAGGGCGCGGTCGAGCGTTCGGCGATCACTCCTTCGGGGTCCAGCCCCGGAACGCGGCGCAGGGCGTCGAGGTTGGCGACGTTGACGTCCACGCCGCGCGCGACCAGCAGTTCGCGCAGGAAGAGCGTCTCGAACTCCTCCAACAGCCGCGGATTGACCTCGGCGCGCAACGGCACGAAGGCGCGAATGACGCGCGGCGTGTGCAACGCGACGGCGCGCGGGTCGAGCACCAGCCATCCGATGAGGAAGGCCTGACGCTCGTCCTGCGACAGCAGGGCCTCGCTCGGTCGGCGCGCCACCTCGCGCTGCAGCGTGCGGCCGATGCCCGGCGGCACCAGGACCGAACGGATCTGTTGGTGCCGCTTGCGCAGATGCTTGCTGGCGCGCTGCCCGCCGGCGCGAGCGATGCCCTCGCCGCTGAATGCCACGGCGACCGGCACGGTCTCGCCGAGGAAGGCGTCGAGCGCCGCCTCGAAGCCCTCGCCTTTGGCCTCCAGTTCGAGGGTGCGCGGCGCGACGTCGCGGTCCTCGACCAGCGCCGCCAGCACGCGCGCGCCGCGGCCGGGCGCGATCGCCAGGACGACGCCGTCCTGATGGCCGCGGTCGAGGGAATGCGCGACGGCCGCCCAGGCGTCCTGCAGGGCCAGCATCTCGGCGCGATGCTTCATTGCCGAGCGGAAATCCTGGAGCAGGCGCGGCAGGCGCTCCTGCTCGACGAAGCGGATGAAGAGGTCGCGGTAGACCTCCTTCTCCTGCGCCGGCGCGTCCTGCACGTGGGCGGCGTAGATCTGCAGCAACTCCGGCTTGGGCAGCTCGCAGACCAGCTTCAGGAAGCGGGCCTTTTCGCCGCGGCGCACCCGCAGGTAGCCGGCCGGATCCAGGCCCGCCATCTGGAAGGGTCCGCCCGCGAGCTCGTGGTAGCGCTTGGCTTCCTCGCCCTCGCCGACCGCCTCGACGCTCAAGGTGGCGCGCGTCTCGAAGAGCGCGCGCAGCGCGGCGGCGATGGCGGCGTCGCCGCGCAGTCGCGTCAGGAAGGCCGCGTGTCCCTCGCGCGCCGGCGCCTCGGCGTCGGCGGGCGCGGGCGACGGCTGCACCCGCAACAGCAGATCCTCCAACTCGCCTTCGCTCTCCGCCTGGGCGACCTGCTCGCGCCACGCCGCCAGGTCCTCGGCCGGGTGTTCGCGTAGGACGTTGGCGCGCCGGCGCTCGAAGAATTCGGCGCGCCGCAGCTTCTCCAGCAGCAGGTCGAAGCCGAGCGCGTCCGGGAAGTGGCCGGCGAGGGCCGGGTCGCCGCAGCGCAACCACAAAGGATGCTCGCCGGCTTCGAGGCCGGCGCGCAACGCGGCCAGAGCGTCGGGCTTGAGCCCCAAGGCGCGCGCGATGCGCGCGTCGGCGTCGGTCCGCGGCGGCGACGACATGAACGCCGGATTCTAGCAGGGTGGCGAGAACGCGAAAGCGCGCCCGCCGGCACGCTCCGCTACTTGAGCCGCTCCTTCACGAGTTTCTCCTGCACGTAGGCAGGAACGTCCTGGTAGCCGCACGGTTCCATCGAGAAGGAGCCGCGGCCTTGCGTCGAGCCGCGGATGGTGCCGGCGTAGGCGAACATCTCGGCGATCGGCACCTTGCCGCGGATCTCGCGGATCGGGCCGGCCATGGTGATCTCTTCGATGGCCACCCGCCGGGTGTTGAGGTCGCCGATGACGTCGCCGAGGAATTCCTCGGGCACCGTGACCACCAGCTTCATGATCGGCTCGAGCAGCTTGAAGTTGGTCTCGACGGCGTCGCGGAAGGCCCGCTGAGCGGCGAGGTTGAACGCCAGTTCGCTGGAGTCCACTTCGTGGACCTTGCCGTAGTACAGCTCGGCCTCCACGCCGACGTAGGGCCAGCCGAGGCGGCCGCCGCCGGTCGCGGCTTCGGCGATGCCTTTCTCCACCGCCGGAATGAAGTTCTGCGGAATCACGCCGCCCTTGATGCCGTCGATGAAGTTGGTGGCGGTGGGCGCCGAGATGTCCCACGGCCGGAACTTGATGTTGACGACCGCGTACTGGCCGGAGCCGCCCGACTGCTTGATCTGCTTGCCCTCGACGTCCACCTCGCGGGCGATCGTCTGCCGGTAGGCGACGCGCGGCGCGCCCACTTGGATCGGGAGCTTGTGATCGCGGTTGATGCGCGTGGTGATGATCTCGAGGTGCAGCTCGCCCATGCCCGAGATCACGGTTTCCTCGGTCTCCGGGTCCGTGTGCACGCGGAAGGAGGGGTCCTCGCGGGTCAGCTTGCCGAGCAACTCGCCCAGCTTGTCGCGGTCGGCCATGGCCTTGGGCTCGATGCTCATCGAGATCACCGGCTCCGGGAAGGACATGGTCTCCAGCACGATCGGCTGCCGCTCGTCGCACACCGTGTCGCCGGTGACCGTCATCTTGAGGCCGATCACCGCGCCGATGTCGCCGGCCTTGATCTCCTCGGTCGGCTCGCGCAGGTTGGCGTGCATGAACAGCAGGCGGCCGATGCGCTCGCGCTTGCGCGTGCGGGGGTTGAGCACCTGATCGCCGCGCTTGAGCACGCCGGAATAGACGCGCACGAAGGTGAGGTCGCCGTTCGGGTCGGCGATGGTCTTGAAGGCCAGCGCGGACGCCGGCGAATCCGGGTTCGGGTGCCGCGTGAGGATCTTCTCCTCGTCCTCCGGATCCTTGCCCTTGATCTCGCCCTTGTCCAGCGGCGAGGGCAGGTACTCCACCACCGCGTCCAGCAGCGGATGCACGCCCTTGTCGTGCAGCGCCGAGCCGCAGAACACCGGCACGGCATGGCCGAGCAGCGTCGCCTTGCGGCAGACGTGCTTGATTTCCTCCACGGTGAAACTGCCGCCCTCGAGGAAGCGCTCGACGAAACTGTCTTCGACTTCCACCAGCTTCTCGATCATCTCCTGGCGGCGCGCTTCGGCGAGCTCCTGCATCTCCGCCGGGATCGGGATCTCCTCCATCTTGAGGTCCTTGTCCTCGGTCACGAACTTGTAGGCCTTCATCGTGACCAGATCGACCGAGCCGTAGTAGTCCTTCTCGCGGCCCAGCGGCAGCTGCATGCGGACGGCGTTGCAGCGCAGGCGATGCAGGATGCTCTCGTAGGCGCGGTCGAAGTCCGCGCCGATGCGGTCCAGTTTGTTGACGAAGCAGATGCGCGGCACGCCGTAGCGGTCCGCCTGGCGCCACACGGTCTCCGACTGGGCCTCGACGCCGGCCACGCCGTCGAACACCGTCACCGCGCCGTCCAGCACCCGGAGGGAGCGCTCGACCTCGATGGTGAAGTCGACGTGGCCCGGGGTGTCGATCAGGTTGATGCGGTGATCGCGCCAGGTGACCTGGGTGGCGGCCGAGGTGATGGTGATGCCGCGCTCGCGCTCGTCCTCGAGGTAGTCCATCGTGGCTTCGCCGTCGTGGACCTCCCCGATCTTGTGGGTGCGGCCGGTG
>CAZDMB010000224.1:0-4127 GCA_964506175.1 uncultured Planctomycetales bacterium | reverse complement strand
GGATCTGGTGGCGCGCTTCCACGACCCGAGCTCCGGCCGCATCCTCGCGGACGGCCGCGACCTGCGCGCGCTGCGGCCCGGCGACTGGCTCGAGCGCCTGGCGGTCGTGCAGCAGCGGCCCTTCCTCTTCCAGGCTTCGATCCGCGAGAACGTGCGCTACGGCCGACCGGCCGCCACCGACGAGGAGATCCTGGCCGCCTGCCGCGACGCGAACCTCGGCGAGTTGCTGGAGCGTCTGCCGCAGGGCCTGGACACGCCGGTCGGCGAGGGCGGCGCGCGCCTCTCCGGCGGCGAGGCGCAGCGGGTGACGATCGCGCGCGCTCTGCTGAAGGATGCCGAGATCCTGCTGCTCGACGAGGCGACGAGCGCGCTCGACGCGCAGTCCGAGCGCGCCGTGCAGCTCGCCCTCGATCGTCTGATGGCGGGGCGCACCACCTTCGTGATCGCCCACCGCCTCGCGACCGTGCGCGGCTGCGACCGCATCCTGGTCCTGGACCACGGACGCTTGATCGAGGAGGGCCCGCACGACGAGTTGCTCGCGCGCGGCGGCTCTTACGCGCGCCTGTGGCAGCTTCAGTCCGGGGCGCCCGCGAGCAGCACCACGGCGTAAGCCTCGATCCGGTCGGCCAGGCCGAGCTCGGTGGTCTTGCCCTTGACGTTCACGCGGTCGGCCGGCAGGTTCAGCAATTCCGCGAGCCTGGCGCGGGCGCGCGCGGGGGGGGGGGGGGGGGGGCGGGCCCCCCCCCCCCCCGTTGCCCCGTTGGCGGGCCCGCCGGCCGCGCGCTTCGGCGCGCGCCAGGGCCTCGCGCAGGAAGGTGGCGCTGGCGGCGCCGCGCAGCCGCGGGTCGGTGTCGGGGAAAATGCTTCCCAAGTCGTCGAGGCCGGCGGCGCCCAGGATGGCGTCGGCGAGGGCGTGCAGGACGACGTCGCCGTCGCTGTGACCGGCGGGGCCGGCGGCGTGCTGCACCTCCACGCCGGCGATGACGCACCGGCGGCCGGGCTCCATCCGGTGGCGATCCCAGCCGAGGCCGACGCGGAGGTCGGCGGAGGGCGGCGTCATGCGGGCATTATGCGCGCCGCGCCGCGAGCAGCGCCTCGGCCAGCAGGAGGTCGTGCGGCAGCGTCACCTTGAAATTGGGACCGGAGGCCGGCACCAAGGCGGGGGCGATGCCGGCCCGCTCCAGCAGCATGGCCTCGTCGGTCGGCAAGCCGTCGCGGTTGGCGTTCCAGGAGGAGAAGGCCGCCAGCAGGGCGCCGCGCGCGCCGGCTTGCGGGGTTTGCGCGCGCCACAACCCGGCGCGGCCGATCGTCTGCCGCACGCAGCCGGCGTCATCCGCCTCCTTCAAGGTGTCCGCCAGCGGCTCGGCCAGCAGCGCCGCGCCGTGGGCGCGGGCGGCGTTCACCACGCGTTCGGCGTCCATGGCGAGCACCAGCGGCCGCGCGGCGTCGTGCACGAGAATCCACGGCAGTTCGGCGGCGGTCGCCAGCACGCCGGCGCGGCTCGATTCCCAGCGCTCGGCGCCGCCGGCGACGGTCAGGTCCGCGCCCCAGCCGCGCGCGTCGCGCCCGCTCTCTGCCAGCAGCCGGGCGTCATCCGCGGGGCTCATCACGACGACGATCTGCCCGATGGAAGGCGCGGCGCGCAGGGCGGCGAGCGACCACGCCAGCAGCGGACGGCCGGCGAGCGGGATCAGCGCCTTGTTGCGGCCGCCGAGCCGTCGTCCGGCACCCGCGGCGACGACCACTGCGGCGACTTCCTGCGGCATGCCGCACAAGGTAACATCGGAGCGTGCAAGCGCGGCCAGCGGGCAGCAGCGCCAGCGCGGCCGGCGGCCGCATGCTGGGCGTGGATCCGGGCACGCGGCTGGCCGGCTGGGCGGTGCTGGATGCGCACCCGCAGCGCGTCACGCGCGTGGCCAGCGGCGTGTGGCGGCTCGGCGGTTCCGCGCTGCCGCTGCCCGAACGCCTGCACCGCCTGGCGCAGGAGTTGGAGCGGGTGCTCGACGCGCACGCGCCGCGGGCGCTGGCCTTGGAGGCCGCCTTCTTCGGCCGCAACGCGCGCAGCGCGCTGCGGATCGGCGAGGCGCGCGGCGTGGTGATGATGGCCGCCGCGGCGCGCGGCATTCCCGTGCTCGAGATTCCCCCCGCGACCGTGAAGCGCCGCGTGGCCGGGGCCGGCGCCGCCAGCAAGGAGCAGACGCAGAACGTCGTGCGCATGCACCTGGGGCTGCCGGAACTGCGCTTCGAGGGACCGGATGAATCGGATGCCATCGCGGTGGCGCTCTGCGCGCTGATGGCGGCGCAGAGCCGAGCGCCGGCGGCGCGCGCCGGCGGCCGCCGCGCCACCCGCAGCATGCCGGCGGGAGCGCGCCTGCAATGAGCGAGGACGCCGACGCGCTGCTCGCGCGGCTGTGGCGTCATCCAGAGACGCTCGAGCCGGGGCTGCGCCTGTTCGACCCGCTGCCGGAATCGGTGCGCGCCCTCGGCGCGATCGCCGGCGGCCCCGACCCGCTCGGCCGGCCGGTGCTCCTGCTCACCGCGCCGGCAGACGCCGCCGATCCGGCGACGAGCGTGCTCGAACTCGCCGCGCGCGCGCATGCGGATGCCGGGGCGCTGGCGCCTTGGTTCTCGCGGCCGCGCGAGCCGCGCATCTTCCTGCTCTGCTCCGGACTGGCGACCGGCGCGCGCGCGCGGCTCGCCCTGTTGGCGCCGGCCCTGGGCCTGCGCGTCTGGTCGGGCGTCTCCGGCGCGGCTGAGGGCGAGCGCCCGCGCTGGGTGACGCTCCTGCCGGAGCGGCTGAAGCGGCCGCTGGCGGAGGCGCCGCCGGCGCCCGCGGGCAGCCAACAGCATTTGCGCCGGCTGCTGCACTGCGCCGGCCAGATCCAGCCGGAACTGCAGGTGCACGGCGCCGCCTGGCCGCTGGTCTTCACCGGCCCCCGCGGCGCCTGCGCGGCGGTGCACCGCGACGGCGATGACCTGCTGTTCGTGACCGAGCGCGCCGCGCGGCGCACCGAGGTCCTGCGCCTCGCGGACGAAGAATCCGTCGATCGCGCGCTCGACGCCCTCATGCGCGAGCAGTTCGCGCCGGCGTGGTAACCGACAGGCAGCGGCCGCGTCGAACCCGCATGGGGCGAGGCGCGGCATCGGAGGTCGTGCTCGGCTTCTTGCTGGCGGCGGCGCTGGCGGGCGCGGTGCGCGCCGCGCGCCAGCCGCCGGCTTCGGCCTTCGCGGACCCCGCCACCGGTCCGCCCAGCTTCCTGCCGGATCTCGCGCACGACGGCGCCGAGCGCCTCGCCTTGCTTCCGGGCATCGGCGCGGCGCGCGCCCGCGCGATCGTGGCCAGCCGTCCCTATCTCGGCGCGCCGCTGCAGCCGGAGAATCTCGCCCTCCTGCCGGAAGTGGGCACCCAGACCGCGCAACAGGTGCAGGATTACGTCGCCGCAGTGCGGCGGGAGGGCGAGCAGCGGTAGAATTCCGCGGTGGAGGGTCGAGCCCCGAGGGAGAGCGTGGAAGCCGTCGTCGAACGCGCGCTCGCCGAGGACGGCGCATTCCACGACGCCACCACGCACGCCGTCGTCCGCCCCGAGGCGCGCGCCCAGGCGCGCCTGATCGCCAAGGAGGCCGGCGTCCTGGCGGGCTGCGCCTACGCCGCGGCCGCCTTTCGCCGCTGCGATCCAAGCGCGCAACTCGCGTGGCAGGCGGCCGATGGCGCGCGCGTGCAGCCGGGCGAGCTCATCCTCACGGTTCGCGGCACGGCGCATGGCTTGCTGGCCGCGGAGCGCACCGCTCTGAACTTCCTGCAGCGCCTCTCGGGCATCGCCACTCTGACGGCGCGTGCAGTCGCGGCCGCCGGCCCCGTGCAGGTCTTGGACACGCGCAAGACCGCACCCGGGCTGCGTGATGCGGAGAAAGCCGCCGTGCGCGCGGGGGGCGGCGTCAATCATCGCCGCGACCTCGCGGAACAGTTGCTCCTCAAGGAGAACCATTTCGCCCTCTCCGGCCTGGATTATGCCGCCACCGTGCGCCAGGCCCTCGCTGCCGCCGACGGCCGCATCGTCGGCGCGGAGGCGCGCACCGAGGCCGAGGCCGCCGCGGCGCTCGCCGCCGGCGCCGACTACGTGCTGCTC
>CAZDMB010000223.1:3191-4194 GCA_964506175.1 uncultured Planctomycetales bacterium | reverse complement strand
GCCTTCCAGCGCGCCATCGCGGCGAACGACTACCAGGGCCGCTACCACGCCGTCTATCCGATCAAGGTGAACCAGCAGCGCCACCTCGTCGAGGAGGTGCTGAGTTTCGGCGAAGCCCACGGCTTCGGCATCGAGGTCGGCAGCAAGCCGGAGTTGCTGGCGGTCATGTCCATGACGGCGCAGACCGTCGAGCGCCTCATCATCTGCAACGGCTTCAAGGACGACCGCTACATCGAGGCGGTCATCCTTTCGACCAAGATCGGCCGCAACATCATTCCGGTGGTCGAGAGCCTGGGCGAACTGCGGCTGATCATCAAATACGCGGAGAAATACGGCGTGCGCCCGCAGATCGGCGCCCGCGTCAAGCTGGCCAGCCAGGGCGCCGGCCGCTGGCGGGACAGCGCCGGCCATCGCGCCAAATTCGGCCTGCTCATCAACGAGCTGCTGGAAATGACCGATCTGCTGCGCGAGCACGGCATGCTCGACTGCCTGCGGCTGCTGCACTGCCACGTCGGCAGCCAGATCCACGAGATCCGCCTGGTCAAGAACATCATCAACGAGCTGGGCCACATCTACGCGGATCTCTCGCGCATGGGCGCCGGCCTGCGCTACCTCGACATCGGCGGCGGCCTCGGCGTGGATTACGACGGCACGCAGCGCAGCGTCGAGTCGTCGATGAACTACACGCTGGACGAGTACGCGAGCGACGTCGTGTTCCGCATCAGCAACGTGTGCCGCCAGATCGGCATCCCGCATCCGCACATCATCACCGAGAGCGGGCGCGCGATGGTCGCCTACAACAGCGTGCTCATTTTCAACGTGCTCGGCCGCTCGAGCATCGAATCCATCGCCCGCGAGGACATCAGCCTGGACGAGTGGCAGGGCAACGGCCGGCCGCCGCTGCCGCTGATGGACCTCTACGACGCCTACCGCAACGTGGACGAGAAGAATTTCCTGGAGCGCTACAACGACGCCGTCCAGGCCCGCGACGAGGCGCTCAACC
>CAZDMB010000223.1:0-3181 GCA_964506175.1 uncultured Planctomycetales bacterium | reverse complement strand
TTCAGCCTCGGCTACCTCGACCTGCACGGCCGCGCCCTGGTCGAGCGCATGTTCTGGTCCACGATGGTCAAGATCCGCGCCATCATGCGCGCCGATCGGGACGACTACCCGGAGAAGGAGGAAGTCGAAACCCTCCTGTCGGACACCTACTTCTGCAATTTCTCGCTGGTCCAGTCCTTGCCGGACTCTTGGGCCATCGACCAATTGTTCCCGGTGATGCCGATCCACCGGCTGAACGAGGCGCCGCTGCGCAAGGCGGTGCTCGCTGACATCACCTGCGACAGCGACGGCAAGATCGACCGCTTCGTTTCGCAGGGCGCGGCCAAGGGCATGCTCGAGCTGCATTCGCTGCGCGAGGGCGAGGAGTACTACCTCGGCGTGTTCCTGGTCGGCGCCTACCAGGAAACCCTCGGCGACCTCCACAACCTCTTCGGCGACACCCACGTCGCCCACATCTCGGTGGACGAGGAGGGCGACTGGTACATCGAGGAGGTCGTGCCCGGCGACACCGTGCGCGAGGTGCTGGGCTACGTCCAGTACGAGCCCGAGCACCTGGCTTCATTCCTGCGCCGCGATTGCGAGCGCGCCGTGCGCGAGAAGAAGTTGACGGTGCCGGAGAGCCAGGTGTTGCTGCGCTTCTACGAGTCGGGCCTCAACGGCTACACCTACCTCGAGCGCGAAGACCTGCCGCAGTAGAGCCGATCAGTAGACCTGGGCTTCGTCGCGGAACTCCTGCACGGTCGCGGCGATGCGCTCCGCCGAGGGCGCGGCGACGGCGAAGGTCTGGAGCCGGCTGACGTCCGCCACCACGATCCGCGGCGGCTCCTCCGACGCGGCGCGCTGGATCCATTTGAAGCCCCACCAGTTCTCATCGGCGTCGGTGGGGCCGCTTTCCTGCGTCAGCAGGAACTCGACGCGATACTTGCCCGGGGTGGAGATGCGCAGGGTGGCCGCGCCCGCGTCGTCGAACACCGCGCGCGCGCCGCGCGCCCAGGAAACGCCGCCGTCCTCCGGCACCAGGAAGCAGCCGAGGCGCTGTTCGCCTTGGCGCACGGCGCCGGCGGCGGTCGTGATGCGCACCTCCATGCCCTGCTTGAGCTCCACCTCGGCCTCGGGACCGGTCGGCGTGAAGCGCGCCTCGCGCCAGCCCGGCGCGACCACCACGATCTCGCCCAGCGGCGCGCGCGAGAGCAGGCTCACCTGGCCCTGCCAGCCGTCGGCGACCTCTTGCTGGCGTTCCGCCGGCCAGGCCTGCACCTGCTTCAGTTTCGCGCCGCCTTCGCCGCGCACGCGAATGCGGCAGCCGTGCACCAGCCCGCGCAGATCCACCGGATCCAGACGCGAATCCGGCGGGCCGCCGACGTGCACGTTCGGCAGCGTGAACAGGGGAGTCTCCTCGGCGCTGAAGCCGTGGGTGTCGATGGTGAAGGTGGCGAAACCGGGGCGGACGCCGTCGAAGCGGAAGCGTCCGGAGTTCGGCTGCACGCCGGTGGACGGGTCGCCGCGCGCCCCGTCCGCGCCCGCCTCCTGCTGGGAGTACTGCAGGCGCAGACTCAACTGATCCAAGTCCACGCCGGGATCGGCCAGGATGCGGCCTTCCAGCGCCGCCGCAGCGGCCAGCGTGATCAGCGCATCGAGCGTGCCCACGGGCACGTCGAGATCCGTCTGCATCTGGTTGGGGGCGCTCGCTTCCAGGCGCAGTTCGGGTGCTTGCCAGGTGCCGTAGAGCGTGAACGAGCCGTCGGCGGCGCTGCTGGCGCGCACGCGCCACACGCCCTCCCAGTAGAACTCATCGGGCCCCTCGCCGTAGCGGTTGCGCTTCTGGGCGACGACCGTGGCGCCGGCGACCGGGTCTCCGGCGGCGTTCACGACGCGGCCGGCGGCGATCACCGGCGCCACCTTCAGGATGACGGTGCCAAGATCGTTCAAGCCGGGATGCAGGTCGGGAACAGGGACGCTGGCGACGTACTGCGGCCGATCGGCGGTGGCGGGCAGTTCGAACGCCACCGTGATCGACACGCCGGGGTCGGGCATCACGGTGCCGAAGCGCACGCGACCCTCGGCATCGGCGGGCGCAGGATGCTCCTCGTCCCATTCGCCCTCGTCGGACTTCCGCATGACGCGGACCCGCGTCTCGCTGCTGATCAGCGGGCGGTCCTCTGCGCCGCGTAGCAACGCCGTGATGACCGGGAAATCCGCGGTCTGGCGCAGCACCAACCGGGCTTCTTCACCGGGGCGCTGCGGGCCGGGTCCCGGCGCGGTGCTGGCCTGCGGCGCTTCCGGGAACTGCGCCGCCGCCTGCACGAAGAAGCCGAGCCCGACGTGGGGGAAGAAGGCCTCGCCGTTGCTGGCGAGGGCGGTCGCGGCGTCGAAGCCCGGCATGCCGGGGGCGAGCCAGTCGTCGTCGTCGGCCGGATTCTCACGCGCCTTGGACAGGGCCACGAGTTGCTGCGCCAGGTAGGGCTTGCCCTCCTCATCCAGCAGCGTCACGCGCACCGACCCGGTCGGCGGCAGCACGAGCTCGACCGGCTCCGCCGGGAGCCGCTCGAGATCCAGGCTGGCGGACACAGGCGCCGCCAGCACCGCCGCGATCGCCACGGTGCACTTGCCGGCACTCTCGTCGGGGGCGATGAGGCGCATCGTGGACCTGGCGTGCAGGAGCTCGCTGATGCCATCGGGACCGGTGGGAGTGCGAGCGACGTCAATGGCGAAGAAATCGCCTTCGCCGAGGCGCAGCGCCACTGGCACCCCCGCCACCGGCTGGCCGCGTTCGTCGCGCACGCGCACGCGCACCACCGGCTCGGTCTCGACCTCGAGCCGCAGCGTCGCGCCTGGCGAACTCTCGCCGACGTTCCAAGTGAGCATTCCGTACCAAGCGTCCTTGCTGGCGGCGATCAAGGCGGTGTCGCGGGGGCGCGGCAGCCGCACCATGCCTTGGGCGTCCGCGGTGTGCTTGCTGCCGAAGCGCTCGAAGAGCGAGTCCAAGGAGATGCCGGTGAAGAAGGCCTCGCTGAGTTCGCGCTCCTGATTCTCGCCGGGCGCAATCAGTTGCACGAGGGCGCCAGGCACCGCCGCCCCGCCGTCGCGCAGCACGACCTGCACGTCGAGAAGATCTGCGGCGGCGACCTCCGGGGGCGGCGCCGTCTCCGTCGCGGGCTGCGCCGCGGCGCGCTCCACGCCG
>CAZDMB010000222.1:1272-4220 GCA_964506175.1 uncultured Planctomycetales bacterium | reverse complement strand
CTGCAGGAATTGCGTGTGCATCCAGTGGCGCACGAAAGGCTTGCCGTGGGCGGACTCGCTCTGGGCGATCTCGCATTCGTGATGCGGGAAGACGTTGTCCTCGCCGCCGGTGTGGATGTCGAAGGTCTCGCCGAGGTATTTCTTCGACATCGCCGAGCACTCGATGTGCCAGCCGGGGAAGCCGTGCTCGCCGAACTCCGAGGCCCACTTCATCACGTGCTTGGGATCCGACTTCCACAGCGCGAAATCCGCCGGATGGCGCTTCTCCGGGTTGATTTCCAGGCGCGCGCCGGCCTCCAGCTCCAACACGCGGTTGCCCGAAAGCTTGCCGTATTCCGGGAAGGTGGCGACGTCGAAATAGACGTTCTCGCCCACGCGGTAGGCGTGCCCCTTGGCCAGCAGCACGCGAATCATCGCCAGCATCTCGGGCACGTGGGCCGTGGCGCGCGGGTAATGGTGCGCGGGATGTACGCCGAGCGCCGCGAGATCGGCGAAGAAGGCGGCGGACACGCGCTCGACGATCGACCATGGATCCGTGCCCTCCTTGCGCGCCTGCTTCTCCATGCGATCCTCGCCTTCGCCATCCTCGCCCAGCAGGTGGCCGACGTCCGTCAGATTCATCACTTGCGTGACGCGGTAGCCCCAGCGCTCGAGCACCCGCCGCAGGAAGTCGGCGAAGAGGAAGGCGCGGTAGTTGCCGATGTGCGGACGCTGGTAGACCGTCGGCCCGCAGTGGTACATGCGCACCTCCCCCGGGGTGAGCGGCCGGAACTCGACCTCGCGGCGGGAGAGCGTGTCGTAGAGGCGCAGCGCGGGCAGGGACAAGGCCGCGAATTCTACGGCGACCAGGCGGCGAAGGGCGCGGGCACGGCGCCGGCGTGCTTGGTGAAATAGCGCAGGAAGCGACGCAGGCGCGCGCGCCGCTCGCCGGCGCGCAGCGGCCGCCCCAGCAGGCGCGCGCCCGCCAGGTCGATCAGCCAGCAATGGCCGGGGCCGGCTTGCCACAGCAGGTTGGCCGGATGCAGGTCCGGCGCCCATAAACCGACGTCGAAGATTTCCTCGAGCAGCTCGCGCGCCGCGGCGGCGGCGACCGGATCCGCCCCGGCGGCGAAGAGGGTGCCCGCTTCTGCGACGCGCGCCGTGACGAGGTGCTGGCGCCACGAGCGGCCGCGGGCGGCGGCCAGCGCCAACAACACCGGCGGGGTGGCGATGCCGAGGCGGCGCAGGTGCGCCACCAAGGCGACTTCGCGCGCGAGCCGGCGCGGCGAGGCGTAGCGGTCGCCGCGCATGCCGCCGAGCCAGCCGCCGTGGCGATTGCGCCGCCACACGCCGTCGAGCCCGGCGACCGTCACGCGCCGCGCGGCGCCGCGACCTTGGCCGGCATCCTCGCGCGCCGCGGCGCTCAGCAGCAATTCGCCGTCGACGAGCCAGAGCCGTGGATCCACGCCCGGCAGCGCTTCCGGCGAGGCCCACAGCACGGCGCGCGCGCCGCTGGCCACCGGTTCCGCCCCCGCCGACTCCGCGCCCAGCGCGTCCCGCATCGTCCCCGATGCTATCCTGGCGCGCGATGCCGGGCGCGAGAGTGCTGATCGTGCGCATGAGCGCGCTCGGCGACCTCGTCTTCGCGCTGCCGGTGTTGCACGCGCTCCGGCGGGAATTGCCCGGCTGCACGATCGACTGGCTGGCCGAGGACCGCTGCGCCGAGCTGCCCCGCTCCCACCCCTTGGTGGCGGAGACGCTGGTCTTCCCGCGTCGCGCCTGGCGCGGCGGCCGCGGCCTTCTGCCGCTCGCGGCCTCGCTGCGCGCGCTGCGCCGCCGCGAACCCTACGACCTGATCCTCGATCTGCAGTCGAACCTCAAGTCCTGGCTGCATCTGCGCTTCCTGCGCGGACACAAGATCGGGTTCGATGCGCCGTTGGCGCGCGAAGGCGCGCAGCGCCTCCTGGACGCCCGGGCGCCGGATCCGGGGCGGGTGCATCGCTGCGCACGCGACTTGGCGCTGCTGCCCGCGGCCGGCCTGCGCGCGGGAGTGCCGGTGTTCGCCGCATGGCCGCTGCCGCCGGAGGCCGCCGCCGGCCTCGCATTCCCGCCGACCCCCTTCGTCCTGCTGCACACGAGCGTGACCGCCTACGGCCGCGACAAGGAGTGGCCGGCAGAGCGCTGGGCCGAACTCGCGCGCGCGCTGCGGGGCGCCGGCCAGCGGCCGCTGGCGCTGTGGACACCGGGAGATCGTCCCGGCGTCGAGAGCATCGTCGCCCTCGCGGGCGGCGCCCTCGAACTCGCGCCGGCGACGCCCAGCCTCGGCGCGCTGATGGCCCTCTGCGACCGCGCGGCCTTGCTGATCGGCACCGACAGCGGGCCGGTGCATCTGGCCGCGATGCGCGGCACATCCGTCCTCGCGCTCTTCGGCCCGACCGACCCGGTGGTCTACGCGCCGCCCGGACCGCGCGTGCGCCTCCTCTGGCCGGGCGCGCCGGGCGAGCCGCCGCCGCCGCGCGATCGCTCGCGCCGCTCGCCGTGGATGGAGCGCCTCACCACCGCGGAGGTGGCGGCGGCGGCCGGTGCGCTGCTCAGCGGATCTCGAGGCTGAAGGGCAGGCGCGCCAGCGGCACGGCCGGCGCCGCCGCGCCGCGCGTCAACGCCGCCGCAGCACCGGCGGCGCGGCGCAGCGAAGCAGGCAGCGCGGCCAACGGCTCCGTCGGGCCGCGCAGCACGCCGTCCACGAACTTCTCGATCGGCGTCGGCAGAATTTCGCCGCCGAGCACGCGGAAGCCTCCGCCCTTGGCGCCGGCGAGATCGGCGGCGGCGCGCACCGCGTCCCCGAGGGAGCCGATGGCGTCCACCAGGCCGTTCTCGACCGCGTCGCGCCCGGACCACACGCGCCCCTGCGCCAACTCCTGCACGCGCGCGCGCGGCAGATTGCGGCCTTGGGCCACGCGATCGAGGAA
>CAZDMB010000222.1:0-1262 GCA_964506175.1 uncultured Planctomycetales bacterium | reverse complement strand
CACCCCCACCTCGTAGATCACGTCCACGAACTCCTGGATGCGCGCCATCTCCATGGCGTCGCGAGCGCGGAAGATGTCCATCGCGTCGGCATGCGGCGCGGTGCGCACCGTGCTGACGCCCACGCCCAGACGCCCAAGGAGCGGCGATACGTCCGGCACCATGGCCAGCACCCCGATGGAGCCGGTGACGGTCGCGGGCTCGGCGAGGATGCGCGTCGCCGGACAGGAGATCCAGTAGCCGCCGCTCGCGGCGACGCCGCCCATGGAGACGATCACCGGTTTGCCGGCGTCCCGCAGCAGTTCGACCTCGCGGCGGATGACTTCGCTGGCGGCGGCGCTGCCGCCGGGACTGCTGACCCGCAGCACGACCGCATCGACCTCGGGGTCCTCGCGGCGTTCGCGCAGGGCGCGCGCCACGCTGGCGCCGCCGGCCTCGGCGCTGCTCTCGCCATCCACGATCTCGCCTACGGCGTACACCACCGCCACGGTCACAGCGCCGGCGCGGTCCGTTGCGGCCTCTTCCAGCCAGTCGCGGCCGCTCACTTGCGGGAAGGGCGCCGCGCTGCCGGCGCTGCCGGTGGCCTCCTTCAGTTCGCGCAGGACGGCGTCGAAGGGCGCGACCTCGTCCACGAAGCGGCGTCGCGCCGCTTCCTCGCTGCTGCACACGCCGCCTTCGCGGGCGAAATCGCGCAGCGTGCCCGGCTCCAGCCGCCGCGACTCCTCGCAGGCCTCGTACACCATGGCCTCGACGTCTTCGAGCAGCGCGCCGATCTGCTCGTCGTTCTCCGGGCTGGAGCGGGACAGCGTGAACGGCTCGACCGCGGACTTGTACTTGCCGACGCGCGTGGTCTGGACCTGCACGCCGAGCTTGGCCAGAGCGTCGGCGAAGTAGAACATCTGCGCGGCGAAACCGTTGCACTCGAACAAGCCGAGCGGCGCCGCCGACAGGTGATCGGCGATGCTGGCCACGTACCAGCCGGCCTCGCTCCAGGCGCCGGCGTGCGCCCACACCGTCTTGCCGGTGCCGCGAAAGCGCTGCAAGGCGCCACGCAACTCGCGCCGCTGCGCCCAGTCCTCGCAGGCGGGGCCGCCTTCACTGAGCAGGATCCCGGCGATGCGGTCCTCGGCGGCCGCGGCGTCGATCGCGTCCACCAACAGGCGCAGCGGCACCGGCAGCGCGGCTCCTTGCGCGGCTTCGCTCAAACTCGGAGCGCCGCCGTTCTCGTTCACCACCATGTCGGGGCCGAGCACCAGGATCGAGC
>CAZDMB010000221.1:3994-4234 GCA_964506175.1 uncultured Planctomycetales bacterium | reverse complement strand
CGCGGCGAGCGCGGGCTCGGCGCCGGCGCGCGCGAACCGGCCGCCGGGCTGCCGGCCTGCCCGATCAAAACCTTCAGGCGCTCGATCTCGGCGCGCGATGCCTCCAACTCCGCCATCAACTCCGCGACCGCCGGGTCGCCGCGCCGAACGCGGAACCGATCCGGGCTCGCCTGCATCTCGCGCGTCTCGGGCCGAAATTCCAACAAGCGACCCTCGGATTCCCTTTCGCGCACCCCTCCT
>CAZDMB010000221.1:0-3984 GCA_964506175.1 uncultured Planctomycetales bacterium | reverse complement strand
AGTGAAGACCCCGGGCTCGACCTCGACCATCGCCGAGCCCTCGTCCTCTTGCAGTTCCCAGACTTCGGCTTCCTCGACCGGCTCACCATGCCCATCGGTGATCCGCCCGGAGATGCGGCCAGTCGGCGGCCCGCCTTGCGGGCCTGACGGGGCGGCGGAGGGCTGTCGGCGCAGCTCCCACCAGGAGCCGCCGCCGGGTTGCGGCGGGGCCGCCGGAGCCGCCGGCATTCCCGGCGCAACTGGAGCGTAGAACTGAACTCCGCCACGCGGTCCGGACTCGCTCATGCCGGCATGGGGCCGCCCCATCTCCGCACGGAGGCCGGCGATCTCGCCGCGAATGCCTTGCAACTCGCGGCGAATCGCGCGCAGGCTCTCCAGGATCTCGTCCCCGCCGCCTTGAACTGGGCTGGAGAATCGCTCGTACCGGTCGCGGCTGCGCGGCTCCTGCACGTAACCGAGTCCGCCCAGGAGAGCCAGTTCAGGCGGGGATGCGGGCGCCGCAGCGGTCGGCGCATCGGGCGGCTGGAGCACGTCGGTGTAGGCCTGGCCCATGGCCAGCGCCAAGGCGGGTTGCGCCAACTGGAAGGAGCCGTCGCTGAGGGTGGCCGCGGCGACCGGCGCGCCGCGCATCAACTGCGCAGCCTGCTCCGTGAGCACCCGCGCCATCTGGAAATCGCCGGCGGCGGCGCGCTCCTGCGCGAGGCCCAGCAGGCGTGCCGCGGCTCCGGCCTCCGCCGCCGGTTGCGCCGCCGGTTGCGGCGCCGATTGGGCGCCAAGCGGCGCCGCCGCAAGCGCGGCCACGCCCAAGAAAATGAGGAAGGATTTCATCGTGAGGTGCTGTAGGAGGTGAGTTGGGAGGAGATGGAGTCGGCCATCTCCCGGAGCGCGCGCAGGCGATCCTGCAGCGCCGCGAGGCGGGTGGAGACGCCGTCCGGCGCGCTCGCGCCCGCCTCGGTGCGCGCGGCGTCGAGCTCGGCGATCAACCAGCCGATCTGCTCGCGGATCACGGCGAGCTCGGCGGCGGGGTCGGCGTCTTCGGAAACGAGGTAGGAACCGGCCGGCCAGACTGGCGCGGCATGGCAGGAGATCGCGGGCAGCAGCAAGGCGGCGCCCACGATGGCGGCCGCTGCGGAGCCGCGCGCCCACGCCGGCAGGCGCTCACGACCCTCGCCGCCGCGCTCAAGCAGGCGCGTCACACGCTGGCGCAGCGGCGAGTCGGGCCGCGCCATGCAAGCCGCGGCCAAGGGCGCTCGTCCGGGGACCAGCCAGCGCGCGACCTCCACCAGGCAGTCGGCCAGCGCCACGGGATCGCCGGTGCGGCGGGCCGACCAAGCGTCGCACAGCTCCTCGGCGGCGTGATGCGCTTCGCGGCGCGCGACGCGCAGCAAGGGCTGGAACCAGAAGAGGCGCGCCGCCAGGGCGAAGACACCCAACCAGAGCGGATCCTGGCGCAGGAGGTGGGCAAGTTCGTGACCGATCAGCGCCCGCTGCTGCGCCGGCCCGAGATCGCGCAAAGCGCGGCGTGGAACGCAGATTTCGGGGCGGAGAAGGCCGAGCGCGATCGGCACGGTCAGCGCCTGCGATTCCGTCAACCGCACGCGCGGCGCGCGCCGGCCGAGCGGCCGCAGCAAGCGCTCCAGGGCGCGCGCGGACGCGCCTTCGGTCAGGCCGCGCCGCCCCCGCAGCGAGCGCCGCAGGCGCGCGGCGTCGCAAAGCAGGGCGCCGACGGCGACCACGGCGAGGGCCGCCCACACGCCGAGCAACAGCTCACGCCACGGAGTCGGCGCAGCGGCGGCGGCGCGCGCGTCGAGGTCGAGCGCCGCGTCCGAGGAGGCAGGAAGTGCGCTGCCGGGTGAAAACGTCGGCGGCGCCACGGACGACGCTGGCGCAGCCGGCAGGAGGTCGGTGGCGGCCTGCAGCGCGCCCGCGGACGCCGGCGTCGCCGCGAGAACCGCCACTTCCGGGGCCGGCTCCGCAGGAGCCACGCGCCAGGCGCCGCCGAGCGGCGCCACGCCCGCGGCGAGTTGCAGGCTCGGAGTCAGCAAGCTGGCCGCGAGCGCCGCGCGCCAGAGGAAATCGCGCAGCGCCGCGGAGGCGTTGCGGCGCAACCGCATGGCCAAAGCGGCGCCCCCGAGCCACAGCGTGCTGTGCAGCGCGAAAGTGAGCAGCCAGGATGCGGCGTAGGGGATGAGCTCACGCATCGCTCTTGCCTCCGGCGGACCTGCGCCCCTTGCGCCGCTTGATCTCGGTGCGCAGCCCCTCGATGTCGGCGGGATCCACCTCGCCGGCGTCGACCAGGTGCGTGACGAGCGCCGCCGAATCGCCACGGAACACGCGCCGCACGAGGTCCTCCACCATGGAGGAGCGCACGTCGGCCTCGCCGGCGCGCGCGCGGTAGACGTGAACGCGGCCGGCGGCGCGGCGGGTCACCACGCCCTGCGCGCTCAGGCGCTGCAGCATGGTGGCGATGGTGGTGAGGGCAAGCCCGCGCTCCGCCGCAAGCGCGGCTTGCACCTCCGCAGCGGTGGCTTCGCCGCGCGCCCACAGGACGCGCAGGATCGCGAGCTGCAGGTCGCCGAGACGGTGGAGGCGCTTGGCGGGCACCGCCACATACTACAGATGTAGTTTGTCGCGGTTAGCGGAAAATCCCGGCATTTTCCGCCGGCCTCCCGCCCTCCGGGATCAGGCGTTTGGCCCTAACGACGCGCCGTGAGGAAGGCGACCAGATCGCGGATCTCCTGATCACTCAAAAATGGCCGCAGGACCGGCATGGCCGAAACCTCGCCCGGCCAACCTGCCGCGAGCGCGGCGTTGGGCTCGAGGATGGACTCCAGGATCTGGTCCGCCGTCAAGCGCCCCCCCACCTGGGTCAGGTCCGGGCCGATCGCGCCTCCTTGCCCGGCGATCGCATGGCAGGCCGAGCAGTTCGCGATCGGATGCGTGCGGAACAGGGCCGCGCCGCGCGCCTCATCCCCACCCTCCGTCAACGGCCGGCCGGCTGCGGCGCGCGCCAGATCCTCGAGATCCGCGCCAGCGAGGGCCTGAATGCGCGCCGCCAGCGCGGCGTCGCCGCCGTCCGCGCGGGCAGCGCAGCCGGCCCACAGAGCCTCGAGAAGGGCGCGCGTCGTGACCGCGCGACCGCTCTCCACTTGCTCCAAATACGCGGCGATGCTCGCCGACGCGCCATCCCGGCCCCAGGCGCGCGCGACGCGCGCGGCGGCTCCGCCGAGCGCCGCGGCCTTGCCCTCGGCGCGCAGTTCGAGGTCGTCGTAGTAGGCGACGCCGGCGGCTTGGCCCCAGCCGCCGAAGAGGCAGTTGAGGCTGACGGCGCGCTCGTTCGGGCCGGTTTGGAATTCGAGCTCCACCTGGCGCCACGCGCCGGAATCCTTGACCGCATTGCTGACCGAGTCGGCGCGGGCGTGCAAGTTGAGCAGAGCGCCGAAAGCGTCGCCGAGCGGCCGAAGGCCGTCGCCGCGAATCCATCCGCTCAGGCGATAGCGCGTTCCCGGCTCGACCGGCACGTCGACGAACCAGGAGGTATCCGCGCCGCTCGTGGAACTGAGGCGCGCGGCGCGGCTGCCGCTGCGGCCCTCGCCTTCCGCCCACTGCTGCTCGCCGACGCCGCTATACGTCCGCGGCCGCCATGCGCGCGGCAGGCGGGCGTCCGCCGGGTCCGCTTCCTCGAATCCTGGATTGGGAATCAAATTCGGGCCAGGTCCGGCGGCGGCGGCGGCGCTCTCCGACAGCAGCGCCGGCCCGAGGGCGGCGAGCCAAGCGTCGGCATGCGCCGTGGCCGCGGCCAACATCGCCTCCGGCAGCCAGGGATCGTCGCGGACCTCGGCGCGCGGCGCCAGCGCGGCGAGCGCGGCGCCCAATGCCGGTTCGTCGGGCATGCGCGCCGCAGCCAACAAGGCGTGACGGCGCACCGCGAGGTCCGGATCGAACAGGGTGTTGGCGGCAAGCAGCGCGAGCGCCGCCGCGCGC
>CAZDMB010000220.1:572-4252 GCA_964506175.1 uncultured Planctomycetales bacterium | reverse complement strand
GCCGACGGCCCTCTGCGGGGCATCCTGCGCTACACCACCGATCCGATCGTCTCCACCGACATCGTCGGCGACCCGCACTCCTCCATCTTCGACGCGCAGTCCACCATGGTGATGGAAGGCACCATGGTCAAGGTGGTGTCGTGGTACGACAACGAGTGGGGCTACAGCAATCGCGTCGCCGACCTCATCGTCAAGACGCACGGCATCGGCTACGCGGCCTGATTCGCCGGTGAAGCGCTCCCTCGCCGCGCTGCCCGCCGCGCAGCTGGCCGGCAAACGCGCCTTCGTGCGCGTGGATTTCAACGTGCCGGTGAAGGACGGACGCGTCGGCGACGACACCCGCATCCGCGAATCGCTGCCGACGATCCGCCGCATCCTGGCCGCCGGCGGCGCCTGCGTGCTCGGCGCCCACCTCGGCCGGCCGAAGGGCAAGCCGGAGGAAGCCTTCCGCATGGCGCCGGTGGCCGCACGCCTGCGCGCGCTCTTGCCGGAAGCCGAGTTGACGGCGGTGCGCGACGTCGTCGGCGCCGAGGCGCGCGCCGCCGCGCGCGCGCTGCGCCCGGGTCAGGCGCTCCTGCTCGAGAACCTGCGCTTCGAGCCCGGCGAGGAGAAGAACGAGCCGGCGCTGGCGCAGGCCCTCGCCGGGCTGGCGGACCTGTTCGTGCAGGACGCCTTCGGCACCTGCCACCGGGCGCACGCCAGCACCGTCGGCCTGCCGCGGCTGCTCAAGCCGGCGCTCGCCGGCCTGCTGGTCGAAAAGGAGATCGCCGCCTTCAATCTGGTGATGGGCGCGCCGCAACGGCCGCTCGTGGCCGTAATCGGCGGCGCCAAGGTGAGCGACAAGATCCTGGTGCTGGAGTCGCTGCTGTCGAAGGTGGACGCCGTGCTGATCGGCGGCGGCATGGCCTACACCCTGCTCAAGGCCCAAGGCGTCGCACTTGGGAACAGTTTGTGCGAGGAAGACCGCCTCGGCGTGGCGCGCGAGGTCCTGGCGCGGGCGCAGGAGCGCGGCGTCGCGCTGCTGCTGCCGACGGACCACGTGTGCGCGGAGCGCTTCGCCGCCGACGCTGCCACGCAACTCTGCGTCGGCGCCGTGCCGGCGGGCTGGATGGGCCTGGACATCGGCCCGGCGACGCGCGCCGCCGACGCCGCCAAACTTCGCGAGGCCAAGACGGAGGTGTGTAACTTCCCGATGGGCGTGTTCGAGATGGCGCCCTTCGCCGCCGGCACCCTGGCCATCGCCCAGGTGCTGGCCGCGAGTTCCTGCGCCAGCGTGGTCGGCGGCGGCGACAGCGTGGCCGCGGTCAAGCAGGCCGGCGTCGCCGACCGGATCACCCACATCTCAACCGGCGGCGGCGCCTTCCTCGAGATGCTCGAGGGCGCCGCGATGCCCGGCATCGACGCGCTCGATCCGGCCTGAATCGCGCGCGGGCGCGGCGCGCGCGGCGCGCAGCTGCCCGCAGGCGGCATGCGCCGCGCCGCCGACCGTGCGGCGCAGCACCGCGCTCACTCCGGCGGCGCGCACCACCTCCAGGAACGCCGCCGCCGCCGCGGGCGAGGGCGGCGCGAAGGCCTGCTCCGCGACCGGGTTCCACGGAATCAGGCTGAGGTGCGCGCGCCGTCCGCGCAACGCCGCCGCCAACGCGCGCGCTTGCGCGGCGGAGTCGTTCACCCCGCCGAGAAGCACGTACTCCACCTGATAGGGACGCCGCGTCGCGGCGGCGTGCGCGTCGGCGGCGGCGAGGAGATCCAGCGGCTCCACCTGCGTCTGGGTGGGAATCAAGGAGCCGCGCAGGCCGCGATCGAGAGCGTGCAGGGAGAGCGCCAGAGTGAGCTTGAGGCCGGTTGCCGTCACCCGCGCGATGGCCGCGGCCGGACCCACGGTGGACAGGAGAACGTGCCGCGGCCCGATGCCCCCTTCCTCCTTCAGGACGCGAAGAGCCTGCACCACCGCGGCGAGATTCTGCGTCGGCTCGCCCGAGCCCATGAACACCAGACGGGATACCGGTCCCGCCTGGCGCAGCAGCGCCACCTGCTCCAGCAACTCGTGCGCCGCCAGGTTGCGGCGCACGCCGTTCAGGCCGCTGGCGCAGAAGCCGCAGGCCATGGCGCACCCGACCTGGCTCGAGATGCAGGCGGAACCATGGCGCGTGCCGGGCAGGCGCACCGCCTCGATGCACTCGCCGTCCGCCAGCTGGATCAGGCATTTTTCGGCGCCGTCCGCCGCGGGCACGCGCGCCACAACGCGTGACTCGGTCCAGCTGAGGCGCGATTGCAAGGCGGTCGCCAAGCCGGAGGGCAGTTCCGGCGCGCGGCCGGCCAGCACGGCGCGCCGCAGGCCCGCGGCCCAGCGCGGCGAATAGCCGGCCGCGGCGCAAGCCTCCTCCGTGGCGGCGCGATCGAGCGCCAGGAGCGGCTTGAGCACCAGAACCATGCCGAATCCTAACCCGTCATCCGCTAAGGACGGAACGGCTCCCGCCGCGAGTGAGATGAGGTGGAAAATGCGCGTAGAGAGTGGAGCACGCCCCCCGTTGCTTTGGTCTGGACGGTCCTCCTCGCTCTCGCCCTGATCCTGACGGCGACCCTCGCCGTGTCCGCTTTCCAGCGGCGCGAGGCGCGGCTGCTCGCCGCCGGCATCGCCGAGCGCGAGCGCGCCAGGGCGCGTGGCACCGACCGCGCGCGGCTGCAGCATCCCGTCATCGACCTGACGCACTGCATCGGCTGCGCCACCTGCGTGGCCGCCTGCCCGGAGGAAGGCGTGCTCGGCATGCTCCACGGCCAGGCGGCGGTCTTCCACGGCGCCCGCTGCGTGGGCCACGGCCGCTGCGCGGAAGCCTGCCCGGTGGGAGCGATCGCCCTGACGCTCGGCGACTTGAGCGCGCGCCAGGACATCCCGGTGCTCGGCCAGCACAACGAGGCGGAGGGCGTGCCGGGTCTCTTCCTGGCCGGAGAGATCACCGGCTATGCCCTGATCCGCACCGCCATCGAGCACGGCCGCACCGTGGCTGCGGAAGTGGCGCGGCGCACCGCCGCCGCCGGCAGCGATCCGCATGCGGAGGTGTTCGACCTCTGCATCATCGGCGCCGGTCCCGCCGGCCTGTCCTGCGCGCTGGAGGCCAAGCGCCGCGGCCTGCGTTTCCTGGTGATGGAGCAGGAGAGCACCGGCGGCACGGTGGCGAAGTACCCGCGGCGCAAGCTGGTCATGACCGCTCCCGTCGAACTGCCGCTCGTCGGGAAGCTCGAGAAGTCGGAGTACAGCAAGGAGGAACTGCTCGCATTGTGGGAGCGCTACGCCCGCGAGCAGGAGCTGCCGATCCGCATCGGCGAAGAACTGCGCGAACTGCGGCGGCGCGAGGACGGACGCTTCGAGATCTTCACCGGCGGCACGCGCACGCTTGCGCGCCACGTGTGCCTGGCGATGGGCCGGCGCGGCACTCCCGTGCGTCTCGGCGTCCCCGGCGAGAACCTGTCCAAGGTCAGCTATGGCCTGCTCGACGCGCAGTCCTACAGCAAGCGCCGCATCCTGGTCGTGGGCGGCGGCGACAGCGCGGTCGAGGCCGCCGTCGGCCTGGCCGAACAGCCGGGCAACCAGGTCACCCTGTCCTATCGCCAGCCGCAGTTCTCGCGCATCCGCGCGCGCAACGAGGCGCGGTTGCAGCGCGCTGCGGCGAGCACGAGCC
>CAZDMB010000220.1:0-562 GCA_964506175.1 uncultured Planctomycetales bacterium | reverse complement strand
GCGCGTGCGCAGCATCCGCGAGGGCTTCGTCGAGCTCGAGTCGGCAGCCGGCGGCGCCGACGACGCGTGCGACACCTTGCCGAACGACGAGGTCTTCATCCTCGCCGGCGGCAAGCCGCCCTTCGCCTTGCTCCAGGCCGCGGGAGTTTCCTTCGACCACTCGCAGCGCGCCGCGTCGCCGCCCGCGGCGGCGCGCGGCGCCGGACTGATTCCGGCCCTCGCCGCCGGCCTGCTGGTCACGGCCGCGGCGTTGGCGTGGACCTGGTTCCATCAGGACTACTACGCCGCCGCCGGCGCCCAGCGTGCGCTGCACCCGTTGAACGGCCTGCTGCGCTCCTCGCGCGGCTTCGGCCTCGCCGCCGGCGTCGCCGCCGCCGCGCTCCTGGCAGTGAACCTGCTCTACCTCGTGCGGCGCGCCCCCGGGTCCCCGCTGCAAGCCGGCAGCCTGCGCCATTGGATGACGGTCCACGTGGCCGCCGGCATTCTGGCGCTCGTCGCGGCGCTGCTCCACGGCGGCTTCGACGCGCGCAACACGGTCGGCGGCCACGCGCTGTGGGGCATG
>CAZDMB010000219.1:0-4252 GCA_964506175.1 uncultured Planctomycetales bacterium | reverse complement strand
CGGCCGAAGATCTTGCTCTCCATGGTTTCAGGTCCGGGAAAGCGCAGGTTGGCCTCCATCCCGGTGAGCGCGTCCGGCGAGTAGGCCGCGCGCTCTTCCTCGTGCATGCGCACGACGTCGTCCCAGTCCAGGCGATCGAAGGCTTCGGTGGCGAGGCCGAGCTCCGCCGCGTCGGCCGCGGGCACGAGGCCGTTGCGGTCCAGCACGCGGCCGACGGCGGCGTCGTCGTCGAGGAAGCGCGCCTCGAGGCGCGTGAGGCCGTGCGGCATCGGGTAGGCGCCGCCATTGAGCGACGAGACGCCGAGGAACACCGGTTCGGCGGCGTCGTCGAGCACGTAGAGGCGGTCCGCGGCGAGCGCCAGCTCCAGAAAGGTGCCCGCGAAGGCCGTGCCGCCGTCGGCCTCGGCGAAGAAGGACTTGGCGGTCAAGTCGAGGCGCTTGAGCACGCGCTTGGCGTAGTGCAGGACTTCGCGCACGAACCAGTGGTCCTGGTTCGCCGCGAGCACCGCATCCGCGGCCAGCGCGACGCGCGGATCGCCCTCCACGCGCAGGCCGACGAGGTTGACTGCGGGGAGGTTCACGCGCAGATGGAGGAGCGCATCGTCGAGGGCGCGGAAGGCCGCGAAGAACCACCAGGAGGCGCCCGCCGCGGCGGCTGCGGCGGCGTCTTGCGGGCCCGGCTGCTCGGGCAGACGCAGGGTCAGCCGGGCGATGGCCGCGGCTTCGTCCCAGCGAAGCGTCAGATGGCGATAGCGCAGTTCGCCGGGCGACTCCTCCCGCTGCAAGACGCCGAGAGGCACGCCCGTCCGCTCGGCGCGCGGCGCGACCTCGTCGGCGAGCGCGCGCGCAAGCCGGTCGCGCTCTTCGGCGAAGCGCGAGAGCGGCGCGACCTCGTCCACCAGCCCCCACTCGACCGCCTTGCGGCCCTTGATGCCTTCGACCAGGGTGCAGAAGACGTCCGCGCGGTCGCGGCGCACGCGGCGCTTGTCCACGACGCGCGTCAATCCGCCCGTGCCGGGCAGAACGGCGAGCAGCGGCACCTCCGGCAGGGACACGGAACTGTTGCGATCGTCCACCAGCAGGATGCGCTCGCAGGCGAGCGCCAGTTCGTAGCCGCCGCCGGCGGTGGCGCCGTTGCAAGCGGCCAAGGTGCGCACGCCGCTGACCTCCGCCAAGTCTTCGAGGTAGAGGCGGGTCTCGTTCGTGAACTTGCAGAAGTTCACCTTCCACGCGTGCGCGCTGGTGCGCAGCATCTGGATGTTGGCGCCGGCGCAGAACACCTTCTCCAGCGCGCCGTCGAGCACGAGGACGCGCACCTGCGGATGCTCGACGCGGAGGCGCTGAAGGGCGTCCGCCACCGCGATGGCCCCGCCCCGGTCGTAGGAGTTCAACTGGAGCGCGGAGCCGGGGCGCACGCCGCCGTCCGGCTGCACGGCCATCGTCAGCCGGGCGACGTCGCCCTCCACCGCCAGGCGCCAGTGGCGGTAGCGGGCCGGTTCGGTGCGAAAATCAACGGCCGGAAAGGGGGCGGCAACGGTGTCGGTGGCCATCTCAAGCCATAGTGAAGCAGATTTCCCAGTTTCGTGCAACTAAGGCAACATAATGCCTTATTCTTCGGACATGCATGGCCTCCTCACCGCCCTCGGGCGCCGCGTCCGGGACCTGCGCCGGCAGCGCGGGGAATCCCTCGAACGTCTCGCGGAACAAGCCGGCCTGAGCCGACGCTTCCTCGTCGAAATCGAGGCGGGCCGCGCCAATCCCTCTCTGCTCAAATTGGCTTCCCTCGCCCGCGCGCTGCGCCTCGAACTCCCGGCGCTGCTCGCACTTCCGCTCGCGCGGCCGGCGCGCCGCCTGGCGCTGGTCGGACTGCGTGGCGCCGGCAAATCCACGGTGGGACGCGCGCTGGCGCAGATCCTGGAGATTCCCTTCACCGAGTTGGACGTCTGGATTCAGGAGCACGCCGGCATGAGCAACGCGCAGATCTTCGAGCTCGAGGGAGCGGCGGGCTTCCGTCGCCGCGAGGAAGAGGCGCTCGAGGCCTGGCTCTCACGCACCGCGGAGGGGGTGCTGGCCGTGGCGGGCGGACTCGCCGACAACCCGGCCGCATGGGAGCGCCTGCTCGGAACGTGCACCGTGCTGTGGCTGCGCGCCAGTCCGCAGGAGCATTGGAATCGCGTGGTGGCCCAGGGCGACGCGCGGCCGATGCGCGGCCTGCCGGACGCGCGCGCGCGCCTCGAAGCCCTGTGGCGCGAGCGCGAATCCGCCTATGCCCGCGCGCACTTCATGCTGGACACGACGGGCCGCGACGCGGCGCACACGCAGGAGGCGATCCTCGCGCTCCTGGCGGCGAGTGACCCGGCGTCGCCGGCGCTCAGTGCGGCGCCTGCTCGCCCTTGACGGCGCTGGCGGTCGGCTCGGACTGGCCGGCCTCCCAGGCGTTGTACGCCAGCAGACCGAGGCCCATCAGGGCCAGCAAAATGCCGATCGCGGCAAGGGCCGCGGGGGGACGGCGGGAGGCGGTGCGCATCGGACGGCGGACGAGGGAATCCGCGAGGAGGAGGGGAGATCCGGCGCGTCCACGGCGCCAGATGCATGAGCATACACGATCCAGCAAAGAAATGGAGGAGATAATCAGTTTGGCTGGTGAAGTTCCAGGAAACGGCTAGGCCCGGGTCCCCGCGCCGATCAGCCCCAGGAATTCCGCGCGCGTGCGCGGGTCGTCCCGGAAACTCCCGAGCATGCAGGAGGCGGTCGCCAGGCTGGTCTGCTTGGCGACGCCGCGCATCATCATGCACAGGTGCGACGCCTCGGTGACCACCGCCACGCCGCGCGGGCGCAGCGCCTCCTGCAGCGCGTTGGCGATCTGCACCGTCATGCGTTCCTGCACCTGCAGTCGGCGCGCGAAGACGTCCACGATCCGCGGGATCTTGGAAAGGCCGATCACTTGACCCGCCGGCAGATAGGCGACGTGCGCCCGGCCGAAGAAGGGCAGCATGTGGTGCTCGCACAGCGAATAGAACTCGATGTCGCGCACCAACACCATCTCGTCCACTTCCTCCGCGAAGATCGCGCCGTTGACGACCGAGGCCAGGTCCTTGCGGTAGCCCACCGTGAGATCGCGCAGACTGCGCGCCACGCGCTCGGGAGTGCGCGCCAAGCCTTCGCGCTCCGGGTTCTCCCCCAGCGCCAGGAGGGTGCGGCGCGCGAGCTCGGCGAGTTCCGGATCGAAGGCCTGGCTCATGCAGCGGGTCCGGCGTAGGAGCAGGAGAAGTCCTCGCCCTCCGCCAGCTCGAGGCGCAGCAGGCGCAGGCCGGGCGGAAGCGCGGGAGCGAGCTGCTCCCAGAAGCGGAGCAGCAGGTTCTCGGTGGTCGGCGCGACGCCGCGCATGAAGGGGACGTCGTGATTGAGGTGCTTGTGGTCCACCGCCAGCACGATGCGCTCATCCACCAGGCGGGCCAAGGCGGCGTAGTCCATGACCAAGCCGGTGGCGGCGTCCAGCGGCCCCTCCACCAGCACCTCGAGGCGGTAGTCGTGGCCGTGGCCGCGCGGATTGGCGCACACGCCGTAGACCTCCTGGTTGCGCTGCTCGCTCCAATCGGGACGATGCAGCACGGCTCCGGCGCAGAAGCGGCGGCGGATCTTGAGGCGCAGGGCCGGAGCGGAACGCGGAGGCGCGGTCACGGCGGCGGAATTCTAGGACCGCCTGGAAGCGCTTCCCGCCCCGGCGCCTAGAATTCGCGCATGCCGCGCCGAGCCGGCCGCATCCACGTCGCCAGCGTGCTCTTCGGGGCCTTCTGGACGGCCGTGGGCCTGCTCGTGACGCAGCAGTTCCTCGGGCCCATCCTGGTGCGCCGCTCGCTGCCGCCGGAGGAGCAGACCCTCGCCTCGGTGCATCGCACCATCCGCCGCAATGCCGTCCTGGCCGACGATCCGCAGGAGCTGATGCGCGAGGGCGCGCACGCGATGCTGCAGAGCCTCAAGGATCCTTACGCGAGTTGGGTCGGACCCGAGCAGATGCGCGCCTTCGAAGAGGACGCGAGCGGCACCTACGTCGGCATCGGCGCGATGCTGGCGCCCGATGGGCGGGTGATCTTCCCGCTGCCCGGCGGGCCGGCGGAGGCCGCCGGGCTGCGTCCCGGCGACCGCATCCACGCGGTGGACGGCGAGAGCACCAGCCTGATGGGATTCGAAGCCCTGTCGCAGCGCCTGCGCGGACCGCTCCTGCGCGGGACAGGCAAGCAGGCCGAGACCC
>CAZDMB010000218.1:0-4259 GCA_964506175.1 uncultured Planctomycetales bacterium | reverse complement strand
TGCGGCTGCGCCACGAGATCGGCCGGAGCCAAGCCGCGCATGCGGCCCTCCTCGCCGCTCGCGAAGAGCTCGCGGATTTCCTCCCAGGCTCCGGAGAGGGTGGCAATGGTCGAGATCGGCGCGAAGCGCAGCGCGCGCTCGAGCAGCACGCCGACGCCGCCCGGGGGCAGAGCGCCCTCGAAGCCGGAGCCGGCGCGCAGCCGCGGCACGATCTCCTCCTCGAACAGGGTGCTCTTGCCGCTGCCGCTCGGACCGCAGACCGCCACGACGCGGCCCAGCGGCAGCGGCAGCGCATCCATGCGCAAGTGGCGCGCGCGCAACGCGCGAAACGTCAAGCTCGCCCCGGTTCCCGGCGCGGCGGCGTCGCGCAGAAGCGGCAACGGCTCCGCGGGAAGATCCGCGCGGACGCCCTGTGCCACCAGGCGACCGCCGGCCGGGCCCCCGCCCGGGCCGAGCAGCACCCAACCGTGCGCGGCCTCGAGAAATTCGCGCGCCGGATCGGCCGTCAGCACCGTGTTGCCGGCGGCAGACAGTTCTTGCAGGAGCGCCGCGAGCGCGAGGCGCTCGCGACCGTGCAGGCCCATGCCGGGTTCGTCGAGCAGGACCGTCTGGCCGCGCCGCACGAGCGCGAGCCAGGACACGAGCTCCAGGCGCCGGGCTTCACCCAGGGACAAGGAGCCCAGCGTCCGCGCCGCCGCAAGATGGCCGACGCCCGTGCGCTCGAGCAGGTGCAGGCGCTGCGCCGCCAGGCCGCCGAGCGCGCCGGACCAGGGCAACCAATCGACCAGCGGCGCCGCGGCCCAAGCGTCCCACGGGCGGCCTTCGAGCCAGCGGCCCGGATACACGGCGCCCGGCGGCCCGGACGGATCCGGCGCGCGCTGCGTCTGGCAGGCGGGACAGCGCAACGCCGCCGGCAAAGCGCGCGGCGCCGCGCCGGCCTCGAGTCGAGCGGGACCGCCGCGACGGCGCGCGGCTTCCAGCGCCTCGCGCAGGCGCGGCTCCTGGGCGGCGCTCCAGCGGATCCGATCGAGCAGCAACCAGGAGGAAGGAGGAAGGATTTCCGGGGCTTCCTCGAGCCGGGCGAGCGGCCCGTCCGCGCCCAGGCGCGCGCGCGTCCAGCCGGCGCGCAGGAGATCCGTCGCGCTCTCGCCGGCGGCGTCGCTGAACAGAAGAAGCGGCGTCTCCGGCGCGAGCGCGCGGCAAGAGGCGGCCACCACGGCCGGATCCCACGGCGCCCAGTGCGCGCCGCAGTTCTGGCAGAGATTCTCGCCGCTGCGCTGCCAGGCGCGATCGAGGAGAGCCCACAGTCCCCAGGCGGTGCCGAGCGCCACGCCGCGCCGGGCGCGCGGGATCTCGCCGGCGCCGGCGATGACGGGCGTCAAGCCGGTCACGTCGCGCGCGACGCGCTCGAGCCAGGACTCGTCGCCGTCCGGCAGCGCGCGCGGATCTTCCAGCACGCGAAAGCGGCGCCGCGCCACCGGTTCGAGCACGCCGAAGAGCAGCGCGCTCTTGCCGGCCCCGCTCGGACCGTGGATCGCCGTCCATGCGCCGGTCGGCAGGTCGAGATCCAGATTCTGCAGATTCCCGGCGCGCAGACCGCGCAACCGCAGGACGCCGGCGGCGGGCGCGGAGCGGCGGCTCACGGCACGCACTCCCCGAGATCGGGATAGCGCGCGTCGCGGCCCGCGAGCAGGAGCGCGCGCAACGCCGCCACCAGGGCCGGCGGCCCCGCAATCAAGTTTTTCCCGTGCAGACAATCGCCGCCCGGCACGATGGTGTCCGTGACGCCGCCGGCTTCGCGCACCAGCAGGCCGCCGGCGGCGACGTCCCACGGCGAAAGGTGCAATTCCCAGAAGGCGTCGAGCCGGCCGGCGGCGACGAAGGCCAGGTCCGCCGCCGCGGCGCCCATGCGCCGGATGCCGCGCTGCCGCAGGAACAGCCGGTTGAAATTCTCGAGGTTGTTGTCGCGCAGCACCCGCCGCCGATAGGGAAAGCCGGTGGCGAGCAGCGCCTCGTCCGGCGCGCTGGTGGCGGACACGCGCGCTGGCGCGCCGTTCACGGTGCAGCCCCCGCCGCGCGTGGCGACGAACGTTTCCCGCAGCATCGGGAGGTGCACCACCGCCACGTCCGGTTCGCCGTCCGTGACGCGGGCGATGCTGACCGCGTAGATCGGCAGGCGATGCACGAAGTTGACCGTGCCGTCCAGCGGATCCACGTACCACACGGAGCGCCTGCGGTGGCCGTCCGCGCCCGACTCTTCGGCCAGGAATCCATCCTCCGGGAAGGATGCGCGCAGCGCGTCCAGGATGATCCGCTCGCTGGCGAGGTCCGCCTGCGTGACGAGATCGCAGTCTGCGCTCTTGCGGCCGATGTCCTCGGCGCGCAGGCGTTCGGACCAGTCCAGCAGGGCGGCGCCGGCGCGCCGCGCCGCCTCCTCCGCCACCGCCGCGGCCGCGCGCAGCCCGTCTAGCCGCGCCCCGGCCATGCGCGCAGCACCTCCCCGAGCAGTTGCTCCTGCATCTTGCGGAAGCGGGAGTTGTTGGTGCGCGGCGTGCCGTCGGGCTGGTAGTTGACGAGGATCGCGAAGGTCAGGACCTCGCCATCCGGCGCGATGAGGTAGCCGCTGAGCGAGGAGGCGCCGCGAATCCAGCCGGTCTTCGCCCGCACGCGTTGCGGCTGAAAAGTGGTGTCGCGAAAAATCTCGCGCAGTTTGGACTCCACCCCGCCGATCGGCAGCGAGTCGAAGTAGATCCGGCCGAGTCCGTCGCGCGCTCCCGCCGGCCCTGCCATCAGCCGCAACAGGGCGCAAAGGAGCGCCGGGCTGCTGAGGTTGACGCGCGCGTCGGCGGCCCGCGCCAGGCCGCTGCCGTCGGCCTGATCGAGGGTGGCGAGATCGAGGCCGGCGCCGCCGAGCACCGCGCGCACCGCCGCCAGGCCGGAGGCCGTGCCGCCGTCGCCGCCGCGCGCGCGGCCAAGCGTGCGCAGCAACACTTCGGCGAGAAAGTTGTCGCTCTCCTTGTTGCACACCGTGAGCGCCTCCGCCAGCGACCATGCGGAGCGCAGCACGATGAGGGGTTTGCCGGCAGGCGCGGCCTCGCCGACCGCCGCGCGCCGGACGGCGCCGACGCGCACGCCCCGCGCGCGCAGGCCCTCCTCCAGCCAGGCGCCGTAGACCGTCACCGGATCGGCGACGGCGAGGCGCAGCGGGCTCTTGCCTGCGCCGGAGCCGCGCACCACGATGGCGTCGCGCGCGCTCGTCCAACTCGCCGTCCAGCTCTTGCGGTCGGCGGCCGATTTGCGCTCGATGCGGAAGGCCGCTTCCGCCGGCGGGTAGGCGCGCAGCGCTCCGCCGCTGTCGGCGAGTTCGAGGCAGCCGCCCTCGAGACTGAGGGCGGCGACCGGCGCGCAGTACTCCGCCTGCCACTGCTCGGCCGGCCACAGGGGATGGCGCTCCGGCCCGGGAAAGGCGCGCGCGTCGAGCACGATCTCCCGCAGTTCCCCCGCCTGCCGCCCGCGCAGCGCGCCGGCCAGGGCGTCGAGGAAGATCGACGGAACGTCGCGCTCGCCGATGCGGCGCAGCGAAGGATCGCCGTCGCTGGCCAACCACAGCCGGTCGTCCGCCAAGTGGGCGGTGGTGCTCCAGTGGTACTCCGGACCGAGCGCGAGGAGCGCCGCCGCGGTCGTGAAGAGCTTCATGTTGGAGGCGATGACGAAGGCCTCGGCGCCGCGGCGCTCGTACACCACCGTGCCGTCGAGACGCTCGATCCGCACGGCCGGGGTGACGTCGGCTTCGGCAATGAGCGGCGCGAGCACGGCGTCGCAGCGCGCGCGCAGGCCGGCGAAGGATTCCTGCGCGGCCGGCAGCAGCAGGAGCGCGAGCGGGGCGATCACCGCAGGCGGGCGCCTTCCACGGCGATCGCGTAGGCGCAGGCCGCGAAGGCGCGCGCGATCTCGGTGGTCTTGCCGCAGTCGATGGTTTCGACGACGTCTCCCGGCTTGTGGTAGACCGGGTTCTCCTCGATGTTGCCCTCGAAGAAGAACAAGGCCGGCACGTTCTTCTGGAAGAAGGAGTATTGATCGCTGCGCGCGAAGAGGTCGCGTCCCGCCTTGAAATCGATCTTCAACTTGCACTTGGCGCGCTTGGCCTGATCTTGCACGAATTCCGCCCAGGTCTTGTTCTCCCAGGCGCCGCCGACGTTGAATTCCTTGGGATCGGTGCGCGCGATCTGATCCATGTTGAGCATGGCGACGGTCTTCTC
>CAZDMB010000217.1:1317-4339 GCA_964506175.1 uncultured Planctomycetales bacterium | reverse complement strand
GTTCTTGCCCATGCCGGAACCGACGCCGCGGCCGACGCGCTTGCGGTCGGCGTGGCGGGTGCCGCGGGAGGTGACGTCGTGGATCTGCATCAGATTTTCACTCCGCGCAGCTCCTCGATCTGCTCCTTGGTGCGGAGCGAGGCGAGGGCCACGATGGTGGCTTTGGCCAGGTTGGTCGGGTTGGTGGAGCCGTAGGACTTGGTGAGGATGTCCTTCACGCCGGCGAGCTCGAGCACCGCGCGCACCGTTCCGCCGGCGATGATGCCGGGGCCCGGCGCCGCCGGCACCAGGCGCACCATCGACGCGCAGAACACGCCCTCGGTCTCGTGCGGGATGGTCGAGCCGACGCGCGGCACGCGGATCAGGTGCTTGCGCCCGTCCTTGAAGGCCTTCTGCATGGCGGCGGGAATCTCCTGCGCCTTGCCGAAGCCGTAGCCGACGATGCCGTCCTGATTGCCCACGACCGTGAGGGCCGAGAAGGAGAAGCGACGGCCGCCCTTGACGACCTTCGCCGAGCGGTTGACCTTGATGCGCTCTTCCTTGAGCTCGCCGAGGCGCTCGGCCTCGCCGCGGTCGATGAACTGGGGCAGTTTGGTGGCCATGATTAGAACTTCAGGCCGCCCTCGCGCGCGGCGTCGGCAAGGGCCTTGACGCGGCCGTGGTAGAGGTACCAGCCGCGGTCGAATTTGACTTCCGTGACGCCGGCGGCGGCCGCGCGTTGCGCGACCAGGCGGCCGACGGCGGCCGCGCGCTCGCTCTTCTTCTTGCCGGCCATGCCGGCGCGCAGCTCCTTGTCCACGTCGCTGGCGGCGGCCAAGGTGCGGCCGCCGAGATCATCGATGACCTGCGCGCTGATGTGCTTGGCGCTGCGGAAAACCGTCAGGCGCGGCCGATCGGACGACAGGCGCAGGCGCCGACGGATGCCCAGCGTCTTGCGCACGCGGCGATCCCATTTCTTCTTTTGCTGGAGGTGGTCCATGACTACGCGACGGACTTGCCGGCCTTGCGGCGGATGCTCTCGCCTTTGTAACGGATGCCCTTGCCCTTGTAGGGCTCGGGCGGGCGCACGGCGCGGATCTCGGCGGCGAACTGGCCGACCTTCTCCTTGTCGATGCCGGAGATCGCGACCTCGGTCGGACTCGTGCAGGCGACTTGCACGCCCTCCGGCGGGGTGCACAACACCGGATTGCAGAAGCCGACCGAGAGCTCGAGGACCTTGCCGTTGAGCTTGGCGTTGTAGCCGGTGCCCTCGATCTGCAACTCCTTGCGATAGCCTTCGGTGACCCCTTGCACGGCGCTGGCCAGCAGCGCGCGCGTGAGTCCGAAGAGCGCGCCGGCGTTCTCGGCGCGGGCGCCGATGGCCACGGTGGCGCGGCCGTCGGCGGCGGCGACTTCGATGCCGGCGGGAATCGCGAGCTGCAACTTGCCCTTCGGTCCCGCAACGTGCGCCACGCCGGCCTTCACTTCGAGGGTGACGCCTTTGGGCAGGGGAACGGGTTGGCGGCCGATGCGAGACATGACGCTAGAAGATGGTGCAGAGAACCTCGCCGCCGACGCCGAGCTCGGCGGCCTTGCGGCCGCTCATGAGTCCCTTCGACGTGGTGACGATGGTGCGGCCCAGACCCTGGCGCACCTTGGTGAGGTTTTTGGAGTGCGTGTAGATGCGCGCTCCGGGTTTGCTGATGCGCCGAATCTCGCGGATCGCGGATTCGCCGTCGCGGTCGTACTTCAGGTGCAGGCGCAGCGTCGGCTGCGGCCGGTCCGCATCCACGACCTCGACGTCCTTGAGGTAGCCCTCGTCCTTGAGGGCCAGCGCCAGCGCGCTCTTGAGGTTCGAGGCGGGCACGTCCACGGTCTTGCGCCGCACGAGAATCCCGTTGCGGATCCGCGTGATCATGTCGGCGATGGGGTCGGTGTTGGCCATGGGGTGCTCCTACCAGGAGGCTTTGCGGACGCCGGGGAGTTCGCCCTGGTGCGCCAATTTGCGCAGCATGAGGCGGGAGATGCCGAAGCGGCGGTAGTACGAGCGCGGGCGGCCGGTGATGGCGCAGCGGTTGTGGATGCGCACGGCGCTGGAGTCGCGCGGCAGCTTCTGGATGGCGCGGTAGGCCGCCGCCTTGTCCTCGAGGCTGGCGCCCGCATCCTTGAGGATCTTCACCAGGGAAGCGCGTTTCTCGGCGTGCTGGGCGACCAGTTTGCGGCGGCGAACGTCGCGGTTGAGGTGGGCTTGCTTCGTCATTGCGGGTTCCTGCTGCCGCGGCGGCGGAAGGGCATGCCGAATCCGTCGAGCAGGGCCCGGCCCTCCTCGTCGTTGCGGGCGGAGGTCACGAAGGTGATGTTCATGCCCTGCTGGAATTCGACTTGGTCGAGCGGGATCTCCGGGAACAGGCTCTGCTCGTTCAGCCCGAGGCTGAAGTTGCCGCGGCCGTCGAAGGTGTCCTTCACGCCCTGGAAGTCGCGGATGCGCGGTAGCACCACCGAGATCAAGCGGTCCATGAACTCGTACATGCGCGCGCCGCGCAGGGTGGTCATGCAGCCGATGGCCTGGTTCTCGCGCACGCGGAAGGCGCTGATGGCCTTCTTCGTGCTGCGCGGCACCGCCTTCTGGCCGGTGATGCGGCCGAGGTCCTTGACCGCGGCGTCCATGCGGGCCTTGTTCTCGGCCGCTTTGCCGACGCCCATGCTGACGACGATCTTCTGCAGACGCGGCACCTGCATGGCGTTGCCGTAGGCGAAACGCTCCTTGAGCGCCGGCGCGATGCTCGACTTGTAGGCTTCGTAGAGGCGGGTCATGGCTAGGACGCGCGACGGACGTTCGACGCGTGAATCGGGAACTCGCGCTCGACGCGTCCCCCTTGCGGGTTTTGTTGCGAGCGGCGCAGATGTTTGGTGCGGATGTTGACGCCCTCCACCACCACGCGGTTCTTGCTCGGCAGGGCCTGCTTGACGACGCCGCGCTTGCCGCGGTCGTTGCCGGCGAGGACGATCACCTGGTCTCCTTTCTTGACGTGCATGTCAGACG
>CAZDMB010000217.1:0-1307 GCA_964506175.1 uncultured Planctomycetales bacterium | reverse complement strand
GTGGCGAGCGATACGATTTTCATGAAGTTGCGCTCGCGCAGTTCGCGGGCGACGGCGCCGAAGATGCGGGTGCCGCGCGGGTTGCCTTCCTTATCCACCAGGCAGAGCGCGTTGCCGTCGAAGCGGACGTAGGAGCCGTCCTTGCGGCGGACCGGCTGGCGGGTGCGGACGATCACGCCCTGCACCACGTCCCCCGCCTTGACTTCGGCGCCCGGCACGGCCTTCTTGACCGAGGCCACGACCACGTCGCCCAGGCCGGCGAAGCGGCGGCGCGTGCCGCCCAGCACCTTGATGCACATGACCTCCTTGGCGCCGCTGTTGTCGGCGACAGTGAGTTTGGTGAGCATCTGGATCATCGTTGTTTCTCCGTGGTTGCGGCCGGATCAGGCTTCGGCGCGCTCGAGCACCTGGACCAGGCGCCAGCGTTTGAGTTTGGACAGAGGGCGCGTGCTGACGATTTCGACGACGTCGCCGACGCGGGCCTCGCTGGCCTCGTCGTGCGCGTAGAACTTCCGCCGCACCCGCAGGGTCTTGTGGTAGAGCTGGTGGCGCTGGACGCGCTCCACCTGCACCGTGATGGTCTTGGCCATCTTGTTGGCGACGACCTTGCCGCGCATCGTCTTGCGCCGCGCGCGCTCTGCGGCCGGCTGCTTCGTTTGTTCGCTCATGGCTGCGGTGGGTTGCATCGTGCTACTGGGCGCGCGGCTTCTGGCCGCGGATGCCGAGCTGGCGCTCGCGCAGGATGGTGTTCAGGCGCGCCACGTCGCGGCGCGAGCGGCGGATCTTCGCCGGGTCCTGGATGCCCTCGGTGAGGGTCCGGAACTTGAGGTTGAAGAGCTCCTGGCCGAGTTTGTCGGCGTCGAAGCGGATCTCGGCATCGTCCTTGCCGCGGACTTCTTTGGCTTTCAAGACGCCACCTCCGCGCCGGCGCGGCGCGCGATCATGCGGACGCGAATCGGGAGCTTGTGGGCGACCCGGTTGAAGGCCTTGCGCGCGGCCAGCTCTTCGACGCCGCCGATCTCGTAGATGACGGTGCCCGGCCGCACGACGGCGACGTAACGATCGACTTCGCCCTTGCCCGAGCCCATGCGCACCTCGGCCGGCTTCTTGGACACCGGCTTGTGCGGGAAGACGCGGATCCACAGGCGGCCCTCGGAGACGGCGCGGCTGGCGGCGACGCGGCCGGCCTCGATCGTCTTGCCGGCGAGCCAGCACCACTCGAGCGCCTGCAGGCCGTAGTCGCCGAACACCACGTGATTGCCGCGCGAGGCGACTTCCGTGGTCGGGCGCTTGAGCGGCCGCTTGAT
>CAZDMB010000216.1:0-4346 GCA_964506175.1 uncultured Planctomycetales bacterium | reverse complement strand
GCACGGTGCCGATGGGCACCGGCGAGTTGCGCATGATCCAGCCGCGCGTCGCGTGGATGTTGGCGCCGGTGGACAGATCCATCACCGCGTCGGCGCCCCACATCGTCGCCCATTGCAACTTCTCCACTTCTTCCGCGATGGAAGAGTGGGTCGCGGAGTTGCCGATGTTGGCGTTGATCTTGGTGCGGAACTTGCGCCCGATGATCATCGGCTCCAGCTCCGGGTGCAGACGGTTGGCCGGTATCACGGCGCGGCCGGCGGCGACCTCGTCGCGCACGAATTCCGCGGCCATGCCCTCGCGCGCGGCCACGAAGGCCATCTCCGGCGTGACCAATCCGAGACGCGCGGCCGTCAGTTGCGTCTGGCCCGGCGCCAGGCCCGGCCAGGAGCGCACCGGCGGCAGGCCGCGGCGCGGATCCGCGCCCTGCGGTCCGCTCACGTCGTCGAGGTCGAAATGCTCGCCGTTGGTCAAAGCGATGCGCCGGTAGGGCACGCGCAGGACGGCGTCCGCGTGGCGCACTTCGCGGAAGCGTTTGCTGGAGCGCGGGAAGCACTCCTCGAAGCGCGGGATGCCGCGCGGGAGCAACTCGCCCGACTCGGGACGGTTGCGCGATTGCGCGGAGACGGGTTGCGAAGTGCTCATTTGGCGCTTTCCTCCGCCGGCATGATCCGGATCAGGTACCGGGGTCTGATCTCAGGCCGCCGCGACGCGCGGACGGCCACCCCCAGGCCAGGCCGTCATTCTAGCCGCGCAGCGCGCCGCGGCGCGCCGCCGTCGCTCAGGCCCCCGCCGCCGGCCGCGCGATGAAGGTCAGCGGCAGCGTGAGGGTCTGGCCGGCGCGCAGGATCTCCACCTGGATCGTCTGGCCGACCTTGAAGCCGCCGAGCGCGTCCATGAAGTCGTAGATGTCCTGGACGACCGCGCCGTCGAGCTTCTTGATGACGTCGCCGGCCTGCAGACCCGCCTTCTCCGCCGGACTGCCCGGACTCGTGCCGGCAATCTGCAAGCCGCCGCCCGCGGGCGCGGCGCCGTAGTCGGGAATCGAACCGAACCAAGCGCCGCCGCCGCGCGCGCGGCCCGGGCCGGCGCCGCCGGCGCGCGGATCCGCGGCGGGCGCTGCGTACGCCAGCTCCGCGCGCGGCAGCGCCTGCAGCTCGTCGAGAAAGAAGGAGGCGCCCTGCGCCAGTTCCTGCATGGCCGGGAAGGTGATCTTCTCCCAGTCGTCGCTGGGCTTGTGATAGTCCGCGTGCAGGCCGCTGAAGAAGAACGCCGCCGGGATCTGCTTCCGCTCGAAGGACATGTGATCGGAGCCGCCGCCCCCCGGAAGTTCACCGGCCGCGGCCAGCAACTCGACGCTCAGGCCGCGGGCTCGCATGCGCGCCTGCGCGCGCTCCAGGGCCGGAGCGAAGCCGGCGGCGTCATGGATGGCGCCGACCGTCGCGCGCCCCGACTCCAGGCGTCCCACCATGTCCAGATTGAGGTTGGCCACCACGTTCGCCAGCGGCACGGTCGGATGATTCACCCACCACTGGGATCCGAGCAGGCCCATCTCCTCCGCCGCCCAGCAGGCGAACAGCACCCCGCGCGGTCCGGGCGCCGCGCCGGTGCGCGCGCCGCGCTGCTCGGCCAGTTCCAGCACCACCGCCGTGCCGCTGGCGTTGTCATCGGCGCCGTTGTGCACCGCATGCACGCCCGGAGCCAGCGAGTTGGCGCCGCCCATCCCGAGGTGATCGTAATGGCCGCCCACCACGATGATCTCCGGCCCGGCGCCGGGCGCCAGACCGAGCACGTTCCAGGCGTGCGCCGTGGGCCGCGCGACGCCCGCCGTGATCTCCGCCACGTACGGGCCCGACCAGCACTGGACGGTCGCCTCCAGGCGCGCGAACTCGGCGGCGTCCAGGGTCACGACCGGAATGCCGAGTTCTCCCGGGACGCCGGCGAAGTCCACACGGTCCGCGCCGCCGCGGGCGACGTCCGCCGGGTGCGCTCCCAGGATGATGCCGATCGCGCCCGCTTCCTCCGCCGCCTTGAGTTTGCGCCGCAGCGCGCCTGCGTCCTCGTCCATGGCGCCCGCCTCCTCCGGCGGACCGTAGCGTCGCAGCAGCGCGATGCTCCCCTGCATGGAGCCGCCGCCGTAGCCGACCGTCAGCACCGCGCCGCGGGCGCTGCCGCTGCTCGACGCCGCCAAGGTGCCGACGCTCGTGAACTGGAGGCCCTGCGCCTGGATGCGGCAAAGACCAGGCTGCGGCGGCATGCTCACCTCGAACTCCTGGAACCAGGAGCCGTGATCCCCCGCCGGCTGCAGGCCCGCCGCCCGCATCTGCCGCGCGCAATACTCGGCCACGGCGCGCGCCTCCGGCGTGCCGGTGCCGCGTCCAGCGCGCGCGTCGTCCGCGAGCCAGCGCACGTGGGCGCGCAACTCGTCCACGCCGATGTCGGCGGAAGGCGGCTGGGCGCAAGCGCCCAGGAGCAGGAGCGCTGCCGTCCGCGCGGTCAGGGGCTGCCACATGACCGGTCATCCTACGCGCGAGCGTGGCGCGCGCGCCTGCTCCGGCGGCGCCGGACGCCTACCATGGTCCGCGATGAATCGCGCCACGATGGTCGGATTGGGCTGCGGGGGCTTCTTCCTGGCGGCCTGCGCCGCGGCCTTTCTCGGCTGGTGGAGCTCGGTCCACGGCATGCAGATGACCGGCGACGCCGAGGAGGTCCGCAGCCGCAGCGACTCCCTGCTGCGCTTCACCCCGCCGGCGGAACTCGAGCCCTTCTTCGCGCGCGTCATGCAGCGCGACGGCAGCGAGCCGGCGGTGGTTTGGGCGGTGGACAGCCGCTATCAGCGGCTGATGCTGGTGTTGCGCGCCGCCGCCGCCGAGCCGCCCTCGATGGACGATCTGGTGACGCAACTCACCCTCGTGCATCCCGGCCTCGCCGGCTTCGACGCGCTCCCCGGCGCGCAGCGCGTGCCGGTGCGCGTGCTCGGCCAGGAGCGGACCGCCCTCGTGCAGGAGGCGAAGACCGTGGACGAGAGCCGGCAGGCGCGCAGTTGCCTCGCCTTCCCGTACGGCAAGCGCTGGGTGCTGCTGCTGCTCCAGGGCGACGGCCGCGACGCCGACGCCGCCGCGCTGCAGAAACTCCTGGACGGGGTGCTGCCGCCGCTGGCGGAGTGACGGCGGAGCGCCCGCTCAGAAGGCGCTGACCGCCGCGCGCTCGGCGGCTCCCAGCAGCCGCAGGAAGGTCACCAACTCCAGCTCCGCGCACACCGCGCCGCGCTCGTCGCGCGCCTCCACCTGGTGGATGCGCACCGCCTTGCCGCGGCGGCGCAGTTCCGCTTCGGCCGCGTCCAGGTCCGCCGCCGACAGCGCGAAGTCGAGAGCCAGGGAACTCGTGGCTGGACGGCGATACTGCGCGCGCGCCGCCATCAGCCAGCTGCGGGTGGCGACGCCGCGGCGCGCGAGGGCTTGCCAGTACATCAGGGCGAACACCGGATCGGCGGCGGCGTAGATGGTGCCGCCGAAGGTCGTGCCGTTGAGGTTGCGCGTCCAGAGGGAGCGGCGCACGCGCACGCGCGCCGCGCGGAAGTCCTCGGCGAAGAACACCGGGGTGATGCGCTGGAAGAAGAGGGGCGGATAAGCGCGCAGCACCCAGCGCATGCGGCGCGCCGACCAGACCTGCGCTCGGGGAGCGCCCGCCATGTCAGGCGCCGAAGCCGAGTTCGCGCCAGCGCGCCGCGACGCGCTCCTTGGTGGCGGCATCCATCACGATCTCGTCCGGCCAGGCGCGGGTGAATCCCTCTGCGGGCCACTTGCGGGTGGCGTCCACGCCGACCTTGCTGCCGTAGCAGGCGGCTCGACTCGCGTGGTCGAGGGTCTCGACCGGCCCCATGGTGAACTGCAGATCGCGCTGCGGGTCGATGTGGTTGAGTACTTTCCAGGCGACTTCCGCGTCGTCGTGGATGTTGACGTCCTGATCCACGACCACCACCACCTTGGTGAACATGGCCTGGCCCAGGCCCCAGATCGCATTCATGACCTTCTGCGCGTGTCCCGGATACTGCTTGCGAATCCGCACGAGCATGAGATTGTGCGCCACGCCGGCGAACGGCATGCGGTAATCCAGGACTTCCGGAAGCGCCTTCTGCAGCACCGGCAGGAGCAGGCGTTCGATCGCCTCCGTCATCCAGCAGTCCTCCTGCGGCGGCCGCCCGACGAGCGTCGTGTGATAGACCGCGTCGCGCCGCATCGTCATGCAACTCACGCGCAACACCGGGTAATCGTCGGCCAGCGAGTAGAAGCCGGTGTGGTCGCCGAACGGCCCTTCGCGGCGCAACTCGCCCGGGTCCACCCAGCCT
>CAZDMB010000215.1:0-4350 GCA_964506175.1 uncultured Planctomycetales bacterium | reverse complement strand
CGCGTGGCGAGGTCGTCGGAATCCTGCTGAACTCGCTGCCGGACCTCGCGCGCGCCGGGCTTGCCGTTGCCTCCGGCGAGACCGATGCGGAGCCCTCGACCATCCTCGACGAGGAACGCGCGCGCCTGGCCGTCGGCATCGGCTTCGCGGTTCCCGTGGAAGTGGTCATCAGCCTCTTTCCAGAGCAACTCGGCGGCCTGCTCCGGCGCAGCCGCATGCTCGGCGTGGAAGTCGAGCGGCGCCTGCTGGTGGCGGAAACCAGCGAAGGACCCAACCGCGCGTGGGTGCTCGAGGTGCGCTCGGTCTTGCCGGGAAGCGCGGCGGCCTTCGCCGGCATCGAAGCCGGCGACACCTTCGTGGAACTCGCGGGACACCCGGTGAAGACCCTTGAGGACCTCGGTTTCGCCATCTTCACCGCGCCGGAGAAGACCGCGGTCGGCATGCTGCGCGCCGGCGCGCGCGTGGACCTCCAGGTGGATTTCAGCATTCGGCCGCTGCCGCCGAAGCCGCCGCCGGCCCAGTCGCCCGCGGACGGGAACTAACGCCCGCCGGGCGCCGTCGGCTGCAGGCGCTCGTACTGGTGAAGGATGTCCACCGCGCGCGCGACCTGGACCGCGCCCGGATCGAGGTCGGTGCGCATCAGGAATTCGCGCATGTCCTCCGCCGCCTCCGGAATGCGTCCGAGTTCGAAGCGCACCATGCCGCGCGAGTAGTACACCGTGGCCTGCCGCTCGTCCAGTTGCAGCATGGTGGTGTATTCTTTCTCCTCGTCCTGCAAGCGCCCTTGACGCTTGTAGAGCGCCGCGATCACGTCGCGCACGGCGATTTCGCGCTGGATGTCCGACAGGAGCCGGCGACGCAGGCGCTCTTCTTCGCCGACTGGTAGGGTGGTGCTGAAGCCGAGCGTGCGATTGAGGAAGGCGCGCGACTCGCCCAACAGCGCGAGCGCCCGGTTGAGCGCCGCGAAGGCCAGCTGGTCGTCGCCGCGCAGCGCCGCGATCTGCCCCTGTGTTTCCAGGTACTGCAGGCTGTCGGGCGCGGATTTCAAGGCTTTGGTCACCGCCACCGCCGCCTCGTCGTAGTGCTCGCGCGCGCGCGCTTCGCGCTCCTCGAGGTCCGACAGGAGTTTGTTGCGCTGCACGTCGTCCGTGGTGGGATTCTGCTCGAGGCCGCGCCGCTCGCGCTCGACGTGGTTGGCGAGCTCGCGGCCGTAGATCAGGTGGTATTGCGCGATGGCGTAATCCGCCTTGTGCACCTCATCGTCCGGCAATTGGTCGCGGGCGCGCTCCAGGTGGGGCTTGGACTGCGCGATCTTCGGCAGCGTCGCCTGCATCAGCATGGCCCGGCCCGCGATCAGGTTCAGCATGCCGTCGTCTTCGTCGAGGCTCAGTCCCTGCAGCGCCTGCTGCTCCGCCTGCACGAAGCGCCCGACGTCGTAGTACTGGACGGCACGCTGATAGAAACCGTCGCGGGTGGCGACTTCCTCCTCGGTCAGGGAAGAGGAACAGGCGGCGACCGCGACCATCAGGCCGGTCGCCAGGCACCGGGATGCGCGCGCGTTCACGACTGCAGTCTACTTATCCCACAGCCAAGGGCCGGTAATCGGCGCCCATTCCAGCAGGCCCTCCGGGAAGTAGAGGCTGAGCTCGCGCTGGGCGCTTTCCGGGGAGTCCGAGCCATGCACCAGGTTGTAGGACTTGGAGCAGCCGAAATCGCCACGGATGGTGCCCGGCTCTGCGTCCAGGCCGAAGGTCTTGCCCATCATGCGGCGCACCACGGCGACCGCCTGCGGGCCGCGCAGGGCCAGGGCCACGATGGGGGACGAAGTCATGAACCCCACCAAGCCGGCGTAGAAGGGCTTTCCCTGGTGCTCCGCATAGTGCCGGGCGGCCAGATCCTGGCTCATGCGCATCAGCTTGAGGCCGACCACCTGGAGGCCCTTTTCCTCGAAGCGGGCGAGCAGGCGACCGGCGAGGCCCCGGTGCAGGGCGTCCGGCTTGAAGAGGACGAGAGTGGTTTCCACGGGTGGTTCGAGACGCTGGGGCGGCCAGGATACCCGCGGCCCGCGAGGTGCGGAAAAGTGGCCGCACCCTTGGACGCGCGCAGCCGCATCTCTACACTATTGGCCCCGATCCGGCCGCCGACCCGCAAGGGCGCGCCGAACCGGCATCGTGCGTGCTCTTTTCTTCCGCGGATCCCCGAACATGGCCCAATCCGACCCGCACGAAGATTCTCCCGGGACCGGATCCACCGATCCTGCGCCCGCTGAGGCCAGCCCGCTGCGCTGGTCCACCCTCGGCATCGAGTTCGCTCTCAGCATCATCGTGCTGGGCCTGCTCGGCTGGCTGGCGGACGGCGCGCTCGGCTGGATGGACGTTTTCCCCTTCGGCACGGTGGCCGGCGTGTTGCTCGGTTTCGGCTGGGGCGTCTGGCGCCTGCAGCGCAGCCTGAAAGAGCGCAAACCGCCACGCGCATGATCTGGCTCGGCGTTCTGCTCGGCGGCGGCCTCGGACTGCCGCTCGAGATCATCACGGTGCGTGCCCGCCTGCGCGCGCGTCGCGCTCGGCGCTCGCCGCTTCCGGCCTTGGTCGGGGGCTTCCTGGCGCGCATGCTGCTGCTGCTCGGGGGGACTCTGCTCGGCGCGTTCACCGGCGCCTGGTCGCCGGTCGCCTTTCTGCTGACATCCGCTGTCGTCCTCCTGCTCGGCGAAGGCGTGGCCTTCGTCCGGATCAGCCGCCAACGCGGCTCCTCCGACCCGCAACTCTAAGACGTGACCTTCAGCCCGCTCCTGGCTTCCCTTCAAGACCACTCCGGCTCCGCGGCCGGCGGGAGTGGCGAGCACGGCGACATCTTCCAGCACTTCTTCGCCCACGTCATTCCGCAGCCCACCGGCATGCAGCTGTTCGGACTGCCGATCTTCAACATCCAGCTCTTCCAGGTGCTGGCTGCGGCGCTGGTGTTCGCCGCCTTCCTCGGGGTGCCGCGCGCCATCCGCACCGCCAGCGGCGGCCGCCTCGCGCGCACCGCCGCCGGCACCGTCGCCTGGCTGCGCGACACGGTGGTGTATCCCAATCTGGGAGCGGAGGCGGGGCGCAAGATGCTGCCCTATTTCAGCGCGCTCTTTTTCTTCATCATGTTCATGAACCTGCTCGGTTTGGTGCCGGGCAGCGCCACGCCCACGGCCAACGTGTGGGTGACGGCCGCGCTCGCCTGCCTCACTCTCGCCATGATGGTGATCGGCGGCATGATCGTGCAGGGCCCCATCGCCTTCTGGAAGAATCTGGTGCCGCACGGCGTGCCGGTTTGGCTCGCGCCCATCCTGTTCCTGCTCGAAGTGATGGGCCTGATGATCAAGCCCTTCGCCCTGACGATGCGACTGATGGGCAACATGGTCGGCGGCCACCTGGCGCTGCTGGCCTTCCTCGGCCTCCTGTTCTACTTCGGGCAAGGCAGCGCCACCGCGGGGCTCTCGATGAGTCCGGCCGTGGTCGGCCTGTCCGTGTTCATGATGCTGATCGAGGGCTTCGTGGCCCTCCTGCAGGCCTACGTGTTCACCATCCTTTCGGTGATCTTCGTGGGCATGTGCCTGCACCCGCACCACTAGACGACCCCAACCCTAAAGCAGATGTACGAGATGCTCACTGAAACCGCCGCCACCCTCCAAGAGGGCGGCAAGGCCGTCATCGAAGTCTCCCTGGCCAACGCCGCCATCGGCGCCGGCCTCGCCGTGGTCGGCGCCGGCATCGGCATCGGCCTGATCGGCGGCGCTGCCGGCCTCGGCATCGCGCGCCAACCGGAAGCCGCCGGCGACATCAAGGGCAACGCCCTGCTGCTCGCCGTGCTGGTCGAGGGCGCCGCGATCATCGCGATCGTCGTCGCGCTGCTCTTCTGGCTCCGCCAGTAACCCCACGGTGCGGGAAGCGGGCGCTCCGGTCTCGCCGGCGCGCCCGCATGGCCCGCTCCTCGCCCCATCGCCGCCATGTTGCACCTCGCCCTGTTCGCAGCCGCCGGAGAGAACGGTCTGGACAAGATCTTCTCGCTGGAGCTCGCGGCTTCCTTCTGGTGGACCCTGCTGATCTTCTCGGTCTCCCTGCCCTTGCTCTGGAAGTTCGTGTTCTCGCCCATCGCCAAGGCGATGGAGGAGCGCGAGTTGAAGGTGCGGGAGCTGGCCGGCGCCGCCGAGAAGGCGCGCGAGGAAACGGAGCGCCTGCGCGCGTCCGTGCAGCAGGAGTTGGAGAACGCCCGCCAAGAGGGGGCGCGCGCCGTCGCCGACGCCAAGCGGCGCGCGGCGGAGCGCGAGCAAGAGCTGATGGCGGCCGCCAAGTCGGAAGCCGAGCACGAGCGCCAACG
>CAZDMB010000214.1:0-4416 GCA_964506175.1 uncultured Planctomycetales bacterium | reverse complement strand
ACGCCGCCGGGAAACTCCGCCATGCGCGGCGGCGGGTTGCCGTGACGCGCCTCGGGCGTGACGGTCTTCAGGACCAGGGCGCCGAGATCGGCGACGTCCATGAAGGCGAGCGCCGCCGGATCGTGACCGAAGGTGCCGGAAGCGGTGAGCAGCGGCGAGCGCAGCTCGAGGCGTCCGACGCGGACCGCGAGCATGTCCCCCATCCTACTCGGCGGCGGCCGGCCGCTTCACCGTGAGATGGGCGACGCCGGTGAGAAGCAGGATGAAACCGAGAAAGATGCAGGAGTCGGCCAGGTTGAAGATGGGCCACGGGTCGAACGGCCACTCCACGGCGCCGGGCCACCATCCGGGCTGGGCGAAGTTCACCATCACGAAATCGCGCACGCGTCCATCGCCGGCCCAGGGCATCCAGGGCGAGAGGTTGTCGTAGAGGTTGCCGAGGGCGCCCGCCAGCAGGAGGGCGAGGACGAACAGGCCGAGGCGGTTGGCGCGCGGCTGGCGGCTGACGAAGAACAGGAGCACCACGACCGCCGCCAGGCGCACGATCGTGAGGGGGAGGGTCATGTTCTGCAGCATGCCCCAGATGCCGCCGGGATTGGTGATGCAATAGACCGAGAGCCAGGAGCCGAGCAGCGGCGCGGATTTTCCGAGGCCGACGGCGGCGAAGGCCCAGGCCTTGGTGGCGAGATCGGCGGCGACGAGGACGGCGACCAGGGCGAAGAACCACGGCCGCCGCAGGCTGGCGGCGCCGCCGGCCGCGGCCGGGCTACTCGTCTTCGCCCGCTCCATCCTCGGACTCGGCCTGGCACTTGACGCAGAAGCGCGCATAGGGCACGACCTGCAGACGCCGCTCCGGAATCAGGGCTTCGCAGGATTCGCAGGTGCCGAAGGTGCCGCCGTTGATGCGGTCGAGGGCCTCCTGGACGCTCTGCAGGATTTCGTCCTCGTTCTCGATCAGACCGAGTTGGAAGTCCCGCATGTAGCCTTCGGAGCCGAATTCCTCCGACTCGTCGCTGGAGGCGCCGGAATCGGAGAGCAGCACCATCTCCTCCATGCGCTCCACCTTGCCGCCGAGTTGGCGCAGGATGTCGAGGAGAACCGGACGGTACTTGGTTTGTTTCGCTTTCGGGAGCCGGGCCATCGCGCTAACTTGGGAGGGGAGGCCTCACGGAGAGGGGCAAGATCATAGGGACGGGCGGCGAGCAGGGTCAATCGAAAGCGGCGGCGCTGCATGCGCGGCGGGCGGAGTACCTGGCCGCCCTCGCCGCCGAAGCCGGCCTCGCCCCCAACACCATGGCCGCGTACCGCCGCGACCTTGCGCGTGCCGGCGCGCTTCTGGCGGCGGCGGGTCTCAGGCGTTGGGAGGATCTGACGCCGGATCGGCTGGCGCGCATGCTGGCGGAGCTGCGCGCCGCCGGCCAGGCGCCCGCCTCGGTGCAACGCCTGCTCTCCACCCTGCGCGGCCTCTTCCGCTGGATGCGCGGCGAGGGTCTGCTGTCCGGCCGCGATCCGACCCGCGGCGGCGCCCGACTGCGCCTGTGGGATCGTCTGCCGGACGTGCTGTCGCCGGAGGACGCCTTGGCGTTGGCGAACGCGCCCGCCGGCGACGACTGGAAGGCCCTGCGCGATCGCGCGCTGCTGGCGCTGCTCTATGGCGGCGGACTCCGCGTGTCCGAGGCCTGCGGCTTGCGCCTCGGCGACCTCTCGCTGCGCGCGCATGCCGGGGATCAAGCCGCCGGCGTCATGCGCGTGGTCGGCAAGGGCGCGAAGGAGCGGCTGGTGCCCTGCGGCGGCGTCGCGCGCGCGCGCATCGAGGATTGGCTGGCGGAGGGCCGGCCGCGGCTGCCGCCCGGCAGCGATCGCGTGCTGCTGTCCCGCAGCGGCGCCCCGCTCGACCGCCACCGCGCCTTCCGCATCGTGCAGGACGCGGCGCGCCGCGTCGGCCTGCGTCAGCCGGTCCATCCCCATACCCTGCGGCATTCCTGCGCCACCCACTTGCTGCTGGGCGGAGGCGACCTGCGCGCGGTGCAAGAGTTTCTCGGGCACGCGGACCTGCGCACCACCGAGCGCTACACGCACGTCGAGGCCGAGGCCCTGCAGGCGCTGCACAAGTTGCATCACCCGCGCGGCTGAGCCTTCAGGGCAGCAGGCGCCGCAGGTGCTCCTGCAAGGCTTCGGTCAGTTCCCAGGGAATGCCGGGCAGGGCCGCCAGCTCGCGCGGGTCGGCGTCGCGCAGCTTGCCGAGGTCGCCGGCGCACCAATCGAGCAGGGTGGCGCGCCGCTTGGGACCGATGCCGGGCACCTGCTCGAGGACCAGGCGCAGATTCTCGCGCCGGCGCCGGTGAAAGCCGATGGCGAAGCGGTGCGCCTCGTCGCGGATCCGTTCGCAGAAGAGGCGCTCCGGCGTGCCGCGCTCCAGGAGAACCGGATCGGGCCGGCCGGGAAGGAACAAACGCTCCTCGGCCGCCACCGGGCCGCGTCCGCGCCGCGCCTTGGCCAGGGCCAGGACCGGCAACTCGATGCTCCGAGCGGCCAGCATCTCCAGGGCCGCCGAAAGCTGTGGCCGGCCGCCGTCGAGGATCAGCAGGTCCGGCAGGCCCTCCTCCGGCGCGCGCTTGAGAAGGCGCGCCACCATCTCGCGCATGGCGCCGGCGTCGTCATTGCCTTGGCCGCCGCCGACGAGGTAGTGGCGGTATTCGGTGCGCGCCGGCTGCCCCTCGACGAAGCGCACTTTCGAAGCCACCCGCTCGCTGCCCTGCAGGTGGCTGACGTCCATGCAGTCCACCACCACCGGCAACGGGCAGCGCGCGATCTCCGCCAAGCGTGCGGCGATCGTCTCCCACGGCGCGCTGGCGCCCTCGCCGCGCTGGGCGCGCGCATTGGAGGCCGCCATGCGCACCAGGGCGCGCTTCTCGCCCCGCACGGGCGCTACCAGCGCCACTTTGCGGCCGGCGCGCGCGCTGAGCCAGGCCACCAGGAGTTCGTGGTCCTCGGGAAGTGCGGGCACCACCACTTCGGGCGGCACTTCCGCCGCCTCCGGGCGATAGAGCGCGCGCACGACTTCCGAGACGGCCGCGCCGGGGCTCTCCCACAGCGGCACCCGCCCCTCGCGCGTGTGCAGCCATTCCCCGTCGCGGTACTGCAGCAGCGCGATGTGCCCGCGCTCGTCGAGTCCGAGCACGTCGAAGTCGCGCCCCGCCTCCAGGCGGACCTTCTGCGGCGCCGCCAGGGCCTCCAGGGCGCGGGCGCGATCGCGCGCGCGCAGCGCGATTTCATAGTCCTGCCGCGCCGCGGCCTCCTCCATGCGCGCGCGTTCGGCGCGCAGCCGCTCGGCCACGCGCCCGCCGAGCACTTCGCGTGCCCCGGCCACCCGCTCGGCGTACTCCGCCGGCGTCACCCGGCCGACGCAGGGGCCGCAGCACAGGCCGACGTCGAACTTCAGGCAGGGACGCGCGCGATTGGCGAAGGAGTGATCGGAGCAGTCGCGCAGGCCGAAGGCCCCCATCAGCAGGCGTTTGGTGCGGCGCGCCGTGCCGGCGGTGGGGTAGGGTCCGAAGAAGGCGCCCGATCCGCCGCGACGCCGCGCGAGGCCGAGGCGCGGGAAGGGATGGGAAAGGTCCAGCGCCACCAGAAGAAAGGACTTGTCGTCCTTGAGGAGGACGTTCAACGGCGGTTGGAAATGCTTGACCAGGCGGTCCTCGAGCAGGATGGCCTCCTGCTCCGAATCCGTGACGCGGTATTCGGCGTCGGCCGCCCGGTCGAGAAGTTCCTTCAGGCGCGCCCGGCCGTCCCCGCCCTCGCGCAAGTACGCCAGGACCCGCTTCCGGAGGCTGCGGGCCTTGCCGACGTAGAGCACCTCCCCGGCGGGCCCCCGGAACAGGTAGACCCCGCTGCGGTCCGGGGCGGCCCGGAGCTGTTCCTCGAAGCGGGTGCGGGCATCCCCCACGGTGCGGGATTAGACCAAATGAGGCGTATCAGGGGGTCTTGACCGCTATAATCCTCGCGTAACGAGCCCTAGGGCTCCCGATCAGAATCCCGCCCGAGAGTGGTTTTCATCGGAACACTGAGAAAACTCGGGTGGACCTGCAAGAAGAGACAACATGAACATCTACGTGGGCAACCTGCCCTACTCCGTCACGGACGCGGAACTCCGCTCCATGTTCGAGCCTTACGGCAGCATTCAATCCGCCAAGGTCATCATCGACCGCGACACCGGCCGCTCCCGCGGCATCGGTTTCGTCGAGATGGACGACTCCTCGGCCCAGAAAGCGATCGGCGAACTGAACGGTCGCGACATGGGTGGTCGCGCTCTGCGCGTCAATGAAGCCCGTCCCCGCGAGGAGCGCCCGGCGCGCGGCCCGCGCGGCGGCGGCTTCGGCGGCGGCGGTGGCGGCGGCTGGTGACCAAGACCGTCAA
>CAZDMB010000213.1:0-4450 GCA_964506175.1 uncultured Planctomycetales bacterium | reverse complement strand
CAAGGATCTCGCCTGGGATCCCGCGACGGTCGCCGAGAAGGACGACCTCGCCGACAAGGACGCGCGCGGTCACTCCAAGCAGGACGAGCTCGGCCTGAGCCGCGATCTGGGTGCGCGCGAACTTGCGGGTGGCGGCGGCGGCGGCGCGGCCGCGCGCGGCGCCCTCTCCGCCCGCTGTGAGATCACGGACGGATACGGCCGGCGCTACGCCGACGCCGAGCTCCTCGGCTACCTGCGCCGCCGCGAGGGCGAGACGCCGCGCGCGATGTTCTTCCGCTACTACGGGGACAACGCCGTCGTGCGTGCCGCCGAGGACCCGCTGTCGACTTTCGCCGCCGACGTCGACACCGCCTCGTACGCCCTGACCCGCAGCTACCTGCAGCGCGGAGTGCTGCCGCCCAAGGCCGCGGTGCGCACGGAGGAATTCGTCAATTCCTTCGACCAGGAGCTGCCGCCCCCGCCAACGGGCGATTTCGCCCTCAGCCTCGAAGCCGCGCCGACGCCCTACGCTCCGGCCGGCCACTTGCTGCTGCGCTGCGGCATCAAAGCGCGCGAAGTGACGCGCGCGGCGCGCAAGCCGCTCAACCTCGTCTTCGTGGTCGACAAGTCCGGCTCCATGGCGCAGGAGGGCCGCCTCGGCCTGGTGCGCGAGGCCTTGGGCCTGTTGGTGGATCAGGTGCGCGACGACGACACCATCGGCATCGTCGCCTTCGATGACAGCGCGCACGAGGTGCTGCAGCCCACGGCAGGCGCCGAGCGCTGGAAGATCCGCGAAGCCCTGCGCGGCTTGGACTCCGGCGGCAGCACCAACGCGGCGGACGGACTGCTGCGCGGCTACGCCATGGCGGAGCGCGCCTTCCGCCAAGGGGCCGTCAACCGCGTGGTGCTGGCCTCGGACGGCGTGGCCAACACCGGCGAGACCGACCAGGCGCGCATCCTGGAGCAGGTGCGCCGCAGCGCCGAGGCGGCGGTCGATCTGACCACGATCGGCGTCGGCATGGGCAATCACAACGACGTCTTTCTCGAGCGGCTGGCCGACGAGGGCCAGGGCAGCTGCCACTACGTCGACGGCATGGACGAGGCCAAGCGCGTGCTCGTGGACGGCTTCACCGGCGCCATGCAGGTGGTGGCGCGCGAAGCGCGCGTGCAGCTCGAGTTCGACCCGAGCACCGTCCAGGAGTGGCGTCAGCTCGGCTACGAGAATCGGGCCTTGGCGGACGCGGATTTCCGCAACGAGCGCGTGGACGCCGGCGAGATCGGCGCCGGGCACGCGATGGTGGCGCTCTACGAGGTGCGGCTCGTGCCGGGCGCCGACGGAGCGGGGCGCCTGGCCACCCTGCGCCTGCGCTGGCGGCCGGATGGCGAGCGCGAGTATCGCGAACTCGCGAGCACCCTGCGGGCGGCGGACGTGCGCAGCAGCTGGGAACTCGCCAGCCCGCGCCTGCGCCTGGACGGCGCCGTCGCGCAGTTCGCGGAATTCCTGCGCCGCAGCGTGCACGCGCGCGGCGACGCGTTCGAGCTGCTGCGTGAACAGGCGCGCCGGTTGGCGCGCGAACTCGGCGGCGACCCGCAGGCGGTCGAGTTCCGCGATCTCGTCGATCGCGCCGCCGGCCTGGTGCGCGAGCTCTGGCCGGACGACGAGCTCGCGCTCCTACTGGAGGAGGCGCGGCGCGGCCGCCTGTCCGAGGCCGAGCTCGAATGCATGAGCGCGCGCACGCGCGAGGCGGAAGATCTGCTGCAGGAGGCGCGTCGCAACAACGCCGCCATCGAGCGCCGCCTGCAAGCCTTGCTCGATGCGCCGCGCTGAGGGATTTCCCGCAACCCGACCAACGCGACCGGCGTAAAGGATGCGCTCCGCATGAACCTCGCCCTGCTGCTCGCGCTCGCCGCCCTCCGCCCGCAGGATCCGGCGGAGGACCCGGGCCCGGCGACGCCCGCCGCGGACTCCTCGGTTTCGGCGCAGGTCGCCAGGGAGGCCCTCGCCATTCGCGCCGCCGTGGATGCCTGGGCCGCCGGCGAAACGCGCCTCGCGGACGCGGCCTCGCCCGACGGACGCTTGCAGATCCGCTCGGACTTCAGCGCCGCGGACGCGCGCGAGGCGGTCAAGCGTTCGACGGCGGTGCTGGCCCGGCTGGATCGCGCCTTCGGCGCGCCGCCCGCGCCGCAGGAGGCGCAACTCTGCGGCATCCTGCTGCGCAGCCCCAGACTCTACTCCGGCCTTTGCGCGGCGATCGCGGCGGCGGCGCCCAGCCAGGCGGAGTTCATGCAGCGCTCGGCCGCCACCACCGGCTTCACGCTGTACGCGCCGCCGCTGACGGTCTACTTCCACGACGAGAAGGTGCAGAAGGAGGCCCGCGCCGATCACTCGCTCGCGCACTCGCTGGCGCATCTGGAACTGGCGCGCCGCTTCGGCGAGCTGCCACTGTGGCTGACGGAAGGCATCGCGACCGCCGGCGAGGACGGCGCCTGGGGAGAGGTGTGGGCCAATTGGTATCGCGACGGGTTCGTCACCGCCGCCTCGCACAAGGAATGGCGCGGCAAGGAGACGCAGAGAGTGGTGGCCGCGCAACAAGACCTGGCGGCGCTGTTCGCCTACAGCGCGCGGCCGTACCAGGACGAGGGCGCGCGCCTGTCCTTCGCTTTCGCCACCTACGGTCTCGACGCCGAGCCGGAGCGTTTCGCCGCCTTCCTCTTGGCGGTGCAGGACGCCTACTCCCGGCAGCAGCCCGCGGGCGGCCGCAGCAGCCTGGCGCCGGAGCAGGCGGCCGCTCTGCTGGAGGGCGCCTTCGGGGCGGACTTCATGACGCGCTTCCAGCTCTGGTGGCAGAAGCCGCCCCGCTGGAACGCCAAGCGCAGTTCCTGACGGCGGGGCCCTAGGCGCCGGCTTCGCGCTCGCGCGGAGCCTCACCGAGCGGCGGAAGTTCCGGCAGCCGCGCCGCCTCGCCCAGCCCGAGTTCGGCCAGGTGACGGGCGCGCGGCTGCAGGCGCGACTCGTAGGAGCGCGCGGCCTTGTTGTAGGCATCCACGGAGCGGCCCAGTCCGGCTCCGACCTTCTCGAAGTGTTCGTAGAAGACCGCGGCGGCCTCGACCAACTTGAGTGCCGCGTCGCGGATCTCCTGGGCGTTCCTCTCGACCGCGACGTGATCCCAATTCATGCGCACGGTGCGCAACAGCGCCAGCAGGGTCACCGGGCTGGCGATGAGCACGCGCTGGGAGAGGGCCCAGTCGAAGAGTTCCGGATCCGCGCGGAACGCGGCGGCGACGAACGGCTCGCCCGGCACGAACAGGATGGTGAAGTCCACCTGCCCGCCGATCTCGCGCGCGTAGTCGCGGCGCGCCAACTCGCGCACGTGGCTCTTGAGCGCGGCGGCGTGCTGCTCGAGCAGCCGACGGCGGAGGTCCTCCTCCGCGGCGTTCTCGGCATCGAGGTAGGCGGCGAGCGGCACCTTCGCGTCCACCGGGATCGCGCCCTTGCCAGGCAGCCGCACCACCAGGTCCGGTCGCGCGCCGCTGGCGGTCGCGGATTGTTCGTCGAAGTCGCAATGCTGCTCCATGCCCGCCAGCTCGACCAGGCGCCGCAGCGTGGACTCGCCCCAGCGCCCGCGCGCCTGCGAGGATCCGCGCAGGGCCGTGGAGAGTTTTTCGCTCTGGCTCCGCAGCTCGCTGGTGCTCGACTTCAGCTCCTCGAGCTGCTGCCGCATCGAGCCGTAGGCGCCGGCGCGCTTCTGCTCCAGTTCTTCCGTGGCCTTGCGCAGGTCTTTGAGCTGCTGGTCGAAGGGGGCGAATTTCTCGCCGGCCACGGTGAGCAAGTGATCGGCGTTCTGCTTGAGCGCGGCGGCCGCGAGCACTTGGAAGGACTGGTCCAGCTCCCGCCGCAGGTCCTCGGCCGTGCGCCGCTGCAACTCGATGGCCTTGTCCTTCTCCTCGGCGCGGGCGCGGGCCTCGGCCGTGCCCCGCGCGCCGAGGGCCCAGCCGAGCAGGGCGCCGAGAGCCAGGCCGGCAAGGGCGAATAGGGCGGATTCCATGGGGACGAGCAGCCCGGAGGATAGCCGCGGCCGGGGAGGAGCGCGGCGGTTGAACCTGTCCGGCGCGCGCGCCAGACTGGGCTCGGAAACCCATGCTTGCGGCCCTCACCCTCGCATTCTTGCCGACGCCTTCCGCGGCTCCGGCGCAGGACGCCGCGCCGCGCCCGGCGCGCGTCTCCGCCGAGCGCGCCCGCGCGCGCGCCTTCTTCGACGCCCGCAGTCCCGTGGTCGCCGAACTGCCGACCGGCACGCCGCTGCGCGTGATCGAGGTCAAGACGCCCTGGGCGCGCGTGCAGGCGCCCGGCGGCTTCGACGTCTGGGTGCATCAGGATTTCGTCTCCTGGAGCGGCGCCGACGGCACCATCACCACGCGCAACGTCAACATGCGGCCGCTGCCCACGACGGAGGCGCCCTCGGCGCCGATC
>CAZDMB010000212.1:0-4522 GCA_964506175.1 uncultured Planctomycetales bacterium | reverse complement strand
CACCTCGCCTTCCGCCTTGCCCGGCTCCACTCCGAGGCCCGCCGCCTGAGCGGCCTGGCGGAAGGCAGCCATGCGATCGCCCGCCACGCGCACGCGCTTGGCGCCGCGCGCCGCCTCCGTCAACTCCGCCAGGGTTCCCGTCTTGACCATGCGGCCGCGGTCGAGCACCCACACTTGGTCGCACAGTCGCTCCACGTCCGGCAGCAGGTGGCTGGCCAGGATCAGGTGCTTGCCGTGCTCGGTCCGCACGCGATGGATCAGATCCAGCATGCGGCGGCGTCCTTGCGGGTCCAGGCCGTTGGTCGGTTCGTCGAGAAAGAGAATGTCAGGATCGTGCACCAGCGCGGCCGCCAACTTGTAGCGCTGGCGCATGCCGACGGAGTAGGTGCCGACTTCGCGATAGCGCTCCTCGCCGAGGCCGACGAAGTGCAGCAGGTCGTGCGCCCGCATCATGGATTCCTCCGGCGGCAGGCCGCAGACTTCCGCGAAATGGGCCAGGCCGCGCACGCCGCTGATCCCGCCGACGTAGGAGTCGCGCTCGGGCATGTAGCCGAAGCGGCGCCGGAGGGCGGGTCCGGCGCGACGCACCGGCTCGCCGAAGGCCGCGACCGTGCCGGAGGAAGGCGGCACCAGGCCCAGGATGGCGCGCAGCATCGAGGACTTGCCGGCGCCGTTCGGTCCCAGCAAGCCGAGCGCGCCGCCCGCGAAGGTGGCGGAAACCCCGTGCAGCGCGGTGAACGCGCCGTAACGCACCACCAATTCGCGCAACTCGAGTACCGGGGCGCTCATGCGGCCAGCGGCAGCAGCACTTTGCGCTCGGTGCCGGCGCCCAGCTCCGCCAGCACCTGCCGCAGCAGATGTTCGCGCAGCGAGCGCTCGACGCGCGGGCGAACCCGCTCGAGATCGACCACGCCGGAGACGACCAGGGCCTCGACGCGCACGAGGTAGGCCCAGCGGGGCGTCAGGATCGGGCCGCGCAGCAGCGCGCCCTCCGGGCGCCGAAAGCCGAGGTCGTCGAACAACGGCCGCAGGAACTCCTCCTCGTAGCGGCCGGTCATCGTGCGATCGAGAATGCCGACCGGGCCGCCGCGCGCATGAAGATCCGCGTCGGCGGTGATTTCCTCGAGCGCCTTGTCCCAATCCGTGGTGCCCGCGCGCAGGGCGCGCCCGATGCCGTCGAGCAGCTCGTAGATCGCGCGCCGTTGGCCCTCGCCGAAGGCCGCGCCCGTCTGGACGTCCACCAGGGGCACGCGCATCCACGCGATCTGCAGCTGGCCGAAGAACTCCGGCACGGAGCGCAGCATGTGCTGCCGCAGCTCGTTGGCGCCGAAACCGTCCGGTTGCGCCGCGATCAACCGCGCGCGGGTTTCGATCTCGATGCCGGCGTGCGCCAACGCCGCCGCGGCGTCGGCGCGCAGGCCGTGGTCCGCCGCCCAAGCCAGGGCTTCCCGGTTGATCTGTTCGGCGCTGGCCTCCGGCGCGCCATCCGCCGCGGCCAACAGCGCGTCGCTGAAGGCGCGGGTCTGCTCGAGAAAGACCGGCGAATCGAGGTAGAGGCGCAGGTAGGCCGGATCGGCCTCGAGGGTCGGCCGCAGGCTGGCATCCCAACGCGCCGCCGCGTCCACGACTTGCCGCGCGGTGTAGTCCTTGCCTTCCTGGCGCAGCACGACGCGGTCGAGCAGCTCGGCCGGGGCGCGCTCCTGCGGCGCGACGCTGGCGAGAAGGAGTGGAAGCAGCCGGAGGTCCATCGGGCGCGCGACAGGCGCGGGACATCGTAACCTTCCCGCCGGTGTCGGTCTCGCCTCCCTTGGTGGTGCGCCTGCGCGAGCGCTTTGCCGCGAGCGCGCCCGAGTTGCGGCCGCGGGCCTTCTTCGCCCCCGGCCGCGCCAACCTGCTGGGCGCGCACATGGACTACAACGGCGGCTGCGTGCTGCCGGTCGCCTTGTCGCGCGGCACCTATGCGTTGGCGGCCTTGCGGTCCGACGGCATGCTGCGCGCCTCTTCGGAGCAGTTTCCGGAGCAGGCGGTCGCCCTCCCGCTGGCGGCGCTGCGGCCGGGGCGGGCGCGCGGCTGGTCCGCCTACCTCGAAGGCGCGGTGTGGTCGACCATGCGGGCTTGGGGGCCGCTGCCCGGCTTGGAGGTGCAGTTGAGCGCCGACCTGCCGATGGCCAAGGGGCTCAGCAGTTCGGCCAGCGTCGAGTGCGTGACGGTCTACGCGCTCGCGCGCCTGCTCGGCCGCGCGCCCGCGGACGACGCCTGCATTCAACTCGCGCACGCGGCGGAGACCGAGTACGTCGGGGTCCGCTGCGGCTTGCTGGACCAGACCGCCATCTGGCTCGGCCGCGCCGACTCGGTACTGCACTTCGACTGCTTGGCGCGCACGAGCGAGCATCTGCCGCTCAACTCGGAGCGGGCGCTGGTGGCGGTGATGGACAGCGGCCTCGCGCGCGACCTGGTGTCCTCCGCCTTCAACCGCCGCGTCGCCGAGTGCGCCGAGGCGCTCGCCCTCTTGCGCGGCCCGCTGCCGGAGGTCCGCTGCCTGCGCGACGTCGCCGCCGCCGACCTGGAGCGCCTGGCCTCGCTCCTGCCGGGCACTCTGCTGCGGCGCGTCCGCCACGTGGTCGCGGAGCACCGGCGGACGCAGCAAGGCGCCGCCGCGCTGCGCGCGCACGATCTCGCCGCCTTCGGCCGCTTGATGCTCGCGACGCATGCCTCGCTGCGCGACCTGTACGAGGTCTCCACTCCGGAGCTCGACGCCCTCACGGCCGTCGCCGCCGCCGTTCCCGGCTGCTGGGGCGCCCGCCTGACCGGCGCGGGGTTCGGCGGCTGCGTCGTGGCGCTGGTCGAGCCGGCCGCGCGCGCGGAGTTCACGGCGCGCGTGCCCCGCGACTACCGCGCGGCCAGCGGCCGAGACACGGAAGTGATGTGGTTCTCGCCTTCCGCCGGCCCGCGAGAACTTCCGCTGGGCGGCTGATCAGCGCGGCGGCTGGCGCACCGGCAGCAGCACGATCTGGCCGCGCGTCCGCTCATCCGCCGGCGTTTCGCGCACCCACACCTCGCCCTCCGGCTCGAGGCCGGCCTGCTGGGCCACGCGCAGCGCCTGCTCGCCGTCCTGCTGCGCGTCCGCGGCGGTGCCGAGAAAACTCCAGCGCAGCCACCACTCGCCCGGAGCGGCGATGCCGTCGGCGGGCGCCGCGGCCTCGGGAGGCAGAAGCACGGCCGCAGCGCGGGTGGCGCCATGCCGCCACCAGGACGGCGCGTCCATCGGCGCCTCCGCCGGGGCGGCGGCGAAGGTCCAGAGGCGGCCGGCGATGACGCCGAGGCGTTCGCTCGCCTCGGCGCGCACGCGTCCGCCCGCAGCGGGCGGACGGAAGGCCTCGTCGAAGAACCGCGCGTCGTCGCGCAACTCGTGGAACGATTCTTCCCGCCGTCCCGACGGTCCCGACCAACTCCACGCGGCGGGCAGGGCGCGCCCGTCGCCCGTGGACCAGTCCTGCACGGCGGCGCGCACCCCGGCGCAGGCGCCGGCGGCCGGTCTGCCATCCGCAGCCAGTTCGATGCTGATCTCGCCGACGGGCGTGGCGCGCGCGAAGATCCGCGCCGCGGGCGCAGCGGCGATCTCCGCTTCCCAGCCCCACGGAAAGCGCAGCAGTTCCCAGCGCACCGCCGCCTCGGCGGCGAGCTCGGCTGCTTCATAGTCGCGCCACTCCGCCGGGCTGGTGGAGACCCACGCCCGTCCCGCGTCCAGCAGGAAGACGTTGCGCGCGCCGTTGGCGGCGGTCATCACGTAGCGCGCGCGATCGGCGCCGGCGCACCACAGTTCCAGGGATTGGGTGATCGGGCCGCGCTCGCCGGGGAAACTGATCGTGCCGAGCGCCCGCAGATGCCCGGGCGGGCCCGCCGGCGGCGTCGCGCTCTGGCGGCGCGCCGCCGCCAGTTCGGCCAGGCGCGCGTCCGCGCCGACGGGCCCGCCGTGCCCGCAGGCGGCGGCGCCCAGCAGCGCGGTCAGCGCCGCGCTCGCGCTCAGCCGGCGCGCCGCGACCATGCCGCGAGCTGCGCGCATGCCGCGCGCAGCGTCTCCTGTTTCTTGGCGTAGCAGAAGCGCACCAGATGGGCGCCGTCCTCCGGACGCGCAAAGAAGGACGAGCCGGGCACGGTGGCGACGCCGGCTTCCTCGATCAGGCGCATGGCGAAGGCGACGTCGTTCTCTCCCGGTCGCTGGAAGCGCCGGACGTCGACCATCACGTAGTAGGCGCCGTCCGGCTCCTCGCAGTCGAAGCCGGCCGCCCGCAGTCCGGCGACCATCGTGCTGCGCCGCTCGCGGTACTCCGCGCGCATGCCGTCGAAATACGCGTCGGGCCAGGCCATGGCTTCGGCCACCGCCTCCTGCAGGGGGGCAGGCGCGCCCACCGTGAGGAAGTCGTGCACCTTGCGGATGCCGGCGGTGAGGCGCGGCGGGCTCACCACCCAGCCGATCCGCCAGCCGGTCACGCTGAAGGTCTTGGAGGCGCCGCTGACCACG
>CAZDMB010000211.1:0-4546 GCA_964506175.1 uncultured Planctomycetales bacterium | reverse complement strand
ACGCAACTGCGGCCAGAGCGGACTCTGGCTGAGCGATCTGCTGCCGCATCTGCAGCAGGTTGCCGACCGCCTGTGCATCATCAAGTCCACGCACACGGAGGCGATCAACCACGATCCGGCGATCACCTTCATGAACACCGGCAACCAGTTGCCGGGGTATCCGAGCATGGGATCCTGGTTCAGCTACGGCCTCGGCAGCGAGAACGCCAATCTGCCGGCTTTCATCGCCATGGTGTCGCAAGGCTCCGGCAAGAATCCCGGGCAGCCGATCTTCTCGCGCCTGTGGAACAACGGCTTCCTGCCCTCCTCCCACCAAGGCGTCGGCCTGCGCCCCGGCGGCAATCCGGTGTTGTTCCTCAGCAACCCGGCGGGCATCAGTCGCGAGCACCGGCGCGGCCAGTTGGACGATCTCGCCGAACTCAACGCCTTGGGCGCCGCGGAGCACGGCGATCCCGAGACCCTGGCGCGGATCCAGGCCTACGAGATGGCCTTTCGCATGCAGGTCTCCGTGCCCGAACTCGCCGACCTGAGCGCGGAGCCGGCGGCGACGCTCGAGCGCTACGGCCCCGATGCGCGCAAGCCGGGCAGCTATGCTGCCAATTGCCTGCTCGGACGCCGTCTGCTGGAGCGCGGGGTGCGCTTCGTGCAGTTGTTCCACCGCGGCTGGGATCAGCACATCGCGCTCGCGGCGCAATTGCCCAACCAGTGCCGCGACGTGGATCAGCCGTCGGCCGCCCTGATCCAGGATCTGGCGGAGCGCGGCATGCTCGAGGACACCCTGGTGGTGTTCGCCACCGAGTTCGGCCGCACCGTCTACAGCCAGGGCGCCCTCGGCGATCCCGGCGCCGGCCGCGACCACCACGGACGTTGCTTCACCGTGTGGCTGGCGGGGGGCGGCGTGCGCGGCGGCATCGAATACGGCGTGACCGACGACTTCTGCTACAACGTCGTCGCCGACCCGGTGCATCTGCGCGATCTCCACGCCACGATCCTGCACTGCGCCGGGATCGACCACACCCGCCTGAGCTACCCCTTCCGCGGCTTGAACGCCAAATTGACCGGCGTCGAGGAAGCGCGCGTGGTCGAAGAAATTCTGCTCTGAAGGCGGCGCGCTAGCCGCGCATGCCGCGCACCATCGCTTCGATCTGCGCGCGCTCCTCCGCCGACACCTGATTCATGCCGCGGAAGCGGCCCAGGAATTGGTCCCAGCGCCGGGCGTCCATGCGCGCCTGCCATGGATCTTCGGCCAGGTTGAAGACGGCGAGGGCTCCGGGAACGGCGCTGGCGAGGGCGCCGTCGTGGCACTTGCCGCAATGCTGCTGCACCAGGGCGAGGGCGGGATCGGCCGGCTTGGCCGGCGCCGGAGCCGGCGCCAGAGCTGGGGCGCACTGTCCCGTCAGCCCGGAGGCGGCGGCGGCGAGGACGGCCCAGCCCAGGCGCGTCCAGCCGCCCCGGGATGCGGGGGCACTCATGCCCACCAGCCTAACGCGCCAAGGCGCCGGCGGCGGCGCCACCCGGCGGGGCTTGGAATTCTGGATAGCCTGATCCCGGGCGCAAGCCCGTTCACCCACCCACCGGGTCCATCCCATGTCCCTCTTCCTCACCCTCGCGCTGGCCGCGCCGGCGCTCACCGCGCCGTTCTCCCCCTGCATGCCGGCGAGCAGCAACGCTCCCGTCGTCACGCTCACCAAGTCCGGCGTCTGCCCGGGCCCGATGACGCTGACCATCAACGGCGCCACCCCCAACGGCCAGGTGGCGGTCCTCTACGGCGTCCCGTCGAGTTACACCTACAACGGCACGCCTTGCACCGGGATCGTGTTGGGCATCGTCTCGATCTTCGGCACGGCTCCCACGCTGGCGACCACGCAGCCGGCGAACGGCGCGGGGACGCTGATCATCAACTTCAACGCGCCGGCGAGCGTGTGCGGCCTCACCGTGCAGGCGGTGGACATCTCCTCCTGCACGACTTCGAACACCGTCACGCTCTAGCAGCGATCACGGCTGAATCACGGCGCTGACGGTGTTGGACTTCACGGAGTCCACGCCGCCGGCGCCGCGGCGGGCCACGGCCTGCAGGTGGACGGCCACCAGCGGCGCGCCGGTCGGGACGTTGACGATCAGGCTGGCGGTGCCCAGCGCGTCCGCGCGCGCGTCGCCGAGCCGCACCACCGGCGCCAGCAGATCCAGGCAGACGCCGCCGAGCAGCGGCGGACAGGGGCCCGCGCCCACGCCGCGCAGGCTGTAGAGGAAGTCCACGCGCTCGCCGGGAATCGCCTGCTGCACGCCGAGGGTGGCCACCTGGCCGCGCACCAGCGGACTCGCCTCCAGACGGAAGCCGTCCAGGAGGTCGGCGCAGGCGGAGAACTCGGAACTGTCGCCGCTCACGGTGTCGGTGGCGGTGGCCGCGACCACCCACCCGGGCGGAACCGCCGTCGCGGAGCTCAGGCTGAACGCGCCGGCGCCGGCCGCGTCGGTGAGGAGATCGGCGAAGCCGAGGAAGACTTCGCCTTCGCCGTGCCCCGATGGATCGCAGGCCGGATTGGCGAATACTTCCACGCGGTAGGCGCGATTCGGCGCGCTGTCCAGGGTGCCGCGCACCACCACTCCGTTGCCGGCGCGCAGCGCCTCCGTCAGGACCGGGAAGTTTTGCAACCCGTTGCCGCCGGTGTCCAGATCCCCGGGGTCGTTGTCGGTGACGCCGGATTGGAAGCTGGGCGGAATCAGGTCGATGCCGAGTCCGCCGTTGTCGTGGATCGAGTTGCCGCTGATGCGGACGCCCGCGTAGGAGTTGGCGACGACGATGCCCGCGTCCAACTGGCCGGCGATCTCGTTGGCCTCGCCGGCGCCCGGCCCGCCGATGACCAGGTGCTGCACGGGCCCGAGGTAATAGTTCGTGGTCGAGATGCCGGTGACACTGCCGAGCAGCGGCTGCTCGTTGGCGTCCAGGCCGAAGGTGTTGCCCTGCAGCGTGATGCCGTCGCCGGTGCCGACGATGCTGACCCCGGTGCCGATCAGCCCGAAGAAGTGCGGGCCGATGCCGCGGCCCAGGATGCCGGCGATGCGATTGCCGCGGAGGAGAACGCCGGAATTCTCGCCCTCGAAGAGCACGCCGGTGGTCGTGGCCCCGTGCCCCTGCTGCAGCCCGTCCGGCGTGGTGCCGATCTGGTTGTTCTCGAGGATGGTGCCGGCGGTGTCGAACACTTCGACGGCGTAGCCGCCGGGCACGCCTTCGCTGTTCCAGGTGCCGAAGCCGACGATGAGATTGCGCTCGCCCGGCAGCGGCCCGCCGACGCGGTTGTTGAGCGCCGTCTGCCCGCCGCCCACCCAGCCCAGGATGCGCACGCGGCTGACCGTGTTGCCCAGCACGCGATTGCCGTTCGAGCGATCCACCTGGATCACGAAACTGCCGACGTTGCCCTCTCCCGGACCGGCGCCGCCGATCAGGTTGTCGTGGGAGTCGTAGAGCTCGATGTTGGTGCTGGTGTTGGACCGCACGACGTTGCCCGAGCCGCCGCTGAGGTGGATGCTCGAGTGATCGAAGCCGAACATCGCGCCGCCGACGTTGTCGATCAGGTAACTCTCCTGCCAGATGACCACCTCGGCGCCGCCGTCCGGATTGGTTTCGCCGGTGAAGGCCGTCTGCGTGGTGCCGTCGAGAATGGCGGTGTCGAACACGCGGAAACCGAGGAAGGGGCGCAGCACCGCGCGCCCCGGAAAGAGCCACTGGTAGTCCCAGTCGCTCTGCGGGATGTGAAAGCCGATGGTCTGGACGCCCGGCGTGTTGTCCGAGGCGAGGCCGGCCTCCGGCAAGGAGATCTTGCCGTCCGGACCCGGCAGGTCCGCCACCTGTTGCAGGCCGCCGAAATCGATGGTGTCGGCGGAGGTGTCCACGTAGATGGTCTGCGCCGAGGCGGCGCCGGCGAGGGCGCCGCAGGCGAGGAAAGCCGCGAGGCGGCGGAGGGCGAGTCGGGGGAGCGGTTCCATGGGGTGGCGGCGGCCCGCCTCGGCGGACCCTCTGCCCTGACCAGCGTAGGATCGCCGCCGCGCGCCTCATCCGCGCAGCGCGCCCTCCGGCGGGATTCCCGCACGGCAGGAGGCCCGGACCCATTACCCTGCTTTGACCCCCGTCCGGACTGCTCCCATGCACGCCAAAGACTCCAGCCGCCGTGAGTTCCTGCACCGCGTGAGCGGTGCCGGCGCCTTTCTCGGACTCGCCGCCGTCGCGCGGAGCGCGCCGGCCTTCCGGCAGGAGCCGGCCCAGGGCGCGCCGCCGCAGGACGGCCCCGCGCTGGAGCATCGCCGCTTCGGCAAGACCGACATGGTCGTCGGCATCCTCGGCTTCGGCGGCGCGGAGATCGGCTACGAAGGCGTGGACCAGGCCGCGGCCGACAAGCTGCTCGGCGCGGCGCTCGACGCGGGCCTGAACGTGGTGGACACCGCGGAGTGCTACGCCGAATCCGAAGTCCTGATCGGCACGGCGATCGCGCAGCGCCGGAAGGAGTTCCATCTCTTCACCAAGGTCGGGCACATCACGCCGAGCGGCGAG
>CAZDMB010000210.1:0-4562 GCA_964506175.1 uncultured Planctomycetales bacterium | reverse complement strand
CTCGCGCAGATAATCGAGCGGCAGGATGGCGCCGCCGCTGAAGAGATGGGTCTGCTCGACGCAGATCAGGCCGGTGCGCGGCATGTGTACCGAGGCCGGGCGGATGGCGTGCACCAGCTGGCCGAGGTGGTAGCGCCCGTTCTCGCCGTCGAGAGTGCGCACGTGCGCGCCGGCGATGCGCGCAAGGCCCCCGCCCTCGTAGACGAAGGTGTGGGCGTGCGCTTCCACCACGACCTCCTCCCCTGGGACGATGTGCGCGGCGACGGCGCACTGGTTCGCCATGGTGCCCGAAGGCATGAACAAGGCCGCCTCCTTGCCGAACATCTCGGCGAAGCGCCGCTCCAATTTCTGGACGGTCGGATCGTCGCCGAGCACGTCGTCGCCGACGGCGGCGCGCGGCATCGCCTCCAGCATGCGCGCCGTCGGCTTGGTCACGGTGTCGGAGCGGAAATCGGCGAGGCGCTGGGCCATGGCTGGGGTCGCGGCTAGCGACGCGGAAGCTTCTCGAGGAAGGCGCGCACGCGCCGCACGCCCTCCTCGATGTTTTCCATCGAGGTGGCGTAGGAGAAGCGCAGGTAGCCCTCGCCGAAGGAGCCGAAGGCCGTGCCGGCCAGGCAGGCGACGCCCGCCTCCTTGAGGATCCGGTCCTGGAGTTCCTTCGCCTTGAGGCCGAAGGACTGCACGTTCGGGAACACGTAGAAGGCGCCGACCGGCATGTGGCAACTGACGCCCGGAATGTCGTTGAGCAGCGCCACCATGCGCTTGCGGCGCCGGTCGAACTCGGCGCGCATCGCATCCACGGGCGCCTGATCGCCCGTGATCGCTTCCATGCCGGCGCGCTGCGAGAAGGACGCGGTGCAGGAGTTCGAGTTGATCATGAGCTTGGCGAAACTCGCCGCCAGATCCGGCCGCATGACGCCGAAGCCGAGACGCCAGCCCGTCATGGCGTAGGTCTTGGACCAGCCGTCGAGCAGGATGACGCGGTCGCGCACCTCCGGATCCTGCAGCGGGCTGAAGTGTTCGGCGCCGTCGTACAGCAACCGGCCGTAGATCTCGTCGGACAAGATCCAGACGTCCGGCCACGCCTTGAGCGCTTCGAGCACCTCCTGCAAGGCCGCGCGCGGCGTGACGCCGCCGGTCGGGTTCGCCGGCGAGTTGAGCACCACCATGCGCGTGCGCGCGTTGATCTTGGAGATGAGGTCGGCCGGATCCAGGGCGAAGCCGTTGGACTCGCGGATCGGCACCGGCACCACCGTGCCGCCGACGAAGCGCGCCAGCGATTCGTAGATCGGATAGGCCGGGTTCGGACAGAGGACCTCGTCGCCCCGATCCACCAGCGCCGTCATGGCGTAGAGCAGGATGGGCTTGCCGCCCGGCACTACCACCACTTCGTCGGCGCCCACCTTCACTCCGCGCATGCCGCCGACGTAGCGCGCGACGGCCGCGCGCACGTCGGGTTGTCCGGCCGCCGGCCCGTAATGCGTCCAGCCGCCGCGCAGGGCGGCAACGCCCGCTTCCACCACGTTCTTCGGCGTGTCGAAGTCGGGTTCGCCAATTTCAAGGTGGACGACGCTCTTGCCCTGGGCTTCCAGGGCCTTCGCCTGGGCCAGGACCTCGAACGCGGTTTCCGTCCCGAGGCGGGACATGCGCGCGGCCAGTCGCAGAGGGGGCAGGGTCACGGTCATGCGGCAAACGGCGCGACCGGTGGAGTCGCGCGGCCCCGCATTGTAGGCGCAGCCGCCGCCGCCGCTCCACCCTCCCCCGCGGCGTTCCCGCCACGGAACATTTTCCGCCGCCGACCGCACGGCGGCGGCGGCACGCGCCTTGCTGTACCTTGCCCGCATGCCGCGCGCACTCCGTTCCCTGGTGCACGGCGCGCTTCTCGTGCTCGCGGCGGGCGCCGGCGCCTGCGGGCGCGCGCCGGACCTCGTCGTCTACTGTTCGCTGGATCAGGAGTTCTCCGAGCCCTTGATCGCCGAGTTCGAACGCGCCACCGGGCTCACGGTGCAGGCGCAGTACGACGTGGAGCGCAACAAGACGGTCGGCATGGTGCAGCGCATCCGCGCCGAAGCCGCCTACCCGCGCGCCGACGTCTTCTGGAACAACGAAATCGCCCAGACGATTCGCCTCAAACAGGAAGGATTGACTGCGGCCTACGATTCGCCGAGCGCCGCGGACCTGCCGGCGGCCTTTCGCGACCCCGCGCACCATTGGCACGGCTTCGCCGCCCGTGCTCGCGTCATCCTGCACCGCACCGACCGGCCCGTGCGTGTGCCGAGCACGCTGGACGAGATGCTGCAGCCGGAGTTTGCGCGCGGCGGCGCGTTGGCGCAGCCGCTCACCGGAACCACGCTGACGAACTTCACGGCGCTCGCCGCGCTGCGCGGCCGCCCCGCCGTGCTCGACTGGCTTCGCCGGGCAGGCGCCAGCGGCCTGCGCTGGGGTTCGGGCAACGCCGACGTGATGCGCGGGGTCACGCGCGGCGATTTCGACTGGGGCTTCACCGATACCGACGACGCCGCCAGCGCCATCCAGGACGGCTACCCGGTCGCCATCAGTTTCGTGGATCAGGGCCCGCCCGGCGCCGGCACCCTGCTCATCCCGAACACCGTGTGCATCCTGCGCGGAGCGCCGCACCGCGCGGCGGCGGAGCGCTTCGTGGATTGGCTGCTCCTGCCGGCGACCGAAGCCCGGTTGGCGGCTTCTCCCGCCCGTCAGATCCCGCTCCATCCCGGCGTGGCCGCGCCGCCGGAGGTGCGCCTTCCCGGTCGAGATTTCACGCCGCTGGCAGTGGACTGGGACGCGGTGGCCGCCAGCCTCGCGGACTGCGAGCAGGAGTTTCGTGCGCTCTTGGTTCAATAGCCCGCTCCCGTGGCAGGCGATCGCCTGGCTGTTCTTCGCGCTGGCCGCCTGGCTGCCGCTGGCGCCGCTCTTCGTGCCCTTGTTCGACGGCAGCGGCCTGGCGCGCCTGGCCGACCCCCGCCTCCTGTTGCTGCTCGGTCGCACCGTCTGGTTGTCTGCCGCCGCCGCCGGCATCGCCATGGGGATCGGCGGGTGTTTTGCCGTCCTGGCCGCGCGCGTGCGCCTGCCGGGGGCGCGCCTTCTCGAATCCCTGCTGCCCTTGCCGCTCTTCCTGCCGCCGCTGATCCTGGCCCAAGCCTGGTTCGGCCTCACGGAGATGCGCGGGCCTTGGGCGGCGGTGTTCACGCTGGGCATGGCCAGCGCGCCGCTGCCGGGACTGCTGGCCGCGCGCAGCCTGCGCCGTCAGCAAGCGAGCGCCCATGAGGCCGCCCTCCTGCTCGGACCCGGCCGCGCCGTCCGCGAGATGCTGCGCACCGCCGCGCCGGCGACGCTTCTCGGCGGCGTGCTGGCCTTCTTCCTGGCGGCGGCGGATTTCGCGGTGCCGGACTATTTCGCCGTGCAGCAGCCGCTCTTTCACGTCTACGCGATGGAAATCTTCGGGCATTCGCGCAGCGGCTCCTACATGGATGGCGCCTCGGCGGCGCTGCCGCTCGTGCTGCTCGGCATGATCGGTCTGTTCGCGGCGCTCTCCTTGCAGCGTCGCGTGCGCTCCGCCGAAGTCGGCGGCGGCCGCGCACCGGCGCCCTTCGCGCCGCCGCCGGCCTGCGCCGCCGCGCTCGGCTTGCTGTTGCTGGCCTTGGCCGCCCTTCTCGTGCTGCTGCCCCTCGGCCGCATCGTGTGGGAAACCGGCAAGACCGGGCCCCTCGATCCGCGGAGTTGGGCGGAGGTCAGTCGCGCCGCCTTCGCGCAAGTCTTCGAGCGCGCCAGCGGCGACTTCCGCCGTTCGCTGTCCTTCGCCCTGCTCGCCGCGCTGATGGTGTTTCTGGCGGCGCCATTCTGGGCCCATGCGCAGCTGCGGCTCGAGCTCCGCCGCGGCCGCGGTTTCGCCGTCGCGCGCAACGCCCTCGCCGCGCTGGCCGCCTTGCCGCTGCTCGTTCCCGCGGTAGCGCTCGGCTTCGGCGCCATTCTCACGCTCGACCGTCCAGCGCTGCGCCCCTTCTACGACTCGGTGTGGCTGCCGGCCTTGCTCCTCGCCGGGCGTTACGGGCCCATCGCGCTGTTTCTGCTGCTGGAGCGCATGCGCGCGGTGCCGCAGACCCAGGAGGACGCCGCTGCCTTGGCAGGTTGCGGCTACCCTGCGCGCGTGCTGCGCTACCGGCTCGGTCCGCAGACAGGCGGCTGGCTGCTCGCCGCCGGCCTCGTGTTCATCTTTTCCCTGCGCGAACTCGACCTCTCCATTCTCGTCAGTCCGATGAACGCGAGCGCCGCCGTGCGCTACTACAACGCCCTGCACTTCGCCCGCGATCAGTTCGTCGCCGCCTGCGGCGTGGTGTTGTGCCTCCTCTTGTGGCTGCCGCTCGCCATGGGAGCCGCCGCCGGCTCTTGGCGCGCGCGGGAGATCGCATGACCCCGCCGCCTGCCGTCCTTGCGGCCGAGGGCCTGGTGCTCCGCCACGGCGCGCGCGAGGTGCTCTCGGGCGCCGCACTGGCGCTCGCGCCCGGCGAGCGCGTGGCTCTGGCGGGCGCCCGCGGCTGCGGCAA
>CAZDMB010000209.1:2034-4597 GCA_964506175.1 uncultured Planctomycetales bacterium | reverse complement strand
GATGGACGGCCTGATCTACGCAGTCATACCGGAAGTATTTTCGTTACACGGCACAAAAATTCGGAAAAGTCGAGGCGCGCAGCGAAGGTCCACGGCGCCGGCTGCTCCGGTGACTGCTCCTGATCGGTCTGAGAGCTCCTGAGCCAGGCTCAGTCGAGACCATCGAGGGCCTCCCGGAAGGTTTCCTGATCGAAGTGCGAGTAGTGCTCAGTCATCGCCTTCGACTTATGCCGCGCCAGGTGGCTCGCGGCGGCGTCGCCGGCGGCTGCCCTCACACGCGTTACGAAGCCGTGCCGCAGTGAGTGCAGCGACCATCCCGCCCATTCCTTGTGGCGCGACTTGAACCTCCGCCAGGCGTTCCGCACGTGCCATTCGACGACGAACGGCCCGGCCTCGGCCGCGGTCTCCAGCTGGCGCCGGCGGAGCACCGGTACCAGCTCAGGGTGCAGCGGCAGGACCTGATCGCCCCCCTTGTTCTCCGGCGAGCGGATCCTCCAGGTGCGCGCGTCGAGGTCCACGTCCTTCCAATGCAGACGGATGGCCTCGATCGAGCGTAGGCCGGATAGCCACAGGACGTCGAGCAGGTCGGCGAGGAGCTGCGCCTCGCGGCGCTCCGACTCTCCTGGCGCGGCCTCGATCTCGCCCTGCACCGCCGCGCGGAGCGTGGCGAACTGGTCGGGCTTGAAGGCCGGCCGGCGGCCGCGCCACCTTCGGCCCCTCCAGCACGTCCGCCGGATTGCTGCGGATCTCCTCCTGCCGCACGAGCCAGCGGAACGGCATGCGCAGGTGGAGTACTTCTCGCGCGAGCGCCGACGGCGGCAAGCCTCGCGCGCGCATACCCTTGACCAGGTCGCGCAGGTCCGGAGTGCCCACCTCGCCGATCTTCAGCCTGCAAACCTGGGACCCCTTCACGCGCTCCACGGTACGGGCGTAGGCGCTCAGCGTCTTCTCTGCAATGCCGCCCTCGGCGGTGCGCGCCTCGAACCACTCCTGCGCGGCCTGCCCAAAGCTCTTCCGAGACCCGCGCAGCCGCCGCTCGCCCTGCGATTCAACGAACTCCCGAAGCATCGCTTCGGCGGCCGCGCGCTGCTTCGACTTCGTCGAAAAACGGCGCCAAAGTCCACGGTCTGAATAGACGATATAGAGGTACCCGTTCGAGCCTCTCCACAGGTGAGGGATGCGACGGTAAACTGCCACGCTGGGAGTGATGCAGGCCGCTCTGCGATTCTGTCAAATTCCCGGCAAATCAAGTGAGCGCAGCCAAAGCGCTCAGTCCTGATCTCGCCGCAAATTCTTTAGAATAAAGGACTTAGCGAGACCAATCCCCGATAGCTCAGCGGTAGAGCAGCTGACTGTTAATCAGCGGGTCGTAGGTTCAAATCCTGCTCGGGGAGCCAATCCAAGGGGCCGGAGGGCGCGCACGGCGCCTTTCCGGCCTCTTTTTCATGCCGGGAGGCCCCGTCAGCCGTAATTCCTGGAAGCCGCAGCCGCCATGACCCTCGCCACCCTCCTCCTGACGCTCGCCACCGCCCACCCGGCGCAGAACCCGGCCGCCGCGGCGGGAGCAGCGTTGCACGTCGAGGGCGGTTACGCCTCGGCCGCCACCATCGCGCCCGGCGAGATCGTCCACGTCTGGGCGCACGTGCAGAGCGCTTCCGAGGTTTTCCTCGGCTGGGAGGGCGCGGGCGCCGCCCTGCTCGACGATCCCCTGTCCTGGAACACCCGTCTGGAGATGGCGATCGACGCCAAGCCCGCCGGCGCCATCGAGTTGCGCGCCAAGGTGGCGCCGGCCGCCGCCGAGCTGAAGTCGCTCCCCGTCCAGGGACCGGCCCGCGAGACGCAGCTGGATTACGTGTTGCCCGCGCAAAGCCCGCCGCGCGGCCTCGTCTTTTTCTTTCATGATTCCGACGCCAGGCGCGGTTTCTGGCGCAAGGGCGAAGGCTGGAACCTCGCGCTCACGCTCTTGCACGAAGGTTTCGCGGTGGCGGCGCTCACCAGCGAAGAAACCGACGCCAAAGATCCGGGCGAGGACAAGTTTCTGCGCTGGAACGGCCGCGAGCTGGACCTCGCGCAGAACCTGGACGCGCAGAACATCGTCGCTGCGCGCGCCGCGCTGGCGGAAGCCGGCGCCGTACCCGCGGCCGTGCCGGGCTTCGGCCTCGGACTCGGCAACGGCGGCACTTTCGCCATCAGCGCCGCGGCGATCTTCAAGTGGAAGGCCGCGGCCTCGCTGTGCGGCCCGGGGCGCCGCGCCGTGCTCGCGGAGCACGACGTGCCGACCTTCTGGGGCCTGTTCAACAAGGACATGGCGATCAAGGGCGTCAATGACGATGCGCGCGAGGGCAAGGACCTGCTCGACGCGCGCAAGGTTCCCACGGATCTCGTGATCCGTCGCAGTTCCCCGCTGCGCGCCGAGCGCCTGGTCGAGCGTTGCGGCATGGACGAACGCCTGGCCGCCGACCTGATCGCCACCATGAGCCGCGTCGGCATGCTGGACGCCCAGGGCAACCTGCTGCTCGCCGCCAGCGTGATTTTGAGCCGCACGGAGCAGGAGAAGAACAAC
>CAZDMB010000209.1:0-2024 GCA_964506175.1 uncultured Planctomycetales bacterium | reverse complement strand
CACGGCCTACGCCACCGACATGCTCCTCGACGCCAAGAAGCTCGGCTACGCGGTTCCGGAGGAACGGCTCAAGGACGTCGTGGCCTGGATCGACGGGCGCGTCGCGCAGATCGAGCGCGGCGAGGACATGAGCCGCTACCCCGAGTTCAGCGCGCAGATCAAAGCCTGCTGGGGCGACCACCTGCTGGTGGCGGAAGACGCGCTGCGGATCGCCCGCTTTTTCGCGGCGCAACTCGCGGAGAAGTGAGCGCCACGGACGGCGGCGCTCCGGCACTATGATGGTTGGCCGCCGCGCGCGGCCTTCCCGACCGTGAGCCCGCTATCCGCCTTCCTCCTGCTCCTGCTGGCGCAGGAGCCCGCCGCCAAGTTCCCCGAGCCGCCGGCCGGGGAGCCGCCGCCGCTCGCGATCGACGGCGCCGAGGCTGCCAGCCCCGCGGCCATGCGCGCCTATCTCGAGCGCATTCCGAACACCGCGGTGAGTTTCCGCATGCTTCCCATTCCGGGCGGCAAGTTTCTCATGGGCAGCCCGGCGGCCGAAGCGGGCCGCGAGGACCAGGAGGGCCCGCAGGTGCCGGTGACGCTCGCCCCTTTCTGGATGGAGGAGCACGAGTTGACCTGGGATGAATACCGCATCTTCCAGTTCAGCCTCGACCGCGCGCTGCGCGCCGAAGGCCGCGGCGCGCCGGCGGCGCAGGACCCGTGGGCCGACGCGGTCAGCCGCCCCACTCCGCCCTACGTGCCGATGGATTTCGGCATGGGCGTGGAGGGCTTCCCCGCCATCTGCATGACCGAGTTCGCGGCCCGGCAGTACACGAAGTGGCTGTCCATGAAGACGGGCCGCTTCTACCGGCTGCCGACCGAGGCCGAGTGGGAGTACGCCTGTCGCGCCGGCACGGCGACCGCGTATTCCTGCGGCGACGACCCGCGGCTCCTGGGCGACTACGCGTGGACCTTCGAGAACGCCGACGGCAAGTATCACAAGGTCATGACGCGCAAGCCCAATCCCTGGGGCCTCTACGACATGCACGGCAACGTCAGCGAGTGGTGCCTGGATCAGTTGAGTTCCGAAACCTACGCGCTGTGGGCGAGCGCCGGCGGCGTCAGCGACCCGATCGCTTGGCCGACCAAGATCTATCCGCGCGTCGTGCGCGGCGGCTCCTGGGACGAGGAAGCGCCTGCGTGCCGCAGCGCGGCGCGGCGCGGCTCCGACAAGGAATGGAAGGTGCAGGACCCGCAGTTTCCCAAGTCCATCTGGTATTTCACGGACGCGCGCTTCGTCGGCTTCCGCGTCGTGCGGCCCTTCGCCGCCCCGCCGCCCGAGGAGCGCGAAAAGTATTGGGGTCCGGACGTCGCCAGCGTCCGCGAAATCATGCTCAAGCAACGTCAAGGAGAACGCTCGTGAACCCGAACCCCCTGAACCGCCGCGATTTCCTGCGCACCGCCGCCGTCGGCGCGGTCGGCGCCGCCCTCGCTCCCGAGATCCTCGCGGCGCGCGCGCGCGCGACGGCCATGGGCCGCGACGAGATTCGCGTCGTCCTCGTCGGCTGCGGCGGGCGCGGCACGGGCGCGGCCATCCAGGCGCTCTCCACCGCCGGCCCGGTCCGCCTCGTCGCCATGGCCGACGCCTTCCGCGACCGCCTCGACTCCGCCCTGGCGGAGATCGAGAAGGCCGTGCCCCAGCGCCTCGACGTGCCCGAGTCGCGGCGCTTCGTCGGCTTCGACGCGTATCGCGAGGCCATCGACCTCGACGTGGACGTGGTGCTGCTGACCACGCCGCCGGGCTTCCGTCCGACGCACTTCGCCTACGCCGTGTCGAAGGGCCGCCACGTGTTCATGGAGAAGCCCGTGGCCGTCGATCCGCCCGGGATCCGCGCCGTCCTCGCCGCGGCCCAGGCCGCGCGCGAGCGGAACCTGAAGGTCGGCGTCGGCCTCCAGCGCCACCACGATCCCGCCTACGTCGAGACCGTGCGCCGCCTGCGCGAGGGCGCGATCGGGAAGATCCAGCTCTACCGCTGCTACTGGAA
>CAZDMB010000208.1:0-4599 GCA_964506175.1 uncultured Planctomycetales bacterium | reverse complement strand
GCACGGCGGTCCTCGCCGCCGGCCTGGGCGACCGCCTCTCCGGACGGCGGCGCGGGCGCTGCGGCACTCTTCGGGACCGAAGGCAGGGCCGCCGACTCGTCGCGGGAGACGGCTTCCGGCCGGTTCATCCAGAGCGCGCCCAGTCCCGTCACGACGGCCACCGCCGCCGCGGCGCGCACCCACAGCGGCAGACGCAGCACCCGCCCGACAGGGGGAGTCGCAGCATGACCGTCGCGCGCGGCAGCGCGCTCCTCGGCCGCGGCGGCGGCGGCAGCGCGCAGCGCGGCGCGACGCGCGGCGTCGAGGCCGCCGGCAGGAGCAGGAGCCTCGTCGCGCACCCACGCCAGGGCGCTGCGCAGCGCGGCGAGACGCGCGGCCAGCTCCGCGTCGCCGGCGATCTCCGCCTCGAGGGCGCGGGCTTCCCCCGCCGTGAGCTCGCCACACAGGTAATGCGTCAGCCGCGCGTCGCGGCCGTCGCCAGCTTGCTTGCCTTCGTTTCGCATGGTTCTGGGCTCCTAGAGGGCCTGGGCGGTCCGCAGCCGCTGGGTGAGACGGTCGAGCGCTTCGTGCACGATCCAGCCGACGGTGCCGGGCTTGACGCCGAGCACTTCGCCGATCTGGGCGTAGCTGAGTCCTTCGTGCACTTTGAGCCACAGCGCTTCGCGTTCGCGCGAAGGCAGCTGGTCCCACTCGCGGCGCACCAGGGTCAGCACTTCCGCGCTGGCGCTCTGCTCGTCGGGCGTGGTCCCGGCAGGCGCTTCCAGGCGATCGCGCCGAGTTTGCTCGCGGGCTTCCGTCTTCATCAGGTCGTAGGAGAGGTTGCGGCAGACGCGGAACAGCCAGGGTCCGGCGTCCGCCGCGCTGCCGATCGCGGGCGGACTCCGGAGCAAGCGCAGGAAGGTCTCCTGGACGACGTCCTCCGCTCGTTCGCGGTCTCGCAAGAGACCCGCGGCGAAGCGGACGAGGCGCGCCTGATGCCGCTCGACCAGCCGGTCGAAGGCCTCCGCGGAGCCGGCGGCGAAGGCCGCCAGCAATGCGCCGTCGGCCGTCTCGCCGGGACCCGTGGAGGGAGGCTTCCCGTCGCTCACGGAAGAAGGACGCCGCCGGGGCGGCGCGCTTGGGCGAATAATCGCGAAACTGGCGGCATGCGAACCGGCCGGGCGGGATCCCCGACGGGGACACTACGATGCCGCGCGAGACGATGCGAGACGGTTCTCCCGCGGCGGCGGCCGACGCGCTGCAGCATGCCTGGTGCCTGCCTTGGCAGTTCACGGACCTGGCGCCCGAGGCGGCGGAGCCGGTTCCCGCCCTGGTCGGCGAGGACGGGGCGCTTCTGCGCGACGGACTGCGCTGGGCCTGGGCCGTGGCCGCACGCCCGCCGGGCCGCGCGCGCGCCGAACTCTTGGCGCCCGATCCGGCCGCCGCCGCCGCCGCGCGCGACGCCGGCGCGGAGACTCTGCGCGAAGGCCACGCGCAACTCTGGCGTCTGGACCGGGAGCGCGCCGCCGCCGAGCCGGTCTCGCCCCCGGCGCCCGTGCGGCCGCGCCCGTCCCTCGCCGGACCGGTGGCGGTGCTCTGCGACCTCGGACGCGTGCTCGTGGACTTCGACCACGGCCTGCTCGCGCGCCACTACGAGTTGCTGCTCGGCCAGCCGCTCCCCCCCGCCGCGCAGCATCTGCTGGCGGAGTTGCTGCACGACGCCGAGCGCGGCGCCCTTCCCATGGAGGACTTCTTCGAGCGCGTGTTCGCCGACATGCGCCTCTCGCGCCTCGACCGCGCGCTCTTCCGCCGCCTTTGGTGCTCCATCCTCTTCCCCATGCCGGCCGGCGCCGCCTGGATGCGGCGCCTCGTGCAGCGTCCGCACCTCGCCATGACGGTGGTCACCAACATCGATCCGTGGCGCCTGCAGTGGGTCAAGGAGCGTCTCGGCCTGGAGGACCTGTGCCGCTACGCCGTGGCTTCCTTCGAGGACGGCGTCCGCCCGAAGCACGAGGACGCTTCGATGTGGGAACGCGCGCTCGGCTTCTGCCGCATGCGCCTCAAGGAGGCGCCGGCCGCGGTATTGGTGCTCGATGACACCGCCGCCAACTTGGCGACGGCGCGCGCCGCCGGCGTCGGCACGCGCCACGTGCAGGTGCAGCATCCGGCGCAGATGTGGCTGGAACTCGGCGCGGCCGGCCTCTACCTCCCGGTCGCGCGTCAAGCCGCGGGCAAGTAGAGCGTCATGGCCACGAGTTTGAGGGCGACCATCGTCAGCAAGCCCACGACCGTGCCCAGCACGTAGCCGAGAATCGCCAGCAGCACGCCGACGGGAGCCAGGGCCGGATGGAAGGCGCCGGCCACCACCGGCGCGCTGGCGGCGCCGCCGATGTTGGCGTAGGAGCCGACGCCGAGGAAGAACACCGGCGCGCGCAGGCGCCGGCGCAGCGCCAGCATCGCGCCGGCGTGGAACAGCATCCAGACGGCGGCGATGACGATCAGGCCCAGGTTCTGCGGCTGCGCGACCTCGCGGAAGGACGCCTTGGCGCCGATGGAGGCCACCAGCAGGTAGAGGAACACGCTGCCGACCTGGCTGGCGCCCTGGCCCTCGAGGCGTCGCAAGGGCGTGAAGGATGCGGCCACCCCGAGAGCGCTGGCGAGCAGCACCAACCAGGTGAAACCGTTCACAACTTCCCCCACGCGCGGCAAGGACAACTGCGGCAGCGCCTGCGCGACGGCGGCGCACAGGGCCGCTCCTCCCAGCCCGACCGCGCCGATCGCGAGCAGCGCCGCGAGCGTGGCGGGGCGCGCGTTCTCGGCCTGGTAGCGCTCCACGCGCGCGCGCACCGCGTCGATGGCGCTGCGGTCCGCGCCCAGCTTCGCGTCCATGGCGCGCTCGCGGCCGGCGAAACTCAGCACCACCGCCATCCAGGTGCTGGCGACGGCGACGTCGATGACGGTGAAGGTGGCGAAGGTCGCCGCCGAGGCGCCAGCCGCCGTGCCCACGGCCGTGAAGTTGGCGCCGCCGCCGATCCAACTGCCGCACAGCGCGGCAAGGCCGCGCCAAGCCTCGTCTTGATGCTCCGCCGGCACCAGCCAGCCGCAGGTGGCGTAGGCCAGGACGCCGCCGGCGGCGATGCTGACCGTTCCGCCGAGGAACATCAGGACCGCCAATCGCCCCAAGCGCGCGATCGCGGGCAGGTCGAGCGCGAGCGTCAACAGAATGAGGCTCGCGGGCAGCAGCCAATCGCGAATGAAGGTGTAGAGCGGGCTGGCGAGCGGAATCACGCCCGTGTTCGACAGGGCGGTCGGCAAGAAGTAGCAGAAGACGAGCAGCGGCAGGATGCGGAAGAGCCGCTGCAGCCGCGCCAGGCGCGCCGCCCAGAAGAGGAGCGCCAGGACGCCCAGCAGGACGGCCAGCACCATCATGGGCTGCTGGACGAGCGGCGCGTCCAACTCAGCCCTGCGGATACGGCGGCGGGGCGTCCGGCGGCGCCGGGCGCGCCTCCAGGTGGTCAATGACGTGCACCGGGTACTCCACCGGCTGCCCGTCGAGCACGAGGCGGAAGGTGTACGGGCCGAACTCCTCGAAGGGCATGGCCGAGAGCCGGATCACCGCGCGCGCCTTGGACTTGCGCTGTTGCAGCACCACCGGCGGCAACTTCAACTCGACGTGCTTGCCGCTCGGGGCTTCGACGCGCAAGGCGATGTCGTACTGTCCCTGGCCGTCGGCGAGGCCGATCGCCACCGCGAACACCGGCAGCCGTCCGGGCAGCCGCAGCGAGGCCAGCGAATCGAACATGCCGATCAGGCAGAGTTTGCCCTGCTCGTCGCGGAACGCGTAGTCGCAGACGTGCAACCACTCGAGCGTCGGAAGAGGTTTGCTCATGCGGGGCGGCGATGCACGTCGCGCGCGGAGGCCTGGTCGGCGGGAAAAAGGAGCACCTCGGCGACGACGCGGTGCGGCGGCTGGCTGGCCACCCACAGCACGACCTCGGCGACGTCGGCCGCGCGCAACGGGGTCAGGCCCTGATACACCGCGGCGGCGCGGGCGCGGTCCCCGTGGAAGCGCACGGTGCTGAACTCGGTGTCGACGAGGCCCGGGTCCACCGTGCTGACACGGACGCCGGTGCCGAGGAGATCCATGCGCAGGCCCTGGGTGATGGCGTCGACCGCGTGCTTCGAGGCGCAGTAGACGTTGCCCTTGGGGTAGACCTGGCGCCCCGCCACCGAGCCGAGGTTGATCACGTGCCCGTTGCCGCGCGCCACCATGCCAGGAACGACCGCGCGGGTGACGTAGAGCAAGCCCTTGACGTTGGTGTCGAGCATCTCGTCCCAGTCGGCCAGGCTGCCTTGCTGCAAGGGGTCGAGGCCGCGCGACAGGCCGGCGTTGTTGACCAGGACGTCCGGCGCGCGCCACGAGGGCGGCAGCGCTTCCAAACTGCTCCCCACGGCGGCGGCGTCGCGCACGTCGAGGGCGAAGGCGTGCGCCTCGCGGCCGGCCGCCGTCAACTCCGCGGCGAGGGCGCGCGCCGCCTCCAGCCGCCGCGCGCAGAACAGCGTGCGCGCGCCCGCGGCGGCGAAAGCGCGCACGCACGCGGCGCCGATGCCGGCGCTGGC
>CAZDMB010000207.1:0-4603 GCA_964506175.1 uncultured Planctomycetales bacterium | reverse complement strand
GCCGTCGGCATGTCGCCGCTCGAGTACATGCGCCGCCACGGCGCCTTCGCCGTCAAGCACGAGGCCCTCGGCGGCCATGAGGACCCGGTTCCCGCCGGCGAGCCCGGCGTCGCCGTGGACGGCACGCGCCGCCGCGGCTTCAAGACGCCCACGCGCAAACTGGAGTTCTGGTCGCGCACGATGGCGGATTGGGGTTACGGGGAGCACGCGGTGCCGGGCTATCTGCGCAGCCACGTGCATCCGATGGAGCTCAATCACGCCGCCAACGAGTTCGCGCTCGTGCCGACTTTCCGGCTGCCGACGCTGATCCACACGCGTTCGGCGAACGCCAAGTGGCTGTACGAGCTCAGCAATGCCAACCCGGTGTGGATGCACACCTCGGATGCGCAGCGCCTGGGGGTCGCGACGGGCGACCTCCTGCGCGTGAGCACGCGCATCGGCCACTACGTCAATCGCGTCTGGGTGACCGAAGGCATGCGTCCGGGCGTCGTGGCCTGCTCGCACCACCTGGGCCGTTGGCGACTGCCGCACGCGGGCGCCGACCGCTGGGCGGCGGCGCCGGTGGCGCTCGCGCGCGACGACGAGGGCGTGTGGCGGCTGCGGCGCACGGGATCGGTGGCGCCCTTCGCTTCGGCCGACCCGGACAGCAGCCGCGTCTGGTGGACGGACGGCGGCGTGCACCAGAACCTGACCTTCCCGGTGCAGCCGGACCCGATCAGCGGCATGCACTGCTGGCACCAGAAGGTGACGGTCGAACGCGCGCACGCCGGGGATCAGTACGGCGACGTCGTCGTGGACGCGCGCAAGTCCGCCGCCGCCTACCGGGAGTGGCTGGCGGTGGCGCGTGCGGCCGCGGGCGGCGCGCGCGCCGCAGGCGCCCGCGGCCTGCGCCGGCCGCTGCACTTCGCGCGCGCGGTGCGGCCCGCGGACGAGGCGTACCGCCTGCCGGATTCCGCTCCGCATGCCTGACGATCCGGCCGCGCTGCTGCTGCTCGCCGCCCTGTTCGTCGCGGCGTTGCTGTATTCGGCGGTCGGCCACGGCGGCGGCAGCGGCTATCTCGCGGCGATGGCCTTCGCCGGCGTGGCGCCCGCGGCGATGAAGCCGGCCGCGCTCACTCTCAATCTGCTCGTCGCCGCCATCGGCACGGCGCGCTTCGTCCGGTCCTTCTCCTGGCGCCTCTTCTGGCCTTTCGCCTGCGCCAGTGCGCCGCTCGCCTTCGTCGGCGGCCGGATCGCGCTGCCCGACGCGCTCTACCGGCCGGTGGTGGGCGCCGCCCTGATCTTCGCGGCTTGGCGCCTCGCCGCCGGCGCCGCGCGCGCGGCGGCGCAGGAGAGCGCGGCCCGCGCGCCGGCCGTGCCCCTGGCGCTGGCTGCCGGCGCCAGCCTCGGCCTGCTCGCCGGCCTGACCGGGGTGGGCGGCGGCATCTTTCTCTCCCCATTGCTGATCTTGTTGAACTGGGGCGGCGCGCGCGCCGTGGCCGCGGTCTCGGCACCCTTCATCTTCGTCAACTCGCTGGCCGGCCTTGCCGGTTACTGGAGCCGCGGCGGCCAGTGGCCGTCCGGCCTGCTTCCTTGGCTGATCGCCGCCGTGCTGGGCGGCTTGTTGGGAAGTCATCTTGGCGCGCGCCGCCTCGGTTCCCCGGCGCTGCGCCGCCTGCTCGCCGTCGTGCTGGTGGTGGCTGGCGGAAAGATGATGCTGCTGTAGGCTGGCGCCATGGAGATGCCCCGGCCGGGCGCCGCGCACGCCCGTTTGCACGTCCTCGTCGGCGCCTGGAAAGGCGCGGAGAAGATGCACCCCTCGCCCTGGGATCCGCACGGCGGCATGGCCGACGCCGAGATCCACAACCGTCTCGTGCTCGACGGCTTCGCCGTGGCGCAGGACTACGCGCAGCGCCGCGGCGGGCAGGTCAGGTTCCGCGGGTTGGGCGTGATGCACTACGACGCCCACGCGCGGGAGTACCAGATGCACTGGTGGGACAGCATGGGCACGCCGGCCAATCTGTTTCGCGGCCAGTTCGCCGGGGACGTCCTCACGCTCACGGGGGAGAACCCGACCCATCGCAGCCGCGCGATCTTCGATCTGACGCATACGGGCGCGGGCCGCTATCTGTTCCGCATGGAGATTTCGCCGGATGGCGAGCAGTGGTTCCCCTTCATGGAAGGGGACTATCATCGCGGTTGAAACGCGCGGCGTCGCGGCTCTATCCTCCCCGGCGAGCGATGGAACCCCCTGCGGCGCATTCTCCTCGCTGGCCCGGTCCGCGGCGCCCCGCCGTGCCCAGAAAATGAGTTGGGAAGCCTGGATCTGGCTGGCGGCCGGCCTACTCGTGCTCGGCGTCGGCGCCGAGTTCCTGGTGCGCGGCGCGAGCCATCTCGCCGCGCGTCTGGGAGTGGCGCCATTGGTGATCGGACTGACCGTGGTCGCCTTCGGCACGTCCATGCCGGAGATGGCGGTCAGCGCCTACTCCTCCTTCAACGGCCAGGCCGAGCTCGCTCTCGGCAACGTGGTGGGCTCGAACATCTTCAACGTGCTGCTGATTCTCGGGCTCGCGGCGCTCATTGCGCCGCTCACCGTCGCGGCGCAGCTCGTGCGGCTGGACGTGCCGGTGATGATCGGGGTGTCGGCGCTGTTGTGGATCATGAGCCTGGACGGCGCCCTCGCCTTCTGGGAGGCCGGCGTCCTCTTCGCAGGCCTCATGGCCTACGTCTGGTTGCAGGTGCGCATCGCGCGCCGGGAGCAGGCGCCCGCGGTGCAGCGGGAGTTCAGCGCGGAGTTCGGACCGCGCGCCTTCCCGCGCCATCATTGGGCGCTGGACGCGGCGGCCGTTCTCGGTGGCTTGGTTTTGCTGCTGCTGGGTTCGCGCTGGCTGGTGCAGTCCGCCGTCTCCCTCGCCCGGGCCCGGGGCGTCCGGGAGAGCGTGAGCGGCCTGACCATCGTGGCGGCCGGCACCTCGTTGCCCGAGGTGGCCACCTCCGTGCTGGCGAGCATCCGCGGCGAGCGCGACATCGCCGTGGGCAACGTCATCGGCAGCAATATCTTCAACATTCTGGGCGTTCTCGGCCTCTCTGGTCTGCTTCGGCCCGCAGGCCTGCCGGTGCCGGCGGCGTTGCAAGCCTTCGATCTCCCGGTGATGGCCGCGGTCGCGGTCGTCTGTTTGCCTCTCTTCCTCGATCAATCCATCGGCCGCATCAAGGGCGCTCTGTTCCTGCTCGGCTACGCCGGTTATTTGGCGTCGCTGATCCTTGCCGCCACGGGCAGCGCCGCGCTGCCCGGTTTCCGCGCGACCATGCTCGCCTACGTGTTGCCGATCACAGCCCTCACGGTCTTCGGCATGGCGGTGCATTCCGCCCGCCGCCGCCCGGCGCGCTGACGCGCCGCGAGCCGGCCGCTACTTGCCGAGCGCTTGGCGCAGCGCGGCTTCGTTCCAGCCGACGCCGCGCCACAAAATCTTGCCGTCCGGCCCGATCAGGTAGTTGGTCGGGTAGGCCATGACGCCGAAGGCGTCGCTGACGGCAGAGTCCTGCTGGCGCACCGGCCGCATGGTGAAGCCCTTCTCGCGCCAATACTTCTGGATCACGTCCTTGTCGTCGCCGATGTCCACGCACAGCAGGACGACGTCGTTCCGGGCGGCGCTAACCTCTGACCAGAGGCTTTGGAGGTGCGGGTGCTCCTCCTGACAGCCGCCTCAGTGGAAGAACCAGAAGTTGAGCATCACCGTCTTGCCGCGCAGCGAGGCGAGCGAGAAGGTGACGTCGTCGAGGCCGATGAACGTGACGTCGGGGGCATCCGCGCCGAGCGGGAGGAGCGAATCCTCCAGGCCGCCGCCGCCCGCCTCGTCTTCCTCCTGGTCCTCCTGCGAAACGACTTCCCAATCCTGCGGGATGGTGGCGAAAAAAGTTTCCGCGTCCGCCTTGAGCTGGCTCTGGAAGGCGCTGAACGCGATCTCGATGGTGGTGCCGTCGCCGGCCGGTGAGGAACTGCGCTGCAGCGCGCCGGCAGCGTCGAACCACAGGTCCAGGGTGACGGGAATCTCGTAGGAGTCCTGGCCGCGGACGCGCAGTCCGCGCCAATCCGGATGCTCGGCCACGGCGGCCAGCAATTCGAACTCGTCGGGCTCCAGGCTGGCGGCGCTCCAGGTGGCGCCGAGATATGGCAGGAAGGAACCGAACTGGCTGCCGCTCCAGGACTCGGCTTCCCACATGGCGAACGCTTCCTGGGGATCGGCGAAGTAGACGCCGTCGCGCGTGCCGAGGAAACTCAAGGCGATTTGCTCCGGCTCGTCGCCGTCCTCGCTGGCCAGCGTGCCCGTCAGTTGGACCGTGCCGGCGCCGGGCTGGGCCATGCGCGCCGTCAGCGCCAGGCGAATCACCGGCCCGGCGCGCTCGCCAGAGACCGGGTCGGGCGCCGGCTCCACGGTGATGCTCGCCTCGAGTTGTAGGGCTTGAGCCGCGCCGAGGCGCTGCTGGAAGCCTTCCCACATGGCGCGCGCGGGATCAGGCGGGGGAGCCGGCGGCGCGGGCGGGTCCTGCAGCAGCGCGGCGACGGCGAGGAGCATGGCGAGCATGGATCTCTCATCTTATCGGCGGCCGCGGCCCGCATCCG
>CAZDMB010000206.1:0-4696 GCA_964506175.1 uncultured Planctomycetales bacterium | reverse complement strand
TGTCCATGGTCGCCATGGCCAGGCCGGCGCCGTTCACCATGCAGCCGATGGTGCCGTCCAGGGCGATGTAGTTCAGGCCGAAGCGCGAAGCTTCGACCTCCTTGGGGTCTTCCTCGTGCTCGTCGCGCAGCGCCGCGATCTCCGGGTGCCGATAGAGCGCGTTGGCGTCGAAGTTCATCTTGGCGTCCAGCGCCACCAGTTCGCCCTGCTGCGTGACGACCAGCGGATTGATCTCGGCGATCTCGCAGTCGAGCTCCAGGTAAGCGCGCGCCAGTCCGGTGAGGAAGGGCACGGCATGCTGGACCTCGTCGCCGCTGAGGCCGAGGAAGTAGGCGGCGCGCCGCGCCTGGAAGGCCTCGAGGCCGCGCGCGGGCGCGACGTGCTGCTTGAGAATGGCCTCCGGGCGCTCCGCCGCCACCGTCTCGATCTCCACCCCCCCTTCGCGACTGACCATGAGCACCGGCTTGCCGGCCTGCCGATCGAGGGCCATGCCCACGTAGAGCTCCGTGCGGAGATCCAGACCCTCGGTGACGAAGACCTTGCGCACCTTCTGGCCGTGCGGGCCGGTCTGGTGGGTGATGAGCGTCATGCCGAGCATGCGCGAAGCGACTTCCTGGGCCTCGGCGGCGGAGCGGACCAATTTGACGCCCCCGCCCTTGCCGCGGCCTCCCGCGTGAATCTGGGCCTTCACCACGGCGAGGGAGCCTCCCAGCCTCTGGAAGGCCGATGCCGCCTCCTGGGGGGTGGTGGCGACGATGCCTCGTTGAGTGCGCACGCCGTAGCGCTCCAGCACCTCCTTGGCCTGGTATTCGTGGACCTTCATGCGGGCTTGACCATGGGGAAAGCGTGCTAGATTAGGAAAGTCGGGGGGACTGGCCTAGTCCCCTTCCTCCACCCCTCACGCTCCCTGGAACTCGCGCCGCCCGCGGCGCGTCCTACCCTCATGCAGGCACCCGCCACCCGGCCGCACTTTCTGCTCCTCTGGATCGGCGTGTTGCTGCTGTGCATGACGGCGGCGCTCAAGCTCCTCGTGCCGGATCCGGCGTCGCACGACGGCAGGCCAGAAGCGCACCCGCCGCTGGCCCCGCCGATGGTGGTGCCCGTGGCGCGGGACTTGCCGCTCCTGCTCGACGCGTCCGGCCAGCCCTTGGTGCCTCCCGGGGCGGAGGGTGGAGTGGCCGACTCCTCCCTGGAACACCCCAGTCTGCTGCCGGGCCAGGACGACGCGGGGCGGTTCACCCCGGCGGCGCGCGAGCTCGCCGGCGTCGAGCTCCCGGGCACGGAGCAGGGCGGAGCCGCGCCGAAGGCCCCGACGGAGGTGGATCGCATCGTTCCTGCGCGGGGCGATCCCCGTTCCTCCGGAGACCATCCGAGCCTGCGCCGCTTCGCTGAACCCGACGGGGATTGGGGCGGTTCTTCGCATGCCATCCCGCCGCCCTTCGCGGTTTCCTTCCAAGGCGGCAGCCTCCTTCTCGCTGGCGCGCCGATCGCGTCCGGGGCAGGCGCGGCTTCCGCGGAGGACATGGTGCTCGTGGTGCCGCTCTCGCCGGAGGCCTGCCTGTCTTTCCTGCTGCGCGCCCAGGACTCCGCGGCGCTGGAAGCTGCTGCCGACGGCGGCGCCGTTGCGGAAGGCGATCAGGAGCCCGCGCAGACGGCGGGCAGCGACGCAGTTGCCGGCGAGGCGAGCGCGATTGGAGCCCTGCGCCAAGCCTTCCAGGCGGCGCAGGCCCTGCAACTGCGCGCCCGCGCCTCCGGAATCTCGCTTGCCGAGCAGCGCGCGCTCGCCGAGCGCGTGCTGGCGTTGGCGGGCGAGCACTACGCCGTCGTCGCGATGCGTGAACTCACTCCGGCGCAACTGCGCGAACTGCTATTGCGCCTCGAGGCGCGCGCGGCGCGGCCGTAGCGACCGCTCTCAGCGGGCGAACTTGCCGCGCTTGCGCCGGCGGCGGCGGATGACGTTCCGGCCCCCGGCGGTCTTCGACCTGGAGCGGAATCCGTACCGCCGGCGCTTGACCGTGGTATGGCGAATCTTCTTCTTGCGTCCCTTGGGCATGGGCGGGGTCCGGTAGGTTCGGCGTTCAGGCCAACTGCGCCAGCCGGATCAGGCGCACCGTGTTGGTGGCGCCGGAGACGGCGAACGTCCCCGTGATGACGACGAGAAGGTCGTCCTCGCCGAGCAGCCGGTGCTCGCGCAGCAGACGTTGGGCCTCGCGGTTCATTTCACGGATTCGCTTGACGCGCGGCAGCCGTCCCGGCATGACGCCCCAAAACAGTGCCATCTTGTGGAAAGTGGCCTCGTTCGAGGTGAGCGCGACGATGGGGAGCCGGGCGCGAAAAGCGGAAGCCAGCCTAACGCTGCGGCCGGATTCGGTAAAGGCGAGCAGCGTGCGGGCGTTCGCTCGCTCGGCCAAGGTCACGGCGGAGTCCACGGTGGCGGTCTCGTTTTCCTGGCCATGCTTGCCTTCCGGCCGCAGGCTGGGACGCAGGCGCCAACTGTCGTGAAACAGGCCCTTTTCCGTCTCCTCGAGGATGTCGCGCATGGTGCGCACGGCCTCGATCGGATATTTGCCCACCGCCGTTTCCCCGGAGAGCATGACCGCGTCCACGCCGTCGAGCACCGCGTTGGCGACGTCCGAGACCTCCGCGCGGGTCGGTTGGGCGGCCTCGAGCATGCTCTCCAGCATCTGCGTGGCGACGATCACCGGCACGGCCTTGGCCAGGCAGGCGCGCACGAGCCGCTTCTGGATCATCGGCACCATCGCGTGCCCGACCTCCACCGCGAGGTCGCCGCGCGCCACCATCACGGCGTCCGTCGCCTCGAGGATCTCGTTCAGGTGCTCGAGGGCCTGCGGGTGTTCGATCTTGGCGACGATCGGAATGCGCGCGCCGTGCTTCTCGAGTTCGCGGCGCAGCATGTGCACGTCTTCGGCGGTGCGCACGAAGGAGAGCGCGATCCAGTCCGCCTTGATCTCGACGGCGAAGCGCACGTCGGCGCGATCCTTGGCGGAGAGCGCCGGCGCGGAAATGTTGCTGTCGGGCAGGTTCACCCCCTGGTTGGACGACACCAGGTCGCCGCGCATCACCTGGCACTCCAACTTGCCGCGCGCGCGCCGCAGCACCTTGAGCTCGACGCGGCCGTCGCGCAGCAGGATGCGCTGGCCGGGGGCGACGTCGCGCAGCAGGCGGCGGTAGTCCACCGGCAGGTCCGCGCCGCGCGCGCGCGCGGCCGCCACGACGCTGATCCTGGCGCCGCGTTTGAGGAGGCGCGGCTCGGGCAAGGATCCGAGGCGGATGCGCGGACCGCGCAAGTCCACCAGCAAGGACACGGGCCGGCGCAGTTCCTTGCGCACGCTGCGCACCAGCGAGGCCCAGCGCCGCATGCGCGTCGGATCGCCGTGACTCATGTTGAGGCGGAAGGCGTCGGCGCCGGCCTTGATCAGATCCCGCACGCGCGCCCGCGTGGCGGTGGCGGGGCCGATCGTGGCCAGGATGTGCGTGCGGGTGCGGCGGCGCTCGAGCACGGCGTGGCTACAGCAGGCCTTTCGCCTTCAGAGTCTCGAGATCCTTGCGAATGGCGGCGGCGGAAGAGTGCAGGTTCTTGCGGCCGGCGTCGTCCAAGTCCAGCTCGACGATGCGCTCCACGCCGCCGGCGCCGAGCACGCAGGGCACGCCGACGTAGAGGTTGCGCAGGCCGTACTGGCCGTCGATCCAGGCGGCGCAGGGCAGCAGGCGGCGCTCGTCGCGCAGGATGGATTTGGCCATGGCCACCGCCGCGGCCGAAGGCGCGTAGAAGGCGGAGCCGGACTTGAGCAGGTTGACGATTTCCGCGCCGCCGTGCTTGGTGCGGTGATTGATGGCCTCGATCTGGTCCCCGGGCATCAACGCCGTGACGCTGACCCCGTCCACCGTCGAGAACTGCGGCATCGGCACCATCGAGTCGCCGTGCCCGCCCAGCACCATGCAGCGCACGTCCTTGACGCCCCCTCCCATCTTGTCGGAAATGAAGTAGGCCATGCGCGCGCTGTCGAGCACGCCGGCCATGCCCACCACCCGGCGCGTGTCGAAGCCCAGGCGCTCCGCCATCCGGTCCACCATGGTGTCGAGGGGATTCGAGACCACGATCACGCGCGCCTGCGGGGAGCCTTTCCGTACGTAGTCCGCGACGGCGTGGACGATCTTGCCGTTGATCTCCAGCAGGTCCGAGCGATCCATGCCGGGCTTGCGCGGCAGGCCGGCGGTCATGATCACGAGATCGGAGCCGGCGGTCTCGGCGCCGTCGTTGGTGCCGCGGACGACGGCTTGATAACCCTCGATCGCGGCGGCCTGGTTGAGGTCGAGCGCGATGCCCTGCGGCCGGCCTTCCAGCACGTCGATGAGGACGATTTCCTGGGCGACTTCCTGTTCGGCCAGGCGCTGGGCGCAGGTCATGCCCACGAAGCCGGCTCCGACGACGGTGACTTTGCTCATGGCGGGTCTGCGAATCTCCCCTGGGAAAGGGGCGGAGATTCTATCAGCCCGCTTGCCCGGCCGCAGGCTTGGCCCGCTGCCCGAGCCACTGCTTCCAGCGCTCGTAGCCTTTGCGCCGTTCCGCTTCGTTGCCCTTGGGATCGAAATTCTGGTCCTGGCCGCTGATGGCCACCAGCGCGTCGTTGGCCGCCTTGCGCACCAGCGAGTACTCGTCCTGCAGCGCCTCGGC
>CAZDMB010000205.1:0-4710 GCA_964506175.1 uncultured Planctomycetales bacterium | reverse complement strand
CAGCAGGAGGGCGAAGGAGACCGAGCCCAGGGCGTAGCCGCCGGCGGCGGCGAGCACGAGGGGGGTCGCGGACATCCCGGCGGAGGATAGCCTCCCGGCATCCGCGATTCGGCCCCCTTGACCTGCGCCCCCGCTCCGCTACATAAGGCGATCGGTTTCTTCGCCGACCCTACGCAGCCACCCGCGCCCCGCCCCAGATCCTCCCCGCAGTGACCTACGTCATCACCGAACCCTGCGTCACCACGAAAGACACGGCTTGCGTCGACGTCTGTCCCGTGGAGTGCATCTACGAGTCCGAGCCGCAGCCGGGCACCCTCAACCTGCCGATGTTCATCCACCCGGACGAGTGCATCGACTGCGGCGCCTGCGAGCCGGAGTGCCCGGTGGACGCGATCTACCCCGAAGACGACGTGCCGGAGCAGTGGCAGGCCTTCAAGCAGGCCAACGCGGACCTCGCGGCCGAGCACGACGGCTGATCGCCCGTGCTCCAGGCATGAAAAAACGGGCCCCCGAGCGGGGGCCCGTCCTGTTTTGGAGCGGCTGATCGGGTTCGAACCGACGACGTCTACCTTGGCAAGGTAGTGCTCTACCAACTGAGCTACAGCCGCAAAGGGCCGAAAAGAATACGCCAGAAAAGGGGGGCTGTCAACGCGCTTCAGGCCCCGCGGGGAGCGGCACGATGGCCTCGGCGGGCGTGCCAGTCAGCCCGAAGGCCCGCAGGGCGCGCGTGCGGATTTCCTCGCGGAGCAGTCCCGGGTCGCGGCCTTCGAGCAGCACCTGGCCGCCGGCCATCCGGCCGTGACCGCCGCAGTTGCCGAGGCCTTCCAGCACCGCGCGCAGCAGCGGATAGGCGTCCTCGCCGGCTTCGTCGGTGCGCAGGGAAACTTGATAGACCCCGTCGCAGGAGCCGCCGGCCAGGGACCAGGTCTGGCCCTCGAGGCGCAGCAGCAGATCGGCGACCTCCGCCACCGACTCGGGGCTGGGCACCTCGCCCATCAGGGTGAGGGAGAGCGGTCCATGGGTCGCGCTGCTGGCCAGGGCCGTGTGCATCTGCCGGAACCAGGAGCGCGGCAACGGCGGGTGATCGATCTCGGCGATGAGTTGGCGGCTGGCCAGACGCTCGAGGCGCAGAAAGGCTTCTTCATCCACCTTGCTGGCGCCGCGTTGCAGATCGTTCGTGTCGTAGCGGACGCCGCAGAACAGGGCGGTCGCGACGCGCGTGTCCGGTTCGACCTCGAAAGCGCGCAGCAGGTCGTAGATCATGGCGCTGGTGGCGCCGTAGCGCGTGTCCACCCAGTGAAAACGCGCGCGCGGCGCGTCCGCCGCGCCTTGCTCGCGCCCGCCGTCGTGATGGTCCATCACCGCGAGCAGCGGCAGCCCGCCCGGCGGATGCGTATGGCTGAACCCCGGCTGCGAATCCACCACGATGACGCCGGCGTAGTCTGCCGGATTGACGCCGCCCTTGGGCAGGGAGTGGATGCCGAGGAGGTCGCGCATCGCGGCGTTCTCCGCGCGGCGGATGCGGCCCTCGAGCACGAAGTCGGACGCGAGTCGAAAACGCGTCGCCAGCAGATGCTGGACGCCGAGCATCGCGCCGAGACCGTCCGGATCCGGGTGCCGGTGGGTGCACAGGATGATGCGGCCCTCCGACGGCAGCGCCTGGGCGAGCTCGCGAAGAGAGAGGGGCGTCATCCGCTTCAGGCCAGCCGCTTCGCCGCGAGCACGGCGCGCGCTTCGGCGAGGAAGGCCTCAGGATAGGACGGCGCGAGATGCAGCACGCGCGTGGCGCCGCGCGGCAGGTACTCGGCGAGAAGTTGCCAGTCCACGGCGCCTGCCCCCGGAGGCAGCAGTCCGCGGCCGCGCGCGTAGTCGTGCAGGGTGGCCCCCCACAGCCGCTCGCCGAAGCCGTCGAGCCAGGCGCCCGCCGGCGGTAGGCCGGCGGCGGCGCGTGTCTCGGCATCGGCGGTGTCGTGCCAGAGACCGAGGCCGGGATGGCGCACCTCGGCGAAGAGCAGGCGCGCGCGCTCCGGGGTGAGGAGGGCGGCGGGCGAGGCTCCGGGCGCGAGGGCGATGCGCAAGCCGGGGGCGCCGCGCAGCAGGTGATGCAAGATGCCGGCGCAGTCCTCCAGCTGGCGCTCCGCCTCGAGTTCGAGGCGCAAGCGCAACTCCTCCAGAGCCTCGTCGCCGCCGACCCGCTCGCCGCTGCGGATGCGTCCGAGCAGGCGCTCGCCGCGCTGCGCGGCGTCGGCCTGTTGATCGGGACCGACGGGAAAGATCAGCAGCGCGCAGCGGGCGCTGCGCAATCCGGCGAGCACGCCGTCCGCCTGGTCGCGCTGCCAAGGGCGCGCCGCCGCGGCCGCGACCGGCGTGAAAGCGTCCCAGGAGGCCGCGCCGAGCGGCACGGGCGCTTCCGGCAACTCGACGCCGAGCCCCTCGACGCGCTCGGCGCCGGGCGGGATGGCGACGCCCGCGAAGCGCAGCGCGGCGGCCGCGCGCAACTGCGCCGCGAGGTCGCGGGCGCGGTGGCCGAACCAGGCGGAGGAGAGCAGCACGGGTACCGCCGCGCCCGCCGCTAGACGCGGACCTCGCCCGCGGGCGCGCGCACCTGGGAGCGCTCCGCCAGGAGGGGCTCCACCACCTCGCGCAGATATTCGCGGATCTGCTCGGGAGCGCGCCCGATGAAGCGTCGAGGCTCGGTGAGTTCCGCGAGCCGGCTGCGCACCGCGGCGAAGGCGGGATCTCCGGCGATGCGTTCGAGCAGGTCATTGACGCCGTCGGCGGTCTTGACGCGCGCGCCGGCGGCCTGACTGTGAACGCGCAGGCGCTCGTGCAGATCCTGCCGGTCGCCGCCGGCCTGCACCGCCGCCAGCAAGATTTCCTCGGTGGCGAAGAAGGGCAGCTCGGCGCGCAGGTTGCGCTCGATGACCTTCGGGTACGGCACGAGTCCGTCGGCGACGTCGGCCACGAGCAGCAGGATGGCGTCGGCGGCGAGGAAGGATTCCGGGATCGCGAGGCGGCGGTTCGCGGAGTCGTCCAGGGTGCGCTCCAGCCATTGGTTCGCCGCCGTGTCGAGCGCGTTCGGCGCGAGGTGCATCAAGTAGCGGGCGAGCGCGCCGATGCGCTCGCTGCGCATCGGGTTGCGCTTGTAAGGCATGGCCGAGGAGCCGATCTGCCGCGCGCCGAAGGGCTCCTCCAGCTCGCGGCGGTGCGCCAGGAGGCGCAGGTCCACCGCGAACTTGGCCGCGCTCTGACCGATGCCCGCGACGGCGTTGAGGACGAGCGCATCCCATTTGCGCGGATAGGTCTGGCCGGTGAGAGCGACGCTGCGCGCGAAGCCCATGCGCTCGGTCACCATGCGCTCGAGCGCGCGCACCTTGGCGTGATCGCCGCCGAAGAGCTGCAGGAAGGAAGCTTGCGTGCCGGTCGTGCCCTTGACGCCGCGGAAGGGCAGGCGCGCCTGAGCGTCCTCTACTTGCTCCAGATCGAGCACCAGATCCTGGAGCCAGAGGCCGGCCCGCTTGCCGAGGGTGGTCGGCTGGGCGGGCTGGAAATGCGTGAAGCCGAGCACCGGCTGATCGGCCTGCGCCGCGCAGAAGGCCGCCAGCGCGCGCACGGCGCCGAGCAGGCGCGCGCGCAGGATCTCCAGGCCGCGGCGCATCAGCACGAGATCCGCGCCGTCGGCCACGAAGCAGGAGGTGGCGCCGAGGTGCAGGATCGGCTTGGCCAGCGGCGCCTTCTCGCCGTAGGCGTGGACGTGCGCCATGACGTCGTGGCGCAACTCGCGCTCGAGCGCGCTGATGCGCGCGAAGTCCACGTCCGCGCGCGCGGACTTGAGTTGATCGATCTGAGCGGCCGAGATGTCCAGGCCGAGCTCGCGCTGGCTTTCAGCGAGCGCGATCCACAGGTCGCGCCACACGAGCGCGCGCGCCCGCTCGGAAAAATTCTCCTGCATCGCGCGGCTGGCGTAGCGCGCGGCGAGCGGCGAGACGTAGGCGGCGTGCGGGTCGGTCACGGCAGGAGTTCGGACAGGGGAGAACTGGGAATGAATGCGGGGACGCAGTTCCAGGCGAGGGACAGGCCGAGGCAGAACAGGACCGGGCCGGGCTCGAGCACCGGACCCTGGCGGCGCGCGGTCCAACTGGCCACCGTCAGGGCCAGCGCGGCGCCCAGGGTATCGCTTCCCAGATCCCACAGGGAGGAATCGCGCTGCGGCAGGGTGCCCTGGTGCAGTTCATCGAGCAGGCCGATCAGCGTCACGAGCCCCAGCACCGCCAGGATCGCCCGGGACCGCGGCCGTTCGAGGCGCAGCCCGAAACCGGCGGCCAAGCACACGGCCAGCGCGCCGTAGAGGAACTGGTGGCCCCAGTTCAGCAGGAAGCTGCGCGCATCCGGCATCGAACTGTTGCCGCCGACCGGCAAGGAGGAAAGCGCGGCGATGACGCCGAGCATGGCGGCGCCCGCCCCCCAGCGCCACGACGGCGCGAGCGCGGCGAAGCGCGGATACAGGCCGCGCAAGGTCAAACTCATGCCGCTTCTCCCGGCTCGATCAAGAGCGAGAGGTCGAGCGCCGGCGCGCTGTGCGTGAGCGCGCCCATCGACACGAGCGCCAGCCCGCTGGCGGCGAGTCGCCGCAGACCGTCCACCTGCAGGCCGCCGCTCGCCTCCAAGACCGCGGCGGGAAAGCGCGCACGCAGCCGCGCCGCGACCGCC
>CAZDMB010000204.1:522-4730 GCA_964506175.1 uncultured Planctomycetales bacterium | reverse complement strand
CGAAGGAGTCCGTCAGGCGGCCCTCCTCCATGATCTGCAGCAGCATGTTGAAAACGTCCGGGTGGGCCTTCTCGATCTCGTCGAAGAGGATCACGGCGTACGGGCGCCGGCGCACCTGCTCGGTGAGCTGGCCGCCTTCCTCGTAGCCGACGTAGCCCGGCGGCGAACCGATCAGCCGCGAAGCGTTGTGCTTCTCCATGTACTCGGACATGTCGATCGCGATCAGCGCTTCCTCGCTGCCGAACATGAAGCGCGCCAATTGCTTCGACAGCCAGGTCTTGCCGACGCCGGAGGGGCCGAGGAACATGAAGCAGCCGGTCGGGCGGTTCGGATCCTTGAGGCCCGAGCGCGAGCGGCGCACCGCGCGCGCGATGGCGCTGATGGCCTCCTGCTGGCGCACCACGGTGCGCCCCAGTTCCTCCTCCATCTGCAGCAGGCGCTGCGCTTCCTCGCGGGCCAGCGCGGTGACCGGGATGCCGGTCATCTTTGACACCGTCTCGGCGATGATCTCGCGATCCACGACCGGGCGCTCCAGGTCCTCGCTCTCGGCGTTCTTCCACTGGGCGATGCGCGCGTCGCGCTCGCGCCGCAGTTGATAGGCCTCGTCGCGGCGGCGCGCGGCCGCCTCGAAGTCCTGGTTGCCGACCGCCGATTCCTTGGCGCGCTCGAGCTCGGTGATGCGGGCGTCGAGGTCCGTGAGGTCCGGCGGGGGAGTCATCGTGCGCAGGCGCAGGCGCGCGCCGGCTTCGTCGATCACGTCGATCGCCTTGTCGGGCAGGAAGCGAGCAGTGATGTACTTGATGCTCATGTCCACGGCGGCCTCGAGGGCCTCGTCCGTGTAGGTCACCTTGTGGTGATCGGCGTAGCGTTGCCGCAGGCCGTGGAGGATCGCGATCGCGTCGTCGCGATTCGGCGGCTCCACCATGACCGACTGGAAGCGGCGCTCCAGCGCGCCGTCCTTCTCGATGTGCTTGCGGTACTCGTCGAGGGTGGTGGCGCCGATCACCTGGATCTCGCCGCGCGACAAGGCCGGCTTGAGCACGTTGGCGGCGTCGATCGCGCCTTCCGCGCCGCCGGCGCCCACCAGGGTGTGGATCTCGTCGATGAAGAGCACCACGTTCTTGGCGCGGCGCACTTCCGTCATGACCGCCTTGATGCGCTCCTCGAACTGGCCGCGGTATTTGGTGCCCGCCACCATGCCCGGGAGGTCGAGGGCGACGATGCGGCGGCCGCGCAGGATCTCCGGCACCTTGCCGCTCTGGATCGCCTGGGCCAAGCCCTCGACGATCGCCGTCTTGCCGACGCCGGGCTCGCCCACCAGCACCGGATTGTTTTTGGTGCGGCGCGACAGCACCTGCACCACGCGCTCGATCTCGTTGGCGCGACCGATCACCGGATCTAGTTCGTCGCGGCGCGCCGTCTCGGTGAGGTCGCGGCCGAAGGTGTCCAGCGCCGGAGTCTTCGACTTGCCTTGCGGCTGGGCCTGCTCCTGCTGCGGCTGTTCTTCCTCCGCGTCCTCGTCCTGCTCGGACGGTCCGCCCAAGAACTCGATGACTTCCTCGCGGACGTCCTCCAGTTTCACGCCGAGCGAGCGCAGCACGTGCGCCGCGATGCCCTCCTGCTCGCGCAGCAGCGCCAGCAGCAGGTGCTCGGTGCCGATGTAGTTGTGGCTGAGGTTGTTGGCCTCCTCCAGCGCGAGCTCCACCACTTTCTTGGCCCGCGGCGTGAACGGAATCTGCACCGAGGGCTCGGCCGCCGGCCCCGGCTTGACGATTTTCTCGACCTCGCGGCGCAAGCGGTCGAGGTCGATCTGCATGGACTTCAGCACGTTCGCGGCGACGCCCTGGCCTTCCAGCACCAGACCCAGCAGGATGTGCTCGGTGCCGATGTACTCGTGGTGCAGGCGCTGGGCCTCGCGGCGGGCGAGGCTCATGACCTTGCGGGCTCGCTCAGTGAACTTGTCGAACATGCGGGGCGTCTCTCCTGAAGCGGTGTGGGTTCTATCGGGTGGTGAGGCAGGTGCGCTTGACTAGTCCAAAAGGTCTTCCTTTTCCAGGGAAGCCTCGAGGCTGCGAAGCTGGTCCCGCAGGCGGGCGGCGGCCTCGTAGTCCTCGCGTTCGATGGCGGCGCGCATCTCGCCGGAAAGGCTGTCCAGGGCGCTTTCCTCGCGCAGGTCGCAGTGCTTGGTGACTCCCTGCAGGCGCTCCAGGAGGTCCTCCGTGACGTCGCCGAAGATCTCGTAGTCTTGCGGGCAGCCGAAGCGGTTGGTCTGGCGCAGGTCGCGCAGCGTCCAGCCGCAGTGGGGGCAGGCGAGGTCTTCGCTGGCGCCGGGCTTGCCGGCCTTGGCGAGGGGCGCGCCGGGCAGCAGGCCCTTGGAGAGCATCTGCACCACGGCGGTGAAGCCCTGCGCGTGCGGCAGACCGATGCCGGCGGCGCGCGCGCACGGCAGGCACAGCGTCGTCGCCTGCACCACCGGGCTGCCGGCGGGCCACTTCACCTCCAGCAGCCGCACGGCGGTCTCCTTGGCTTGGCAGCGCTCGCAGTTCATGCCCTATCTTCTAGTCTCCTGATCGGCCGGGGCAACCCTTGCCTGGACCTTCCGACCGGCGATTTCCGCGCAAAGATCGCGGAACAGGAGCGCGCGGTCCCGGAAATTGCGGAACTCGTCGAAGGAGGCGAAGGACGGGGAGTACAGCAGGGTCTCGCCCGGCGCCAAACTCGCAAGGGCGGCGCTCATGGCGGCGCGCGCATCCGGCAGGAGGACGTGCGGCACGCCGCGCGCCGCCAGCGCCAACGCCAGGCGCGCGCCGCCCTGCCCGTGCAGGTAGGTGCGCGCGCAGCGCGCCGCCGCCGCCGCCAGCCCGTCCAGCGGCAGGAGTTTGTCCTTGCCGCCGGCCAGCAGCACCACCGTTCCCTTCAAGTGACGCAGCGCGGCCTCGGTAGGCTCCGGATGCGTGGCCACGCCGTTGTCGAGGATCACGCAACCCGGCGGCGCGGCCAAGCGCTCCATGCGGTGCGGCAGGCCGCCGAAACTGCGCAGGCGCTCGCCCAGTGCGGCGCGCGGCAGCCCGAGGCGCAGCGCGGCCGCCACCGCCGCCAGCGCCGACGGCAACCGGTACGGCTCCGGGAAGGGAGCGTCCTGCGGCGTGAGACCCCACGCTTCCCACAGCGCAGCATCGAGCCGCATCACCTCGCCGCGCGCGGCGGCGGCCCAATGCGCGGACTCGGGGTCGTCCGCGGGAACCAGGGCGAGGCCGCTCGCGTCCTGGAAGGCGAGCAAGCGGCGCTTGGCCGCGGCGTAGGCGGCCTGCGTGCCGTGACGGTCGAGGTGGTCGCTGCGCAGGCAGGTGAGCGCGGCCACGCGCGGCCAGCCCGGCGGCGCCTCCAGCGCCTCCGCCTGGAAGGACGAAATCTCGACCACCAGGCGGTCGCCGGCGCCGAGATCCGCGACGCGCTCCAGCAGGGATCCGCCCAGGTTGCCAGCGAGCACCGTGCGCCCCGGAAGCGGCGCCAGCAGATGCGCGGCGAGCGCCGCGCAACTGGATTTCCCGTGCGTGCCAGTGACCGCGAATGCGGGCACCTGGGAGGCGGCGGCGAGCGCCAAATTGACGTCCGTCGTCAATCGGCAGCCTTGGCTGCGCGCCATTTCCAACCACGGCGAGTCCGACGGCACGGCGGGATTCACCACCACGACCTCGGCCGCGGCGAAGAGGCCCGCGTGGTGTCCGCCGACCTCCCAGCGCACCGGCAGGTCCGCCAACTCCGCGCGCGCTTCGTGCAACTGCTCGATCGGCCGCAGGTCGCTGACCGTGACCTCCGCGCCGCGCCGCGCGAGGGCGCGGGCCACCCCGCTGCCGCCGCCGAAACTGCCGAGGCCGAGGACCAGCACGCGCCGGCCGCGCAGGCCATCCGGATGCAGGCTCATGGAACCTGGGGGAATGGCGGAGAGAGAGGGATTCGAACCCTCGGAGCCAGTTGAACCCAGCTCAACAGCTTAGCAAGCTGCCGCATTCGGCCACTCTGCCATCTCTCCGCGCCGCGGGCCGACAAGTTTAGCGCCGCGCCGGGCGGTCGAGGGTGGAGGAGAGGGCGGGATTCGAACCCGCGGTCCCTTGCGGGACTCCGGTTTTCAAAACCGGTCCGATCGGCCACTCCGGCACCTCTCCGTGGAGCGCGCGGCACGGGCTCAAGCCTGCTTCGCCGCCTCG
>CAZDMB010000204.1:0-512 GCA_964506175.1 uncultured Planctomycetales bacterium | reverse complement strand
CTCGCGCCAAACCTCTTCGCGCACGAACAGCGGCGCGCGCGCGCGCAGCGCCAGCGCGATGCCGTCGCTCGGCCGGCAATCGATGCCGACGATTTCGCCGCCGCGCTCCAGCTTCAATTCCGCGAAATAGGTGCCGTCGCGCAACTCCCGGATTTCCAGCTCGACGATCCGCCCGCCGAGCGCGCCGACGACTTCGTGCATCAGTTTGTGCGTCATCGGCCGCGGCTCGTCCGCGCCGAGGAGGCTGCGCTCGATCTCCTCCGCCGACGCGCGCCCGATCACCATCGTCAGCCGGCGCGGACCGCCGGCGTCCTCGCCCTCGGCGATCTGCAGGTATTGCACCTCGCTCTGCAGCATCCGGACGAGGCGCTGAACGCGGGCGGCCGTGCGCTCCATCCCCTGAGTATCGCAGGCGCGGGGCGCGCGGTGGAAGGATCAGAGGCGCGGCCCGGCGAGAGCCGTGCCGGCGGCGTAGCAGGCCGCCAGGACGATGGCCTGGCTCAGCAGCGGGC
>CAZDMB010000203.1:0-4740 GCA_964506175.1 uncultured Planctomycetales bacterium | reverse complement strand
CCGGCGCCGGGGGCGCTGACCGGATGCCACGTCCACGGCAGGCGCGGGTCGCGCCAGTCCGCCTCGGCCCAGCCCATGGCGTCGGCGTGCTGGCACACCAGCTCCGGCCGGCCGTCGCTGTTCATGTCGGTGAACGCCGGAGACTCGTTGTCGACCACGTCGAACACCGCGAATCTCTCCCAATAGCCGTCCGGCGCGCCGGGGTAGCGCAGCCACCACGCTTCCTTGCCGGGAAAGCCGACCACGAAGACGTCGTTGCGGCCGTCGCCGTCCAGGTCGAGGATCCAGGAGAAGAAATTGTCGGAGTAGCCGTGCGGGTCGAAGGCCTGGCCGGCGTACAGCGCGTGGCGCGCGACGAAGTCCGGGCCTTCGTACCACCACGGCCCGGAGGCGACGTCGGCGTCGCCGTCCCCGTCGAGGTCGCCGAAGCTCGCGCCCTCGCACAAGAACTCCTGGGACAGGACCTGGCGCTCCCACGGGAGCTGCGGCAGGAGGGCGAGTGCGAGCAGGGCGGGGATCATGCGGGGTGCGTGAAGGCGGGCAGGCTCTTCCAGGCGCCGCCTTCCATGGCGGACGCGTGCGCGAGAATGCCGACGCAGGTCCAGTTCGCGGACTGGCGGGCGTTGGGATAGGTGTCCCGGCCGGCGGCGAGCGCGCTCAAGAATTCGTGCGCGAGGTGCGGATGCGAGCCGCCGTGCCCCGAGCCCTGCGTGAAGGACAGGTGCTTGTTCTCGCCGAGGTCGTAGACGCCCTTGGTGGTGAACATGCGGATCGGCTCCGGCAGCAGGTGGGCGAAGTCCGGGCACGAAACGCGCTGCGGAATCTCGGCCTCGGGCTTCTTGGCGGTGTGGACCACCAGCGGCTCGTGCTCCACCAGCGGCCACTCGACCGACTGCTTGGAGCCGTAGACGTCGATGCTCTCGCGGTACTGGCGCGCGACGTCGAACAGGGAGCGGTAGATGCGCGCCGCCACGTCGCTGCCGCGGAGGCGGATCTGCGCCGTCTCCACCGCGAAGGGCGAGCCGTACACCTTCTCCAGTTCCGGGCGGATGCGTCCCGAGCCCAGGCAGGACACCGCCTCGGCGTCGGCCTGCGCCAGGCCGAGCACCGGGCCGACGCAATGCGTGGCGTAGTGCATCGGCGGCAGGCCGGGCCAGTAGTTGGGCCAGCCGTCCATGTCCTGCTGATGCGAAGCCTGGACGAACTGCAGCCGGCCGAGCTGGCCGGTCTGCAGCAATTGCCGCATGAACAGGAACTCGCGCGCGTAGACGACGGTTTCCATCATCATGTACTTGAGGCCCTTTTTCTCGCTCAACTCGACGATCTTGCGGCAGTCGTCCGCGCTGGTGGCCATGGGCACGGTGCAGGCCACGTGCTTGCCGGCTTCCAGCGCCCGCAGGCTCATCCAGGCGTGGTCGGGGATCGGCGAATTGATGTGCACCGCGTCCACGTCCGGATCCCGGAGCAAGGCCTCGTAGTCGGCGTAGCGCTTGCGGATGCCGAAGGCGTCGCCGATGGCGTCCAGCTGCGACTGCGTGCGCTGGCAGATCGCCGCCATCTCGGCGAGCGGGTGGCGCTGGTAGATGGGAATGAACTCGGAGCCGAAACCGAGGCCGACGATCGCGATGCGGAACGGGGGTTGCTGGCGCATGGGGCGTCCGCTCACGATAATGCTGCGCGCAGGAATGCCAGGCCGTCCGCGGCGAGCCGTTCTTCGTCTGCGAACATGCGCCGCCAGATGCGGGTGGCGGCGGCCAGGGCGGGCAGCTTCTGGCCGAAGGCCTCGACCGCGATGCGGCCGTCGTAGCCGTGCGCGCGCAGCGCGGCGAAGGTGCGGTCCCAGGCCACCTGACCCTGGCCGGGGGTGCTGCGATCGCATTCGGAGGCCTGCACGTGCGCCAGCGCGTCGGCGCAGGCGGCGATGGCGGCGGCGGGATCCTTCTCCTCGATGTGCGCGTGAAAAGTGTCGTAGGTCATGCGCAGCGCCGGATGGGCGACGGCGCGCACCATGGCGGCGGCGTCCGCCGCGGAGTTGAGCAGGTGCACCTCGAAGCGGTTGAGCGGTTCGATCGCGAGAGTCAGGCCGGCCGGGCCGGCGTGCTCGGCCGCTGCGCGCAGGCCGCTGCGCGCCCACTCGCGCTCCTCGGCGGTCGGCGGCGCGCCGCTGAAGACTCCGAGCGCCTGATAGAGCGGTCCACCGAGCAGGGGCGCGTGCAGCGCGTGGGCGCAATCCGCCGCGCGGCGCAGGTGGTCGAGCCCCGCGGCGCGGCGCCCCGGCTCCGGCGCGATCAAGTCCTGCTCGGCGGCGAGCGCCGTCATGGCCGTCGCCTGGAGGCCGAGGTCGCGCAGGCGCGCTCCCAAGCGCGCGTACGGCGCCGGCTCGGTACGAAAGACGGGGACTTCGACGAAGTCGTAGCCCATGCGCCGCAAGCGCGAGAACAGCGGCGTCCAGGCCTCGTCGGTGACGTCGTCGGCCCAAAGCAACATCCCCATCCCGATCTGCATGCGCTTACGTTCAGGCCCCCGAGTCCCGTGCGCCGCATCCTTCCCCTGCTCCTGCTCTTGGCCGCCTGCGCGCGCAGCGCCGCGCCCGTTCCCGCGCCCGCGGCGGAACTTGCGCCGGCGGGGCCGCGTCTGGGCGTCCTGTTCCTCGGCGACCGCGGGCACCACGAGCCCGGCGCCCGTCTGCAGGACGTCTACGGCGCGCTGGCCCGGGCCGGCATCGCCGCCGAATACGAGGACGATCTCGCGCGCGTCGACGCGGCCCGTCTCTCCGCCTACGACGCGGTCGCGGTCTACGCCAATTTCCCGGAGGACGAGCGCGCCCCCGAGCCGTTCTGGACGGCGTTGCGGAACTACCTCGCCGCCGGCGGCGGCTTGGTGGCCTTGCATTGCGCCTCCGCCTGCTTCCCCGGGACGCCGGAGTGGGCGGCGTTGGTGGGCGCGCGCTTCGACCGGCACGGCACGGGCGTCTTCACTGATCGCGTCGTCGGCGCGCATCCTTTGCTCGAGGGCTGGGAGCCGTTCACTTCCTGGGACGAGACCTACGTCCATCGCGATCACGCCGCCGCCGGACGCACGGTCTTGACCATGCGCGAGGACGAGCCCTACACCTGGGTGCGCGCGGAGGGCCGGGGGCGCGTGTTCTACACCGCCTGGGGCCACGACGCCCGCACCTGGCGGCAGCCCGGCTTCCAGGATTTGCTGGTGCGCGCCATCCGCTGGGCCGCCGGAGCGGCGGCGGCGGAGCGGACGGCCGGCTTCGCCCTGCCGGAATTGCGCTACGAGGATCGTCCCACCGTTCCCAATTACGAGAAGCGCGAACCGAAGCCGGGCTACCAGCTGCCGTTGACCGCCGCCGCGGCGCAGCAGCACTTGATGCCGGCCCCGGGCCTGCGCGCCGAACTGTTCGCCGCCGAGCCCGACATCACCGACCCGATCGCCTTCTGCTTCGACGAGCGCGGCCGCCTGTGGGTGCTCGAATCGGTGGACTATCCCAACGACCTCGCGCCCGACGGCAAGGGCCTGGATCGCGTGAAGATCTGCACCGACACCGACGGCGACGGCCGCGCGGACGATTTCCGCGTGTTCGCCGACGGCCTCAACGTGCCCACGGGCATCCTCAAGGTCGCGGGCGGAGTCCTGGTCGCGCAGGCGCCGGACCTGCTCTTTCTCGCCGACGCGGACGGCGACGACGTCTGCGACGCGCGCTCGGTGGTGCTGAGCGGATTCGGCCGTTCGGACACGCACGCCGGGCCGAGCAACCTCACTTGGGGGCCGGACGGGCGCATCTGGGGCGCCGTCGGCTACGCCGGCTACCGCGCCGGTGCGCTCGCTTTCGGCCAGGGCCTGTGGCGCGCGCGGCGCGACGGCGCCGGCATGGAGTTCATCGCCCAGTTCACCAACAACACCTGGGGACTCGGCTTCCGCGCCGACGGCGAACTCTTCGGCGGCACGGCCAACGGCGCGCCCACCTTCCTGGTGGGCGTGCCGAAGCCCACGCTGGCGACCGTGGATCCGCAGCACCCGGGAGCCGCGCCGATCCACGACTTCACCGCGCTGCATCCGACCACCCTGCTGCGCCAAGTGGACTTCTTCGGCGGCTACACCGCCGCCGCCGGGCATCGCTTCCTCGAATCACCGCTGTTCCCGTCGCGATACCAGGGGCAGGCGCTGGTGTGCGAGCCGACGGGGCACATGGTCGCGCTCATGCGCATCGGTTCCGACGGCAGCGGCGCGCGCGCGCGCGACGGCTGGAACCTTGTGGTCAGCACCGACGAGTGGTTCGCGCCGGTGCAGGCCGAGATCGGCCCCGACGGCGCGGTCTGGATCGCGGACTTCGCGGAGTTCATCGTCCAGCACAATCCGACGCCGTCGCCGGAGTGGGGCGGCTTCCGCGCCGAAACCGGCGCGGGCAACGCGCACGTCAACCCGCTGCGCGACCGCGAGCGCGGGCGCATCTGGCGCGTGCTGCCGGCGAGCGCGCACCCGCGCGCGCAAGGGCGCGGCCTGGACGCGAAGAATCTTTCCCAGTTGGTGGACGCGCTGGGCGATCCGGCGCCCTTCTGGCGGCTGCAGGCGCAGCGCTGCCTGCTGGAGGAGCATCGCGCCGCGGCCGCCGCGGCGGCGCTGGCAAGCCTCCGGGACGCCGCGCCCGCGCGCTGGCTCGGCGTGCTTGGCGTGCTGCGCGCGCTCGGCGCAGAGGTGCCGTCCGCGGCGCTCGGTCACGCCGACCCGGCC
>CAZDMB010000202.1:2763-4746 GCA_964506175.1 uncultured Planctomycetales bacterium | reverse complement strand
GAGCAGAGCACGAGGACGGCGCCGTCGAGCACGCGCAAGCTGCGCTCGACCTCGGCGGTGAAGTCCACGTGGCCGGGCGTGTCCACGATCTGGATCAGGTGCTCGCGCCAGGGGACGTGCGTCGCCGCCGCGGTGATGGTGATGCCGCGCTCGCGCTCCTCCTCCATCCAATCCATCACCGTCGTGCCGTCGCTCACTTCCCCCATCCGGTGCTCGACCCCGGTGAGGAAGAGGATGCGCTCCGTGACCGTGGTCTTGCCCGCGTCGATGTGCGCGATGATGCCGATGTTCCGGATGCGGGCCGGGTCGTCCATGAGGAAGCGCCCAGGCTAGCCCAGCAGCGGCGCATTCGCCGCCAGCCATTGGGCGCGCCAGTGGTAGCCCTCGAGGATGCCGTCGTCGCGCGCGCCGAGCAGCGCGAGCGCCGCATGCAGGGCCTCGATGCTGGCCAATCCGGCGGCCGGATCGGCGAAATTCGCCGAGCGCCGCGGATAGGCGGTGACGAGGCCCGCGGGCAGACGGCGCCGGTGCAGCGTGCCCCGCAGGCCGCGCAGCACGCCAGGCAGGTCGCGCCAGGAAGCGTCCACCAACAGCAGCGGCCGCAGCGCGTCTGCCGCCGCCAAGGGCGCACCCTCCGGATGCAGGAGGGTGACTTCGCCGACTTCGACCGGATCGCCGGCGCGGCAGTGCACCCAGCGCCAGGGCCGGTCGCGCCGGCGGCGCAGCGGCGTCAACGAGCACTTCCGCGCCGCCTCCTTGCGCAGCCGCACGAGGATGACCTGCACGGGTTGGATGGTAGCGGGCGGGGCCGGCGGAGACATTCGCCGCGGGAGGGGCGCCGTTCCTCTGCCCCCTGCGCCACCCAAAACGAAGCGGGGCGACCGCTCCCGGTCGCCCCGCGGCGCGCAGCCGGCTGCCGCGCTCTAGAAGGCGAAGTGCGAGTACGCCTTGTTGGCTTCCGCCATCTTGTGGACGTTCTCCTTCCACTGCACCGAAGCGCCGGTGTTGTTGCAGGCGTCCACGAACTCGCCCGCGAGGCGCTTGGCCATCGGCACGCCCTTCTTCTTGCGCGCGTTGTCCACGATCCAGCGGATGCCGAGCGACTGCGCGCGCTTGGGGCTGACTTCCCGCGGCACCTGGTAGTTGGCGCCGCCGACGCGCTTGCTGCGCACCTCGACCGAGGGGCGCACGTTCTCGAGCGCCTTGACGAAGACCTCCTCCGGCTGGATGGACAACTTCTCCGCGGCCTGGTCGCAGGCGTCGTAGAAGATCTGCGTGGCGACGGCCTTCTTGCCGTGCCACATGAGGCGATTGATGAACTTCGCCGCGAGCAGCGAGTCAAAACGCGGATCCGGCTTGACGAAGACCGAAGTGGACTTGTAGCTGCGGGGCATGATGAGGCCTTATTTGCCGCGGCGGCTGCCGTATTTGGAGCGCGCCTGCTTGCGGCCTTCGACGCCGGAGCAGTCGAGGGTTCCGCGCACGATGTGGTAGCGAACGCCGGGAAGATCCCGCACGCGGCCGCCGCGCACCAGGACGATGGAGTGTTCCTGGAGGTTATGCCCTTCGCCGCCGATGTAGGCCGTGATCTCCTTGCCGTTGGAGAGGCGAACGCGCGCCACCTTGCGCAGGGCGGAGTTCGGCTTCTTCGGCGTCATGGTCCGCACCTGGGTGCAGACTCCGCGCTTCTGCGGGCACGCGTCCAGCACCGGACTCTTGGTCCGGCGGCGCTGGAGCTTGCGCCCCTTGCGGATGAGTTGGTTGATCGTGGGCATCGGGCAGGGAGGGTCCCCCGGATTCGGGGGAGAAATCCTAACGGATACGGCGTCCCGGTCAAGCCGGGGCGCCGGCTCCTCCTTCGGCCTCGGCGGCCGGAAGATCGTGGAATTCGCCGGCGAACTGGGTGAAGTCCACCTTCTTCTGCAGGCGCGTGCGGGTGAGGGCGCGGAAGCCCGTGCCGGCCGGAATCAGGTTGCCGAGGAT
>CAZDMB010000202.1:0-2753 GCA_964506175.1 uncultured Planctomycetales bacterium | reverse complement strand
GGAAGGAGGCCGCCGAGATGAAGGATTCGGACTGCACCGAGGCCTTGGTGATGCCCATGATGATGGGCAACGCCGTCGGCGGCTCCTTGTTCTCGTCCTGCAGCTTCTCGCGAATCTTGCGGAAGGCGTGCTTGTCCACCAGGGAGTTGGGCAGCAGCACCGACTCGCCGGCGGTGTCCACCTGCACCTTGCGCATCATCTGGCTGACGATGATCTCGACGTGCTTGTCGTCGATGGTGACGCCCTGGGCGCGGTACACGCCCTGGATCTCGCGCACCATGTAGGCCTGCAGCTTCTCCTCGCCTTGGATCGCGAGGATCTCGTGCGGCGGCAGCGGACCGTCCACCAGCGGCTGGCCGGCGCGGATGCGGTCGCCGGTGTGCACGCGCAAGTGCTTCGACTGCGGCACCATGTGCTCGCGCTCGACGCCGGTCTCGACGTTCTTGATCTTGATGGCGCGGCGGCCGCGGCGCTTCTCGCCCAGCTCGACCACGCCGTCGATCTCGGCCATCACCGCCGGATTCTTCGGCGAGCGCGCCTCGAACAACTCCGTCACGCGCGGCAGGCCGCCCGTGATGTCCTGCGTGCCGCCGGCGACGCGCGGCGACTTGGCCAGCAGGGTGCCGGCCTTGACCTTCGCGCCCTCCTGGACCTCCAGGTAGGCGTTCTCGGGCAGGGACATGTAGTGCAGCACGTTGTCCTGGGAGTCCAGGATCAAGACCTGCGGGTGGAGGTCGCCCTTGGACTCGACGATCTTGCGCCGCTTGAAGCCGGTCTTGGCGTCTTCCTCGATGACCATCGTCTTGCCGTCGATGACGTCGTCGAACTTCACCTGGCCGTCGTACTGCGCCAGGATCGGCAGGAAGTGCGGATCCCAGTCGGAGATCTTCTGGCCCTTCTTGGCGGCCTTGCCGTTCTCCACGAACAGGCGCGCGCCGACCGAGATGCTGTAGCGGTCGATCTCCCGGCCCTTGTCGTCCTTGACGAGGATCTCGCCCGTGTTCGACAACACCACGATGTCGCCGGCCGGGTTCTTGGTCGTGCGCAGCTCGTGGTATTCGATAATGCCGGCGCGGCGGAGCTTGATCTCCGATTCCGCGACCGCGCGGCTGGCGGTGCCGCCGATGTGGAAGGTGCGCATCGTCAGCTGCGTGCCGGGTTCGCCGATGGACTGCGCGGCGATGATGCCGACTGCCAGTCCCTGCTCCACCAGGCCGCCGCGCGCCAGGTCCTCGCCGTAGCACAGGGCGCAGATGCCGACCCCGGCCTCGCAGGTCAGCGGGCTGCGCACGCGGATCTTCACGTAGCCCATGTCCTCGATGCGCTTCGCCGCCTCGGGCGAGATGAGCTGGCTCTCGCCGACGATCAGTTCGTCGCTGATGCGGTCGCGGATGGTGTCGCGCGCCACCCGCCCGCGGATCACCTGACGCAGCGGCTGCACCAGGCGGTCGCCCTGGTAGACGGCCTCCTTGGTGACGCCGTTGAGCGTGCCGCAATCGTGCAGGCCGACGACGACGTTCTGGGCGACGTCCGCCAGCTTGCGCGTCAGGTAGCCGGAGTCCGCCGTCTTGAGGGCGGTGTCCGCCAGGCCCTTGCGCGCGCCGTGGGTCGAGGAGAAGTACTCCAGGACGTGCAGGCCCTCGCGGAAATTGGCGCGGATCGGGATCTCGATGATCTCGCCGCTCGGCTTCGCCATCAGGCCGCGCATGCCGGACAGCTGGCGGATCTGATCCACGCCGCCGCGCGCGCCCGAGTGCGCCATGACGTAGATCGGGTTGAGATAGGGCTTGCCGTCGCGCGTGTCCTGGCGCAGCTCTTCGAGCAGCACCTGCGACACCTCGTCGCGCGCGCTCGTCCACAGGTCGATGACCGTGGAGTAGCGCTCGTTGTCCGTGATCGCGCCGTCGTTGAAGTCCTTGCCGACGGCGTCCACCTTCTTCTGCGTCTTGTCGATGATCTCCCACTTCTGCCGCGGGATGCGCATGTCGTCCTTGGCGAAAGACAACCCCGAGCGGGTGGCGCCCTTGAAGCCCAAGGCCTTGAGGTCGTCGAGCAGGCGCAGCGTCGCCGGGCGTCCGCAGTAGTTCTGGCAATCGTGAATCAATTCGCGGATCGCCTTCTTGTCCAGCGGGTGGTTGTACCACGGCATGCCGGACTGCAGCGCGTCGTTGACGATCGCGCGGCCGGGGGTCGTGACCAGGACCTCGTCCTTGGCCAGGCGGCGCGGCATGCCCATCTTTTCCTGGATGAGCGTGCCGGCCGGGAACAGCACGCGCACCTGCGAGTGCGTCTCGATGTGGCCGCAGGAGTAGGCCAGCAGCAGTTCCTCGACGCTCGCGTAGACGCCGTTGCCGGCGGTGCCGTCGGCGCTCCACTCGTTGCGGCAGCCCTTGCGCTCCGCCGTGAGGTAGTAGAGGCCCAGGATGATGTCCTGGTGCGGCGAAATGATCGGCTGGCCGTTGGACGGCGAGAACACGTTGTTCGTGGCCAGCATCAGGGTGCTCGCCTCGATCTGCGCCTCGAAGGACAGCGGCAGGTGGACCGCCATCTGGTCGCCGTCGAAGTCGGCGTTGTAGCCCTGGCAGACCAGCGGGTGGATTTGAATGGCGTTGCCTTCGATCAGCACCGGCTCGAAGGCCTGGATGCCCATGCGGTGCAGGGTCGGCGCGCGGTTCAGGAGCACCGGGTGGTCACGGATGACCTCGTCGAGGATGTCCCAGACCTCCTCGTCGCGGCGCTCGAGCATGCGCTTC
>CAZDMB010000201.1:0-4762 GCA_964506175.1 uncultured Planctomycetales bacterium | reverse complement strand
TGAAGCCGGCGTAATCCTGCGCCACTCCCACGGTCTTGCCGACCGCCTCCGCCAGCGCCTTGGTGCGCGCCACGACCTCGTCGCTGGTCTTCTCGCCGCGGATGATCTCCACCAGTTTCATCAACGGCACCGGATTCATGAAGTGCATGCCGATCACGCTTTCCGGACGCCGCGTGGCCGCGGCGATGCGCGTGATCGAGATGGAGGACGTGTTGGTGGCGAGGATGCAGCCGGCCGGTGCCTGCGCGTCGAGCTGGCGGAAGACCTCCTGCTTGACCTCGACCTTCTCGAACACCGCCTCGACCACCAGGCCGGCGCCGCGCAGGGCGGCGGCGAGATCGCCGCTGGGCGCGACGCGCGCGTAGGCCGCGTCGGCGTCGGCCGCCGTCATCACGCCCTTCTTGACGAAGCGGTCGAGCGAGGCGCGGATGGTCTTCATGCCGCGCTCGAGGCCGGCCGGCGCGGCGTCCACCAGGGCGACCGGATGCCCGCAGGAGGCGAAAGTCTGGGCAATGCCGTTCCCCATGGTGCCGGCGCCGATCACGGTGACTTGGAGTTTCTGGCTCATGGCTTCAGACCATCTCGACGGAGAGCGCCACGGCGTTGCCGCCGCCGAGGCAGAGGGTGGCGAGACCGCGCCGGCCGCCGCGGTCGCGGAGCGCGTGCAGCAGGGTGACCAGGATGCGGCAGCCGCTGGCGCCGATCGGATGGCCGAGCGCGACGGCGCCGCCGTGCACGTTCAGGCGCGCCGGATCCAGGCCGAGGGTCTTCTGCAGGGCGCAGGCGCCGCTGGCGAAGGCCTCGTTGACTTCGATCAGATCCATGTCGCCGCGCTTGAGGCCGGTTTTCTTTTCCCAATTCTCGACCGCCACCTTCGGCGCCATCATCACCCACTCCGGGGCCATGCCGCCCGCGGCGTAGCCGGTGACGCGCGCCAGAGGCTCGAGCCCGAGGCGCTTCACGGCTTCCGCGCCCGCCACCACCACCGCGGCGGCGCCGTCAGAAATCTGCGAGGCATTGCCCGCCGTGACGGTTCCGTCCGGCGTGAAGGCCGGTTTGAGCTTGGCCATGCCCGCGGCGCTGGCGTCGGCGCGCACGCCTTCGTCGGCGCTCACCACGACGGCCTCGCCCTTGCGCGAGGGAATGCTGACGGCGAAGGTCTCGGCGGCGAATTTTCCCGCCGCGGCGGCGGCAGCGGCGCGCCGATGGCTCTCCACGGCGAAGGCGTCCTGCGCGGCGCGGTCCACCGCGTGCTCGCGCGCCACCAACTCCCCGGTCAATCCCATGTGCTGGTCGGAGTAGACGTCCCACAGACCGTCGTGGATCATCGCGTCCACCAGCTTGGCGTCGCCGAGGCGCGCGCCGCCGCGCGCCGCCGGCACCAGATACGGCGCGCGCGACATGCTCTCCATGCCCCCCGCCACGACCAGCTGCGCGTCGCCGGCGCGGATGGCCTGGGCGGCGAGCATCACCGCCTTGAGGCCCGAGCCGCACACCATGTTGACGGTGAAGGGCGGAACGGCATCCGGGATGCCCGCGGCGCGCGCAGCCTGACGCGCCGGATTCTGGCCGAGTCCGGCCTGCAGCACGTTGCCGAGGATGACCTCGTCCACCGCGGCGGGCGGCACGCCCGCGCGCCGCAGGGCCTCGCGCACCGCCAAGGCGCCGAGTTCCGGGGCGCGCAAACTGCTCAGGCCGCCCTGGAATTTGCCGATCGGGGTGCGGCATGCTCCGGCGAGGAAGATTTCCGTCATGGGGCGAAGATTCTAACTTCCCGCGACCGCGGCCGTCGCCTGCGACGCTACGGCCGCCCCGGAACGGGCGCGGATCCGAACAGGCCCGCGCGGCGCAGGTCGCGCGCGCACGGCACGCGCCGCCGCACTTCCGCTTGCAGGTCGAGATCCATCTCGCCGAGCAGCAGACGGCCGCCGCCGCTGCGCGCCGTCACGCGGCCCAGCGGGTCGCACAACAAGGCGGCGCCGGGGAAACTCAGCGCCGGACGGCCGTCGCCGAGGCTGGCGCGACCGGCGCGGTTGCACGTCAGGACCCAGCACTGGTTCTCCGCGGCGCGGGCGCGCGCCAGCAACTCCCAGACCTCGGCGCGCGGCGTGGGCCACTGCGCCGGCGCCAACAGCAGATCCGCGCCGCCGCGGAAGGCCGCGCGCGTCACCTCCGGGAAACGCAGGTCGTAGCACACCACGACGCAGACCTGGCCGACGCCGGCCACCGGCAGAACCGGCGGCAGCGCCCGGCCGCGCGCCACCTGGCGCCCCTCGCCCGTCGGCGAGAACAGCATCAATTTTTCGTACGGGCGGCGGTCGCCGCCGGGTCCGAGCAGGTGCGCCTGGTTGGCGGGTTTGCGCGCGACGCCCCCGCCGGGGGCGCTGCCGGCAACCACCACGCCCCGGCGCAAGGCCTCGGCGTGCAGACTCGCGAGCGCGGACGCGCTCGCGGCGCGCATCGCCGCGCTGTACGCCGGCAGGAAGGAGGTCGTCCACTTCTCCGGCAGACACAGAAGACGCGCACCCGCGCGCGCCGCAGCCGCCAAGCCGCGGCGCGCGGCGGCGAGATTGTGCTCGACGTCTCCCGGGCGCACGTCGAAGGGCAAGGCGGCGAGGCGGATGCGGGTCATGGACGAGGCCGGAGGCGCCGCTATGCTATGGCCCCTCAGCGGGACGGTTGGGGACGTAGCTCAGTTGGGAGAGCGTCGCGTTCGCAATGCGAAGGTCGTGGGTTCAACTCCCATCGTCTCCACCACCCGGCTCCGGCCGCGCGCCTTCAGCGTGGGACCCCGCGCGCCGCGGCCAGGCGCGGCAAGGCGTCCTGGTAGTCGCTCGCAAGGCGCACCGTTTCTTCCAGGGCCGCCCGGTAGTCGGCGGCGTTGCCCGCGGCTTCGGCTGCCAGGGCGCGCGCGTAGGAGCGTTCCGCCTGGGCCGCGCGCTGCTCGAGATTGGCCAAGCGCAATTCCGCGTCTTCCCAGCCGAAGCCGGCCGCTTGGGCGATGAGTTCGCGGTAAATGCTGGCGGCGTGCAGGACCTGCTCGTCCAGCTCGAAGGCGCGGCCGAGCCGGTACTGCTGGCCGAGCTCCAACTCCAGGTTGCGCTGCGCCAGTTCGCGGGCCGCGCGCGAATGCGCTTCGATGCCGAAGCTGTCCACCTCGAGGAGGTATTCCTTGGCCTCGTCCGGCTTGCCGCCGCGAATGGCGAGGTCCGCGCCGGCCAGCGCGCGATCACTGCGCACCTTGGCGTCGAGCTCCCGCGAGAGTTCCGCGGTGGCCGGGTTCTCCGGCTCGAGACGCTCCGCCGTGCGGATGCTCAAGAAGGCGGGACCGAGCAGACCGGCCTGGAGGTAGGCGCGGCCCTCGCTGCGGCTGGTCTCGGCCATGTCTTCGGTGATCGCCTGCCAGCGCTCCTGCGCGCGGCTGTCCTCGCCGAGCAGCCCAGAGGCGTGATGGAAGGAAGCCCGCGCGCGCAACTCGTAGCCGGTGCGCAAGTTGTCCATGCCCTCGAAATAGAAGGCGTCGCCCAGGCGCTCCTCGCGCTTGAGACGCGCGGAAAGTTTCGCCAGCGCGGCGACCGCCCGCTCGTCCGCCGGATTCCAGGCCACGGCGAGAGTGAGTTCGCGCAAGGCTTCGGCCGACTGGTCTTCCTCGATCAGGGCGAGCCCCAGCGCGACGTGACGGGAGCCGATGCGCTCCTGTGCCCGCGCCTTCAGAACCGCGAGCTCGTTGCGCCGGTCCGCGGGCACCTGCTCCTGCACTTGGCCGATGAGGCGCAAGGCGAGTTCACCGCGGCCGGAGGAGAGTTCGTCGCGCAATTCCTGCTCGATCAGGAACCAGCGCGTGCGCGCAAGGCGCGCGGCGAGCGCGGGATTGGCATCCGGGTTGCCGGCGGCTTCGTAGAGCGTCCAGGCCCGCTGATAATTGCCGCTGCGGAAGGCCTGATCCGCCTCTTCGAAGGAGGTCGCCGTCGTGGAGCAGGCTCCGAGCAGGAGGGCCGCGAGAACCGCGGGAACCGGGCGCCGGGCGGGCATGGACCCATTCTGACGCCGCGACGGGCCGGCTTCCTCCCGTCCTTGGCCGGTGGCTGCCCTCACTGGGCCAGGCTCCAGGCGAACACCAGGCCGTTGTGCAGGACGTGCAGCAGGATCGGGGCGCGCAGGTCGCCGACGCGCCAATGGACCCAGCCGAAGAGAAGTCCGAGGCCGGTGGCGGGCAGCCACATGGCGGGACTATGCGCAAGGCCGAAGGCGAGCGAAGAGAAGGCCAGCGCGCGCAGCGGCCCGAATCGCGGGTCGCCGGCCATGCCGGCGAAGAGGAAACCACGGAAGATCGCCTCTTCGAGGATGGGCGTGAGCCCGATCGCGAGGATCGCGGTCAGAACCTGCAAGGAGGGGCTCAAGGCGCTGAAGCCGGAGAGGATCTCGTGTTGCGGCGAGAATCCCCACTGGCGCGCCAGCACGAGGTAGAGCGCGTACAGCCCCCCGATGGCCGGCAAGGCTGCGGCGTAGGCCTTCAGCGCGAAGCGCAGCGGCTTGCGCTCGGGCCGCGCGAGCAGCCAGCGCGGCCGGCCGCCGGCGAGAAAGAGCGTGGCCAAGGCTGCCAGCAGCGAAGCGATCACCAGCAGCAGGTTGAGCGGATGCGCCGGATTGGCTTGCGGCGCGATCGCCTGGCGCAGGCCGAACTGCGCGCCGAGGAACACCGCGGCGCCGGCGGCGAAGGCCGCGGGCGGCACGCGCGCCGCCACCGGCAGTTCACGACCGC
>CAZDMB010000200.1:0-4802 GCA_964506175.1 uncultured Planctomycetales bacterium | reverse complement strand
CGCAACAGCAGGCCTGCGAGCGCGCGGCCGGTGCGGCTGGCGGGGTCTGCCAGCCAGCGGCGCACCTCCCGCGGCGAGCGCAAACCGGGCTGCAGCAACAGCAGGACGGAGCGGATCGGCCCATCCGCGGCGATCACCGGTCCGTCGAGCCAGAAGGGGAGGCGCAGCGGGCCGGCCGCCAACACCGACGAAGCCAGCGCGACGTCCAGCGAACCGTCCGCCAGTCCGCTCGCCAGGCGGGCGGGATCGGCCACCGTGAGCGCCACCCGGGGGTCTTGCTCCAATCCCCAGGTCAGCGGCCGCCCGACCAAATAGGGAACGGTTCCGACGCGCAGCGGGGCGGGGCGCTTCACACCGCCAGCGGCAGCACCGGTAGCGCGGGCAGGCGCTCGGGCGGCGGCTCCGCGGCGTCATGGCGCCGCCGCACGCGGTAGAGAGTGTCGCGCTCGACCGGGGCGCAGCCGGCCTCGCGGATCAGATGGTGCAGCTCTTGCCGCGTCAGGCTCTGCGGCGTCTCGGCGCCGGCCGCGTGGTAGATGCGCTCCTGGGTGACGGTGCCGTCCAGGTCGTCGGCGCCCATGCGCAACGCCGTCTGCGCCACTGCCAGGCCGAGCATGATCCAGTAGGCCTTGACGTGCGGCACGTTGTCGAGCAGCAGGCGCCCGATCGCCACGGCGCGCAGGCGCTCGTTCGCGCTCGGAAAGGGCAGGTGCTCGAGTTCGGTGTTGGCCGGGTGGAAGGCGAGCGGGATGAAGGCTTGGAATCCGCCGGTTTCGTCCTGCAAGGCGCGCAGCCGCACGAGGTGCTCCACCCGCTCCTCCAGGGTCTCGGTCATGCCGTAGAGCATGGTGCAGTTCGTCTTGAAACCGAAGGCGTGGATCTCGCGCGCCAGCTCGATCCAACGCTCGGCGCTCATTTTCTTCGGATAGAGCTGCTGGCGCACGCGCTCGCTGAACACTTCCGCGCCGCCGCCGGGCATGGAGTCGAGGCCGGCCTCCTTGAGATCGGCCAGAACCTCCGGCGCGGGCTTGCGCGCGGTCTTGATGATCTGATCCACCTCGACCATGGTGAAGGCCTTGACGAGGATGTCCGGGCGGGCGGCCTTGGCGGCGCGGCAGATGTCGAGGTAATACGCGTACGGCAGCGCCGGCCACACTCCGGCCACCATGTGCACTTCCGTGGCTTCGGGATTCGCGGCCTTGAGCTGGTCATGAATCTGCTCGGGCGTCAGCAGATAGGCGCCCTCGTCCTGCGGGCGCCGCTGGAAGGCGCAGAACGAGCAGAACTTGTTGCACCAATTCGTGTAATTGATGTGGATGTTGACGTTGTAGAAGGCGTCGTCGCCCCAGCGGCGCGCGCGCGCTTCATGACCCAGCATGCCGATCAGCGCGAGATCATCGCTGCGCCACAGCGCGAGGCCGTCGGCGAAGCTGAGGCGTTCGCCCGCGCGCACCTTGGACGGAATGCCGGCCAAGCCGCTGCGGGCTGCGCGCTCCTCGAGGCTCTGCAGCGCGATCTCCATGGGGGGGAATTCTAGCCAAGCGTCCCGCCCCGCCGACCGCTAGAATCCGAACGCGGATGGACTTGACCCTGCAAGACGCGGCGAAGATGCTCGGCGTGGCCGCTGAGACGGTGCAACGGTGGGCGCGGCAGGGTCGCCTGGGCATGACGCGGCCGAGCGGCGAGTTCCGCGTGAGCCTGGCGGAATTGCGCACCTGGGCCGATCAGCAGGGCCTCAAGTTGCACGAGTCCTCGGGCGGCGACGCGCGGCCGCTGCCGCCCTTCCGCGCGGCGCTGCAGCGCGGGCGCATCCTGCACGGCGTCGCCGGCACTACCCGCGACGAGGTGCTGGCGGCCCTGGTGCTGGCCGCGCCGCTGCCCGCCGGCGCCGATCGCGCGGCTCTGCTGGAACAGTTGCGCGCCCGCGAGGGACTGGCGTCCACCGGACTCGGCTCCGGCTTGGCCATTCCGCACCCGCGCACGCCCTCCGACGCGTTCTCGCGCGAGCCGCTGGCCATGATCGGCATGCTGGAGCACGAGGTCGATTGGCGCGCGCTCGACGGCCGGCCGGTGCACACCGCCGTCCTGCTCGTGAGTCCCAATGCGCAGCAGCATCTGCAGGTGCTCTCGCGCCTGGCGTTCCTGCTGCGAGACCCGCGCATGCTCGGCCTGTTGGAGAAGCGGGCGCCGGCCGCGGACATCTGGCCGTTGATCGAAGCCACCGAGCCGGACGCGGGATGAGCGAGCCGGGGCTGTTTCGCGCGCGCGGCTCGCACGGCGAACCGTGGATCCTCGCGGCGCTGGCCGTGGGCGTCGGCGTGGCGGGCTCGCTCGTCGCGGTCGCCTTGCGCGGCGGCGTGCAGTTCCTGTTTCACCTGCTCGAGCCGTGGCGCGGTCAGGCGTGGGCGGTGCTCCTGCCGGCTGGCGGCGCGCTCGCCGGCGTCTGGATCGTGCGGCTGATCTTCCGCGAGCCGCCGGGCGACGGCGTGCCGGCGGTGCTCGAAGCCGTGTCGCGGCGCGGCGGCGCCATGCGCCGGCGCTCGATCTTCAGCCGCATGTTCGGCAGCATGGTCAACGTGGCGAGCGGCGGCTCGGCCGGACTCGAGGGCCCCACGGTGTTTTCCTCGGCGGCGGTCGGCAGCGTGCTGGGCACCGGCTTCCGCGTCGGCGAGCGGCAGCGCGTCTTGCTGCTGGCCTGCGGCGTCGCCGGCGGCATCGGCGCGATCTTCAACGCGCCGCTCACCGGCATGATGTTCGCGCTCGAGGTGGTGCTCGCCGAATGGACCCTCGGCGCCGTGCTGCCCATCGCCATCGCGGCCACCGTCGCCACCGAGTTGGGGCGCACCCTCCTCGGCCGCGAAGGCGCCTTCGACGTGCCGGGAGAACTCGCCTGGCACAGCGCCGACCTCGCCGCCTGCGCGGTTCTCGGCGCGGGCGCGGGTTTTCTCTCCGTCGCGCTGGTCGCCCTGATCGCCCGCATCGAGGATGCCGCCGCGCGCGTGCGCCGGGCGCGGGCGCTCTCCTGGCCGGGCGCCACGGCGATCCTCGGCGGCGTGTTGGTCGGGGCGATCGGGCTGGCGCAGCCGGCGGCGATCGGCGAAGGCTACACCACGGTGAACGCCGCGCTCGGCGGGCAGCTCGAGGACGGCTTGCTCGCGCTCGCCGTGCTGGGCGCGGCGAAGACCGTCGCCACTTCGCTGACCCTCGGCACCGGGGCGCCGGGCGGAATTTTCGCGCCCTCCCTGGTGCTGGGCGCCATTCTCGGCACGCTCTTCGGCGGAGCGCTGCAGGCGCTGTTTCCGGCGGCCGGCTTTGCGCCGCCGGCCTTCTTCGCCCTGGCCGCGATGGCCGGCTTCGTGGCCGGCATCATGCACGCGCCATTCACGGCCATCCTGCTCGCGCTGGAGACCACGGAGGGCTGGCAGGGCACCTTGCCGCTCATCCTCGTGGCGGTGCTCGCCACGCTGGTCTCGCGCTCCTTCCTGCGCCATTCCTTCTACACGCACGAACTCGCGGAGCGCGGCATCCTGCTGCGCCCGGGCACGGACACGCGCATTCTCGCCGACCTGCGCGCCAGCGAGATCCTGGATGAAGGCGCGGCCAAGATCGAGGCGGGGCGCACGCTGGCGGATCTGGCGAACCTCCTGCCGAGCACGGCGCGCAGTCATTTCGGCGTGGTGGACGCCGACGGCCGTTTGCTCGGCATGGTGGACGTCTCCACCCTGCGCGGAGTGATCTTCGACGAGACGCTGCGGCGCATCACGCCGGTGGACAGCGTGATGGACGCCAGCGTGCCGCGCATCGGCGCGCACGACACCGCCCAGCAAGCCATGGAGCGCTTCGAGTCGAGCGGGGCCTGGGTCCTCCCGGTCATCAGCCCGGATGGGCGCTTCCTCGGCACCGTGTCCAAGGCGACGCTCTTTGACCGCTATCGCAGCGAGTTGATCCTGCACACGGCGGAGAAGCACGTCTGATGGATCGTCGGCGCTGGCGGCGGCTCGCCCGCGACTTCGAGCGGGACGTGACCGACACGCCGCGGAACGACGCGCAAGGCGTCCTCCGCCGCGCGCTTCGGGCCGCGGCGGGGCCGCGACGCGACCGCGTCCTGGTGGATCTCGGCTGCGGCCCGGCGACGCTCATCCAGCGGCACGCCCGCTGGTTCGAGCGGGCCGTCGGAGTGGACTTCGCCGAGGCGGTTCTCGAATTGGCGCGCGCCCGCTGCCGCTCCCATGCCAACGCGGAGTTCCTTTGCGCCGACGCGGCCGCGGCCGGCCGCCTGCTGCCGCGCGCCGCCGACGTCCTCGCCTGCATGAACGTCGTCACCTCCGCCAGTCCGCGCAAGCGCGACGCCATCGGCCGCGCCCTTGCGCAGGTGGCGCGGCCCGGCGCCGTCCTCCTGCTCGTCCTGCCGGCGCGCGAGTCGATGGAGCACGTGTGCGCGCTGGCGCTGGCCAGGGGCTGGAAGGCGGCGCGGCCCTCGCGCCACGGCCTCGTGGATCGGGAGGGGGACCTGCAGAAGTTCTGGACGGCCGCCGAGATCCACGCTTCGCTCGCCCGCTGGGGATTCCGCCCGCAGAGCCTCGGCAAGGTGCGCGTGCCGTGGCGCGACGAAGGCTTCGATGCGCGCGACTTCAGCGGCCAGCCCGGACCATGGGACTGGCTGGCGGTGGCGCGCCGCCGGCGCGCTTGAGCGGCGGCAGGGCAAGCAGGCTCCACCGATCCCCCCCGTGCCCCGAGCGAAGGCCGACGCGGCCGGCGGTTGCCTCCGGCAGCTGGACTTATTCGTGCCGCAGCGCCTCGAC
>CAZDMB010000199.1:0-4828 GCA_964506175.1 uncultured Planctomycetales bacterium | reverse complement strand
ACCGCGTCGTCAACGTGTGCACCGGCGACCTCGGACAGGGCCAGGTGCAGAAATTCGACGTGGAAACCTGGATGCCGAGCCGCAAGGGCTGGGGCGAGACCCATTCCGCTTCGCGCTTCCTGGACTTCCAGGCGCGGCGCCTGGAGTTGCGGTACAAGCCCGCCGGCGGCGGCAAGCCGCTCTACTGCCACACTCTCAACAACACGGTTGCGGCCTCGCCGCGCATCCTGATCTGCCTGCTGGAGAATCACCAGCAGGCCGACGGCAGCGTGCGCGTGCCGGAGCCGCTGCGTCCGTACCTGGGCGGACAGAGCGCGCTGAGCGCGCGTTAGAGGCGCTCAGCCGCCGGGTTTGGCGCCCGTGCCGCCGCGCTCGCCACCGGCGCCGCCCGCCGAACCGCCCAAGCCGCCGGCGCCACCGGTGGTCGCGCCGCCCGGGAGGCCGCCGGCGCCGGGCGCTCCTCCCGCCGCCGCGTCCGGCTCCGGCAAGACCGGGTGCAGTCGATTGCGGAAGGTCCAGCGCTCGTGGGAGGGGATCAGCAGCAGGTCGCTGAAGTTGAGGCGCGAGCGATTGGCGCCGAGGATGCCGAGGCTCTCCAGCGAGCGGCGCGGCTGCACTTCGATCTCGAAGTAGACGTCGATGGCGAAGGGCAGCGCCTCGCGCTGCTCGGAGTCCCAGTCCTCTTCCCACAGGACGTTGTAGTCCGGCTTGGCGGCGTAGCGCAGGTTGAAGGACACCACGCGGTCGTAGAGCAGGGCGTAGGCTCCGTCGCGCCACGGGTCGTTGTCCACCAGCGGATCTTCCCGCCGATAGAGTTCGAGGAAATCGTTGCGCAGAGGGTTGGCGCGCAGGCGGTAGCCGACCTCCGCCAGCGGAGCGTGCACGGATTCGCCCACGTTCGGCACGTCGAAGCCGAGGCGGGTGCGGCCGGCCACCAGCATGTCGAGGCGGTCGGCGTCGGCGCCCAGCACGTTGGCGTTCTCGCCCTTGAGCACGCGATACTTCTCGGCGTCGTAGATGGCCAGGCGGGCCAGATCCCCGCGGATGGTGTCGAGCACGCGCGGCCCGGTGCTCTCCGTTTCCATCACGTTGTGGATGGCGTCGACGGCGCTGCGGGTGGCGTCGAGATTTGCCAGCACCGCCACCATGGCAAAGCCGGAGATCAGCACCGCCACCATGACCTCGACCAGGGTGAAGCCGGCGCGCCTCATTGGATGTCGGTGGGCAGGAGGCCGGGCCACAACTGCTCGAACAGGGTGAAATCCTGCTTCAGGGCCCAGGAGTCCACCAGCGTCTCGACCTGGTAGTTCTCCTGCGACGCGTCCTTGTAGGAGGGGAAGGAGATGGTGAGATAGATGCGGGTTTTTTCCGGCAGCACGTCGCTCGGATCGTCCTCCTCGGCGCGTTGGCGCGCCTGCCGCAGCACCGCCTCGGTCTCATCCAGCACGCCGCCGGCGTAGTTGCTGCCGTCGCCGACGCCGATCACGTAGGTGAAGTTGCCGAAGCCGTCCTCGGAGAAGTCGCCCTCGTAGCCGTCCTGCAGGTCCGACATCATGCCGGCCTCGATCCGATGGATCAGTTGCTCGCCGAGGCGCGCCGCGATGGACTGCGAGCGCGCGCTGGCCGCCTTGGAGATGGACTGGCGCTGAATCTGGATCAGCAGCACGAACACCGTCGCCAACAGCACCAGCGTGACCATGACCTCGAGCAAGGTCATGCCAGCCGAGCGGCGGCGCGCGGCGGCGCTCAAAAATCGTTCTCCTGCAGAGCGGGCGGCAGCGCCTCGCCCTGGATCAGGGTGGCGAGGCCGGTCAGGCCGAGCACCCGCACCGTGACGCGATTGGCGTCCGGCGCGGCCTCGTGGCTGACGTAGGCCCAGAAATCCTGGCTGTCGCCGGCGGGATGGAAGGCGATGGACCAGGTGCCCCGCTCGCGACGCTGACCGCCGGCGTCCAGCACGCCTTCGAGGAGGGTTCCGGCGGCCATCCGGCGCCACTGCAGGACGGTGCGCAGGGTGACGTCCTCGGTCGGATTGCCGTCGAGGTCGTAGGGCGTGCGGATCGCGTAGCGCTGCTCGTCGAGATCGAACACGACCTCGTAGCTCTGGCCGCTCGCCACCGCCTGCGTGCGCGCGAAATCCAGCACCCCCAGGATCTCGCGCGCCGACGCCTCGGTTGCCGCCGCCGGCACCATGCCCCGCATGTTCGAGATGGTGGTGCCGAGCAGCATCGACAGGATGAGCAGGACGACCGCGATCTCGATGAGCGTGAAGCCGGCGGAGCGGCGCATGGAGCGAGTTACAGGTCTTCCGAGGAGATGTCGGCGTCCTTGCCATCGCCCCCCGGCTCGCCGTCGGCGCCGTAGCTGATGATCAAGGGATCGCCGCCGGGCTGGATCTCGTAGTGGTACTCGTGATCCCAGGGATCGAGCGGGATCTTCTTCATGTAGGGTTCGCCGCCGGGCTGGCCGTCGCCGGTGGTGAGATCCTGCAGCGAATCCGGATACTTGTGGTTGTAGAGCTTGTACTCGTCCAAGCTGCTCTGGAAGAGCCGGATCTGGTTCTTGGCGGTGCCTTCCTGCCCGGCGAAGAGCGCCTGCCAGGCGTTGCGGCCGACGGTGCCGAGAATCAGGCCGACGATCAGCAGCACGACCATGATTTCCAGGATCGTGAAGCCGGCGCGGCGAAGGTTGCGGAGGCGGGTGGGCATGGGTGCGTTCTCTAGAAGGAAGAGGTGAGCTGCAGCACGGGCAGCAGGATCGAAAGAATGATGAAGCCGACCATCGACGCGAGCACGATGATCAGGAGCGGCTCGATGAGCGAAGTGAAGCGCTGGATGGACAGGTCGACCTCCTCCTCGTAGGACTCGGCCACCTGCACCATCATGTTGTCCAATTCGCCGGACTGCTCGCCGACGGCGATCATGTAGCCGACCAAGGGCGGGAACACGCCGGACGCCTTGATGGGAGTCGCGATGTCCTGGCCTTCGACGATGCGCTCGCGCACTTCGGAGATGGTCTTCTCCATCAGGCGGTTGCCGAGGGTGCGCTGGTTGATCTCGAGGCAGTGCACGACGCTGACTCCGGAGCGCAGCAGAGTGGCGAAGGTCTGGGCGAAGCGCGCGATCGCCTGCTTGCGCAGCAGATCGCCGAACAGCGGCATCCGCAGCATGCGGCTGTCCACGCGCAGACGCCCGCGCTCGGTCGAGTAGTAGATGTTGAAAGCCGCGAGTCCGCCGATGAACACCAACACGGGCACCCACCAGAAGTTGCGGAAGAAATCGGAGATCGCCACCAAGATCTGGGTGGGCAGCGGCAGCGACTGATCCTGCGCTTCCAGCATGGCGGTGATCTTGGGCACGACGAAGGTGATCAGGATGCTGACCACGATCACGCCGACGATCAGCATGATGGCCGGATAGGTGAGCGCGGCGACCACCTTGTTGCGCACCTTGGTCTGGCGCTGCAGGTAATTGGCGAGGCGCAGCAGCACCTCGTCGAGGTGCCCCGAGGCCTCGCCGGCGCGAATCATCGCCACCGCGAGGTCGTCGAAATACTCCGGGTGCCCGGCCAGCGCGTCGGCGGTGGGGGAACCCTGCGAGATGCGCTCGCGGATGTCGCGAAAGAGGACGTTGAGTCGCTTGTTCTCGGTCTGCTCGATGATCGCGCGCAGCGATTCGGTGATCGGGATGCCGGCGCGCGTCAAGGTGGCGAGTTGGCGCACGAAGGTGGAGATTTCCTCGATGCGTTTCTTGGTGCGCACCGCGCCGCGATCGCGGCCGCGCGCCGCCGAGAAGCGCTCCTTGAGGCGCGCCATCAGCGGCTGGCGATAGGTTCCCGAGGCCTCCGCCGCGCGCCGCTCCTTGCGCGCGCTCTTGGCCTGCAGCGCTTCCGCCGCGGATTCCGTGCGCACTTTCTTCCCGCCGCGCAGCTCGACGACGTCGGTGACGAGCTTGCCCTGGCGCTTGCACTTGACGCGCGCGTCGCGCGGCGAATCGGCGTCCACCACGCCGGACGCCTTGCGTCCGCGGCTGTCAAATCCTTTCCATTCGTAGATCGGCACGCGGGCCGTCCTCCGTCACACGAGGTCCAGCTGGGTGACCCGCATGACTTCCTCGGGGCTGGTGACGCCTTCGATCACCTTGAGCGCGCCGTCTTGGCGCAGGGTGCGCATGCCTTCGGCGAGCGAGGCCCGCTTGAGCTCCGTGGCCGAGGCGCTCTTCATCACGAGTTCGCGCATGGTGTCGCTCATGGGCAGGAGCTCGTAGATGGCGGTGCGGCCTTGATAGCCGGAGTGGAAGCACTCCTCGCAGCCCGGGGAGACGGCCATCTTGCCGTTCGGCAGCATGTTCAGCTCCACTGCGACCGCCTTGAGGGCGCCGAGCTGCTCCTGATCCGGCGTCTTCCAGGTGCGGCAGGAAGGGCACAGCGTGCGCACCAACCGTTGGGCGATGACCAGCACCACCGAGGAGGACACCAGGTAAGGCTCGAGGCCGAGGTCGATCAGGCGCGTGACGGTGGAGGGCGCGTCGTTCGTGTGCACGGTGCTGAAAACCAGGTGACCCGTGATGGCGGCGCGAATGGCGATCTCGGCGGTTTCCAGGTCCCGGATCTCGCCCACCATCATCACGTCCGGATCCTGGCGCAGGAAGGAGCGCAGGCCGGCGGCGAAGGTCAGCCCTTTCTTGACGTTCACCTGCACCTGCGAGATCCCGTCCAGCTGGTACTCCACCGGATCCTCGATCGTGAGGATGTTCTTGTCGCCGGTCGAGATCTTCGTCAGCGAAGCGTAGAGGGTGGTGGTCTTGCCCGAGCCGGTGGGGCCGGTCAC
>CAZDMB010000198.1:0-4975 GCA_964506175.1 uncultured Planctomycetales bacterium | reverse complement strand
AGGCGCATGCCAACAACCGGGCGTACGCGATGCTCGCCGAACTCAACAACAAGCCGCGCAACCGCTTCCTGGCGCGGATTCGCAACCCGCACCCCATGCTGGCGCTGACCGTCCTCGGCGCGGAGGGCGAGCACCATGGCTAGTTCCGGGCACGGGGTCCTCGGCGCGCAGGCGGTGAAGCAGGCCGCGGCCGAGGGCGTCTATCCGCCGGCCCTGGTCCAGGGCCGCGACGATTTCGCCTCGCTCACCGAGACGGTCTGCCGCGTGGCCGAGGCCAAGCGGCCGCCGCGCGAGTGGTACCTGATCTTCGGCGTCGCGCTCATGCTGCTCGGCTGCTTGGGCGTGATGATCATCTACCTGATCACCAAGGGCGTGGGCGTGTGGGGCAACAACCAGCCCGTCGCCTGGGCTTGGCCGATCGTGAACTTCGTGTTCTGGGTCGGTATCGGCCACGCGGGAACGCTGATCTCCGCCATCTTGTTCCTGTTCCGCCAGGGTTGGCGCACGGCCATCAACCGCTTCGCCGAGGCCATGACCATCTTCGCGGTCATCTGCGCCGGCATGTTCCCCGCGATCCACGTCGGCCGCATCTGGGTCATCTACTGGGTGTTTCCGCTGCCCAACCAGATGAGCATGTGGCCCAACTTCCGCAGTCCGCTGCTGTGGGACGTGTTCGCGGTCAGCACCTACTTCTCCGTCTCGCTGCTGTTCTGGTACATGGGCATGGTGCCGGACCTGGCCACCCTGCGCGACCGCGCGGTGACCAAGGTGCGCCGCTTCTGGTACGGGCTGTTCTCCCTCGGCTGGAACGGCTCCAACCGCCAGTGGCACCGCTACGAGCGCACCTACCTGATCCTGGCCGCGCTGGCGACGCCGCTGGTGTTGTCGGTGCACTCGGTGGTGTCCTTCGACTTCGCGGTGGCGCAGCTGCCCGGCTGGCACACCACCATCTTCCCGCCCTACTTCGTCGCCGGCGCCATCTTCTCCGGCTTCGCCATGGTGCTGACGCTGGCCATCCCGGCGCGCGCGCTCTTCGGCTTCAAGGACATCATCACCGAGCGGCACATCGAGCTGATGTGCAAGGTGATCATGGCCACCGGCATGATGGTGGGCTACGCCTACTCCATGGAGTTCTTCATGGCGTGGTACAGCGGCAACAAGTACGAGGGTTTCACCTTCGTCAACCGCGCGACCGGCCCCTACTGGTGGGCCTACTGGATCATGGTGTCGTGCAACGTGATCTCGCCGCAGATCTTCTGGTTCCGCAAGGCGCGCACCAACATGCTCCTGGTGTTCATCGTGTCCATCTTCGTGAACATCGGCATGTGGTTCGAGCGCTTCGTGATCACCGTCACCTCGCTCAACCGCGACTACTTGCCGTCGTCCTGGCATTACTTCAGCCCCACGCTGGTGGACGTGCTGACCTTGATGGGCAGCTTCGGCCTGTTCTTCACCTTCTTCATGCTGTTCTGCCGCTACCTGCCGCAGGTGGCCATCAGCGAAATCAAGAACGTCACGCCGCACGCGCACGGAGGAGCCCACTAGCAGCCAGCCATGAGCGCCAGCCCGCCCAGCCAGAGCCAGGCGCCCCGCCATTGGGGCGTGATGGCCGAGTTCGATCACGTGGACGGAATCCTGCACGCCGCCCGCGAGGTGCGCAAAGCCGGATTCAGCAAGTGGGATTGCCACACGCCGTTTCCGGTGCACGGCCTCGACGACGCCATGGCCATCCGGCCGACGCGCCTGCCGTGGCTCATCCTGCTGATGGGCGCGACCGGCGTCGGCGCCGCGCAGCTCATGCAGCACTGGATGAACGGCGTGGACTACAAGTTCATCATCAGCGGCAAGCCCTTCATTTCGTGGCCGTCCTCCATCCCGGTCACCTTCGAGATGATGGTGCTGTTCGCGGCGTTCACGGCATTCTTCGCCATGTGGATCGCCAACGACCTGCCGCGCTGGTTCCACCCGCTGCTGCGCAAGCCGCGCTTCGCCCGCGCCACCAACGACCGCTTCTTCGTCGCCATCGAGGCGCGCGATCCGCAGTTCGACGCGCAGCGTACCGCCGATTTCCTGCGCGGCCTGGGCGCGAGCTCGGTGGAGCTGGTGGAGATGCCGGCGGAGAGTCCGGCGTTGCCGGCGCTCGTCAAGCGCGGCCTCGTGGTCGTGACCTGCGCCGCGCTGGTGCCGCCCGCCATGATCTACAAGGCGCGCCACGAGCCCTCGACGCGTCCGCCGATCAACCTCGTGCCGGACATGGACGACCAGGCCAAGTTCCATTACCAGGGAGAGACGGAGCTGTTCCCGGATCACCGCATGTCGCGGCCGCCGGCGCCCGGCACGATCGCGCGCGGCGAACTGCGCGAGGACAGCGCCTACTGGACGGGCATGGTCGGCGACCGCTTCGTCGAGAAGGTGCCGGACGCGGTGCAGGTCACGCCGGCGCTGCTCGAGCGCGGCCGGCAGCGCTTCGGCATCTACTGCGCGCCCTGCCACGACTACGCCGGCACCGGCGAAGGCACGGTGCATCAGGCGGCGCTGGCGCTGGCCGAGGTGGGCAAGGCCACCTGGGTCAAGCCGGCGAACCTCCACGACGAGCGCATCCGGACGCAGGTCACGGACGGCGAACTGTTCAACACCATCTCCAAGGGCAAGAACACCATGGCGGGCTACGCGGCGCAGATTCCCGCAGCCGATCGCTGGGCCATCGTGCTCTACGTCCGCGCCCTCCAGATGAGCCAGCAACCGTAGACCCCGATGAGCAACTCGCACGAACTCCTCGCGGACTGCCAAGCCGGCGACGTCGCCGGCAAGACGGCGCGCCTGGGCCTGGCGGCCGGCGCCGTCTGCCTGCTTGCCGGCGCCGGTCTGGCCTACGCCGGCGGCGACCACGAACTGCAGACGCACTTCTGGTTCTCGTATCTGGCCGCCTTCTTCTGGATGCTGACCATCGGACTCGGCTGCATGCTGTTCGCGGTGATCATGCACCTCGTCGGCGCCCACTGGAGCGTCACCGTGCGCCGCCTCGCGGAGGTCACGCAGTCCAATCTGCCGCTGATCTGCCTCTTCGGCCTGCCGCTGCTCTACCCGCTGCTGTCGCACGACGTCACGCTGTGGCGCTGGGCGCACATGGGCGGCGCCGAGGCGCATGCGGCGGCGCCCGCAGCCTCGCTGGCGGAAGAATTGGCGCAAGCCGAGCACCACGAGGTCGCGGTCCACAAACTGCCGTACCTCAACGTCACCTTCCTGTTGGTGCGCCTCGCCGTCTACGGACTGGTGTGGTGGATGCTCTCGCGCTACTACTACCGCTCGTCGGTGGCGCAAGACACGGCGGCCAACTTCGAGTGGACGCGCCGCATGCGCAAGTGGAGCGCGCCCTCGGTCATCATCTTCGCGCTGACCATCTCCTTCGCCTCCTTCGACCTGCTGATGTCGCTGGACGAGACCTGGTTCAGCACCATGTTCGGCGTGAACATCTTCGCCGGGGCGTTCATGTCGTCCTTCGCGTGGCTGATCCTCGCGGCGCGCTATCTGCAGTCTCGCGGCCGCATGACCCAGGTCGTGAGCACCGAGCACTACCACGACCTCGGCAAGATGATGTTCGCGTTCACCTGCTTCTGGGGTTACACCGCGTTCAGCCAGTTCATGCTCATCTGGTACGCGAACATGCCGGAGGAGACGCACTGGTTCCAGAATCGGCTGTCGCCGGCGTGGCTCGGCTGGTCTTGGGTGCTGATGTTCGGCCACTTCATGCTGCCCTTCCTCGCGCTGCTGTCGCGGCACGTGAAGCGCAGCAAGTTCGCCCTCAGTTTCTTCGCCGTCTACATGCTCGCCATGCACTGGGTGGACATGTACTGGATCGTGATGCCGAACATGAACCCCAGCCCCACCGGCACGGAGAATCCCTTCCGCGTCATGGACGTGCTGCTGCTGGGCATGGCCGGCATCCTGATCGGCCTGACGGCGCGCAAGCTCGCGAGCCAGCCGCTGGTGCCCGTCAACGACCCGCTGCTCGACCGCTGCCTCGCCCACAAGAACGTCTGATTCCGGAGAGTCCAAACATGGCACACGAGAACGACGACCTCGACGCCGGCCTGCTGGCGACCGTCGGCTTGGCCGGCGCGCTGGTGGTCATGGCCGGCGCCTACTACGCGGGCGGCCTGTTCTGGGAGGAGCGCAATCAGGAGGAGATCGTGCGCAACATCCAGCCGGCCATCGACTGCGCGCACGCCAAGCGCGACGCCGAGATCGCCAAACTGCAAGCGGGCCCCCTGCCCATCGACGAGGCGATGCGCCGCGTCGCCGACCAGCGCAAGTAAGCCGCGCCCCATGCTCGCCCTTTTCCCGCTCGCGCTCGCCGCCCTGCTGCCGCAGGTCGGCCCGCCGCAGTTCTCGGGACCGCGGGCGGGGGTGAACTTGCCGCAGACGCAGGGCCTCGAGGTCACCGAAAAATTGCGCGCGGCCGTGCCCAAGGACCTCGTGCTGCATGATCCGGAGGGCGCGGCGGTGCGCTTCGGCGACCTGTTCGACGGCAAGCGCCCGGTGGTGCTGTCCTTCAACTACGAAGCCTGCCCGCAGCTCTGCTCGCTCCAGCTCGGCGGTTTCGTCGAGACGCTCAACAAGGAGAGCGAGTGGTCGGTGGGCGAGCAATTCCGCATCGTGACGGTCAGCCTCGATCCGTCGGAGAACGAGGAGCAGGCGCAGCGCTTCCGCGCGCGCGTGCTGGAGAAGTACAAGAGCGGCGCGACGGACGCCGCGCGCGCCGGATGGACGTTCCTGCGCGGCTCCGCCGAGGACGTGCGCGTCCTCGCCGACGCCGTCGGCTACGGCTACAAGTACGTCGAGGAGCGCAAGGAGTACGCGCACACCGCGACCCTCGTCCTGCTCACGCCGGACGGCATGGTGTCCCGCTACCTCTACGGGATCAATTTCGATCCCCAGGTCCTGCGGCTCTCGCTCGCCGAGACCGCGGCCCGCG
>CAZDMB010000197.1:0-4998 GCA_964506175.1 uncultured Planctomycetales bacterium | reverse complement strand
CGGCTTCTGCTTCGGCATCATCCTCGGCGGCGTCGTCTGCGACCGCATCGGCTACGGCAAGCTGGTGATGCTCGCCTTTCTCACGCACATCATCTCGGCCGCGATCACGCTGAGCGCCACGCCGAGCCAAGGCGACCTGGCCTACAAACTGCTGTACTGGGGCACCTTCATCTTCGCCTATGCGAACGGAACGCTGGAGGCCGTCGCCAATCCGCTGGTGGCCACGCTGTTCCCGAAGAACCGCACGCACTACCTCAACATCCTGCACGCCTCCTGGCCCGCCGGCCTGGTGCTGGGCGGCGCGATCGGCTGGACCCTCGGCGGCAGCGGCGGCTGGTCGTGGAAGGGGCAATTGGCGCTTTTCCTCGTGCCGACCGCCATCTACGGCCTCATGTTCCTGGGTCAGCACATGCCCAAGTCGGAAGCCTCGCAGAAGGGGTTGTCGCTGGGCCAGATGTTCAAGGACGTCGGCCTGCTCGGCGGCGCGGTGGTCTGCTTCCTGCTCACCTTGTTCTTCTCGCGCGCGGTCGGGCTGCCGTCCGGCGTCTCCTACGGCATCTCCGGCGCGCTGCTCCTGGCGATCGGCGTGCTGACCAAGTTCTCGATGGGCTCGATCGTGCTGTTCGTCCTGTTCCTGGCGCACGCCCTGGTCGGCGCCGTGGAGCTGGGCACCGACTCGTGGGCGCAGAACATCACGGGCAACATCCTGACGCCGGAGCAGGGCAAGATGCTGTTCATCTTCACTTCCGCGATCATGTTCGGCCTGCGCTTCTGCGCGGACTTCATCGAGCGGCGGCTCAAGCTCTCGCCCGTCGGAATCCTGCTCTGCTGCGCGATCCTCGCCTGCATCGGCCTGAACCTTGTGAGCACCATCGAAACGTTCGCCGGGGCCATGCTGGCGCTGGCGGTCTACGCGATCGGCAAGACCTTCTTCTGGCCGACGATGCTGGCCGTGGCCAGCGACCGCTTCCCGCGCACCGGCGCGATCGCCATCAGCATGATGGGCGGCATCGGCATGCTGTCCGGCGGCTTGGTCGGCTCGGACGGCCTCGGCTACGCCAAGGACCGCTTCTCCAGCGCCGCTCTGGAGGCGGCGAATCCCGCGCTCTATCAGGAGTACCGGGCGGCGGCCCCCAGCCAGTTCCTCGCCTTCAAGGAGGTGCACGGCTTGGACGGCAAGAAACTCGGCGAGGTGCAGGGCGTCCTGGCCGCGGAGCGCGAGAAACTCGCCGCGCAGGGCGCGACCGATCCGCAAGCGGCTCTGGCCAACCTGAGCGAGAGCCAGCGCGCGGTGCACGCAGCCAGCATCGAAGGCGACCGCCGCACCCTGGTCGCCGACTCCGCCATCCCGGCGGGCATGGCGCTGATCTACCTGCTCCTGCTGGTCTATTTCCGCGGCATCGGCGGCTACAAGCGCGTCGAGGTCGCCGCCTAGGTCAGCGCGTCACGCGCCGGAAGGCGCCAGCGCCCAGCGCCACCAGCGCCAGGGCGATGGCGCCGAGCGCCGCCGCGTGCTCGCGCACTTCGGCGAAGCCGGCGCCGCGCATGATGATGCCGCGCGAGATCGCGATGAAGTGCGTCGCCGGCAGCGCCTGGCCGATGAGGCGCAACGGCGCGGGCAGCGATGCCAGCGGGAATATGTAGCCGGACAGCAGCACCGACGGCAGCAGCAGGAGCATCGCGTACTGGGTGGCCTCCGCCTGCGTGTTGGCGCGGGCCGAAATCAGCAGGCCGACCGCCAGCAGCGAGACCAGGTAGAGCAAGGACAGGGCCGCCAGCAGGCCGACGCTCCCGTGGATCGGCACGCCGAACACGGCCCACATCAGGAGCAGCACCATGCTGAACTGCACCAGCGCCAGACCCAGGTAAGGCAGGAGCTTGCCCAGCAGGACGCCGAGCGGCGACACCGGCGTGACCAGGAGTTGCTCGAGAGTGCCGCGCTCGCGCTCGCGCGCGATGGCGAAGGCAGTCAGCAGCGTGCCGGAGAAGGTCAGCAGAATCGCCACCAAGCCGGGGATGAGAAGATTGGCGGAGCGCGCGTCGGGGTTGAAGAGGAGCTGCGGATGGGCTTGGATCGGCACTTCCACGTTCCCGGCCACGCGCTGCAGTTCGACGAGGCTGCGCGCGCGCGCGGCGCCGTCCACCGCCGCCAGCACCTGGCCGGAGATCTGCGCGTCCGAGCCGTCCACCAGCACGAGAAAGGGCGCCGTGCGTCCCGCCAGGCGCAGGCGTTGGAAATCGGGCGGGATTTCGATTCCCACTTGCACCGTGCCGGCAACGATCAAACGGCGCAGTTCCTCGCGCGAACCGGCTTCGCGGGGGTAGCGCAATACCGAGCTCGCCGCGATCTCGTCCAGGAGCAGCCGGCTTTCCGCGCTGCGGCTCTGATCCCAGACGGCGGTCGGCACGTGCCGCACGTTGGTGTCGATCAGTCCGAACATCACCAAGTGAAACACCGGGATCATCAGCGCGAGGCGCAAGGTCGCCCCGTCGCGCAGAATGTGCCGCGCCTCCTTGGCGGCGACGGCGGCGAAGCCTCTCATCGCGCCGCCTCCTGGGCTCGCGTCAGCTGCACGAACAGGTCCTCGAGCGTCGGCAGACCGGGCTGGATGGCGCGCGGCCGTCCGCCGGCGCTCTCCAAATCGGCGCGCCGCCGCTCATCCGGCGCCTCCGCGCGCACGAGCAGGTGCAGCGCGTTGCCGAAGATGGTGCCGTCGGCGACGTAGGGCAGGAGGCGCGCGGCCGCCAGCAGGCCGGCCGGATCGCTCGCGGCCTCGACGCGCACGCGCCGCATTCCCGGCGGGGACAACTCCGGCAGGGCGCGCAACTGTTCCGGCGTGCCGGTCACGAGCATGCGGCCGAGGTAGAGATACGCGACGCGGCTGCAACGCTCGGCTTCGTCCATGTAATGGGTGGAGACCAGCAGCGTCGCGCCCGCTGCCGCCAGATCGAAGAGCAGGTTCCACAATTCGCGGCGCGCGACCGGATCAATGCCCGCCGTCGGCTCGTCGAGGAACAGCACGCGCGGCGCGTGCATCATCGCGCAGGCCACGGCCAGGCGCTGCCGCCAGCCGCCGGAGAGGTGGCCGGCCGACTGCGTCAGATAGGCGCCGATGCCGGTGGTTTCCACCGCCCAGTCGATGCGCTCGCGCCTGCGCTCCCCGCGCAGACCGTACACGCTCGCGAAGAACCGCAGGTTCTCGCGCACCGTCAAGTCTGCGTATTGGGAGAAGCGCTGCGAAACGTAGCCGATGCGTTGGCGCAGGGCGTTGCCGGCGCCGGCCACCGCCACGCCATCCACGAAGGCCGCGCCGGCGTGCGGCTGCAGCAGCCCGCAGAGAATGCGGATCAGGGTGGATTTGCCGGAGCCGTTCGGTCCCAGCAGCGCGAGCACCTCGCCGCGCGGCACTTCGAGGCTGACGCCGTCGAGGGCGCGCACCGCGCCGAAGCTCCGGGCGATCGCGCGCGCCTCGATGCCGAGGCCCGGCGAGGGCGCGCTCATCGCGCCGGCGCGGTGGTCGCGGGCGCCAGCCGCACCCGCGCGGCCATGCCCGGATGCGCGCCGTCATTGCTCGCCAGCGTGACCTTGACCGCGAAGTACTGGTCGGCGCGCAGCGCCGGGGTCTGCACGTTGCGGGGCGTGAAGGACGCCACGTCGGCGATCTCCGTCACCCGCCCGTCGAGCGGCGCATCCTCGCGCCCGTCGAGCAGCACGCGCGCCGCCTGGCCGAGGCGCAGTCCATGCATCTCGGGTTCGGCCACGTAGACACGGACCCAATACGGCTCATCCACGCGGATCTCCGCCGCCGGCTGGTTCGGCGCCAGCAGGGCGCCGGGCACGAGATCGAAGGCGGTCAAGACGCCATCGCACGGCGAGCGGATCTCGTACTCGCGTTCCTGCTCCTCCAGCAGCGCCTGCGCCGCCTCGGCCTGCGCCAGTTCCGCGCGCGCGCGCTCCACCTCTTCGGCCCGCGTGCCGGCGCGCAGTTCCTCGAGCAAGGCGCGCGTCGACTCGGCTACCGCAGCCAGGCGGTCGTACTGCTCCTGCGAGCAGACGCCCGCTTCCAACATGCCGGCGGCGCGCGCGCGCTCGCTCTCCGCCTGCTCGGCGGCCACCGCGGCGCGCCGAATCTCTTCCGCGCGCGGTCCGGAGTCGGCCATGGCGAGCGCGGCGCGGGCGGCGGCAACCTGCGCCCGCGCGGCGTCCAGGCGCGCACGATGCTGGGCGGCGTCCAGGCGCGCGAGCACCTGGCCGGCGCGCACCCAGTCGCCCTCACGCACCGGCGCCTCGCGGACGCGCCCGCCGAGGAGCGAGCCGACGCGCACGCTGCGGGCCTCGACCGTTCCGGCCTGCAGGCCGTCGCTCTCCGCGGCGTGCCGCGCGCGCCCCCAGGACCACAACGCGGCGGCGGCCGCCGCCGCGAGCAGCAACAGGGCGAAGTTCCGGAGCCGCACTTCCGGCAGGATACGATGCGGCCGCCGCTGATCCCATGCCCGACTCCTTCACTCCCACGCCCGCGGATCGTTTCACTTTCGGCCTGTGGACGGTCGGCAACCGGGGCGCCGACCCCTTCGGCGGTCCGGTGCGCGCCCACCTCACGCCGGCCGAGATCGTGGCCGGGCTGGCGCGGTGCGGCGCGATGGGCGTGAACCTGCACGACAACGACCTCGTGCCCTTCGGCGCCGCGCCCGCCGAGCGCGACCGCATCGTCAAGGAGTTCAAGAAGGCGCTGCGCGACCACGGCATGCGCGTGCCGATGGCCACCACCAACCTGTTCAGCCATGCCGTCTTCCGCGACGGCGCCTTCACCAGCGCCGACGCCCGCGTGCGCGCCTTCGCCGTGCAGAAGGCCATGCGCGCGATCGAGCTGGGCGTCGAACTCGGCGCCAAGATCATCGTGTTCTGGGGCGGGCGCGAGGGTTGCGAATCCGACGCGGCCAAGGATCCGCGCGACGCCATCCAATGGCACCGCGAGTGCATGAACTTTTTATGCGCCT
>CAZDMB010000196.1:1779-5058 GCA_964506175.1 uncultured Planctomycetales bacterium | reverse complement strand
CGGCCTGGACTCCCTCGACCACGGCGATTTCGGCGCGGCCGCCACCTACTTCGCCGGCATCGAGGGCACCCTCGGCAGCGACGAGTTTCTCGGCCACGCCGAGGCCGGCATGGCTTGGCACGTCGGCGGACAGTTGAAGCGCGCCACGGAAGAGTGGCTCAAGGCCGCGAGCGTCCTCGACTCCTTCGGCGACCGGCCGACGATCAGCGGACGCTCCCTCACCGAGGGCGCGCTGTCCATGCTGATCAACGACAAGACCACGCCCTACGACGGGGAAGGCTTCGAGGCCGCGCTGCTGCACGGCTTCCTCGCCTGGGATTTCCTGCGCATGGGCGACCTCGACGGCGCCCTGGTGGAGGTGCAGCGCGGCTACGAGATCGAGCGCTTCGAGGAAGACCGCTACGGCACCACCTACGGCATGAACCGCTTCGCGCGCTACGTGGCGGCGCTGGCGCAGGAGTTCGACGAACGGCGCGACGAGGCGGAGATCGACCTCGTGCGCCTGGCCGAGGACGCCGGCAGCCATCCGGCGGTGGCGTATTCGCTCGAGCGCGCGCGCAGCGCGGATCGCCGCCCGACCCTGGTGGTGGTCTTCGAGCGCGACCGCATGCCGGAGAAGGTCGAGGAACAGTTGATCTTCAACACGCGCCGCTCCTTCGGCCAAATCGCCGTGCCGGCATTCGCGCGCGACGGCGGCGGCCATGGCGGCTCGCTGCGCGTGCTCGTCGGCGGCGAGGAGGCGGGCCGCACGGAAGTGTTGGAGGACGTCGAGCAGGTGGCGCGGCAGAACCTGCAAGACCGCATCGGCTGGGTCACGGCGCGCGCGCTCGCGCGCACCGCCGTCAAGACCGTGATCGTGGACCAGGCGGCCGAGCGCGTCGCCGACCGCCATGGCGAATGGGCCGGAGTGCTCGTCGGCCTGCTCGGCTCGGTAGTCAACATCGCCAGCGAGAGCGCCGACCTGCGCTCCTGGCTGACGCTGCCGCGCGAAGTGCAGGTGCTGCGCATTCCAGTGGAGCCTGGGCCGCACGCCGTGCGGCTGGAGTGGCCCGGCGGCGGCGGAAGTGGCCAACCCTGGGCCGACCTGGGCGTAATCCAGTTCGAACCCGGCAATACCGTGCTGATCGGCGCCCGCTCACTGGGCCCTGACCTCCACGTGACGCCGCCACGCATGCGGTCCGCGAAGGCCCGCCAGGATAAAGTGACGCCATGAAGCAATCTGCGCCCTTCCTCGCCGCGCTCTGCGCGCTCGCCCTCGCCGGCGCCGCCTGCAGTTCCTCCGGCGTGCGCAACGGCCCGCTCAGCGGCGCCGCCGCCACCGTCGGCGACCCGGAGGTGGAAGACCTGATCGAGCTGCAGAACGAGCGCGTCGCCTTCGGCGACAACCAACTCGCGGTCTACCAGGTGGAAATTGCCAATCAGAGCCGCGACGCCGCGCGCGTCGAATACCGCGCCCGCTGGTTCGACGACGACGGCATCGAGATCGAAGACGTGACGCGCTCCTGGCGCCCGGTCTTCGTGCCGGCCGGCTCCTCCTATCCGGTGCGCTCCGTGGCGCGCAACATGAAGGCGGTGCGCTGCCTCGTCGAGGTCCGCTTGCACAACCCGGACACCTTCTAAGGCCGTGAAACACGCCGCGCTCCTGTCGCTCGCCGCGCCCTGGCTGGCGCTGGCCGCCTGCTCCGGGCCGGAGGTCTACGAGGCCTCCACCATCCGCTTCGAAGGCCAGGATTTCGACTCCGGCGACGCCGCCGTCCAGGACGTCAAGGTGGAGGTCAAGTCCTGGCTCGAGGGCAAGGTCAAGGTCAAGGACGTCTTCGGCCGCGTCCTCGACGGCCGCCTGGCCACGCAGTTCATCCTGCTCAACGAGGACGACGAGCCCCTCCGCGTGCTGCTCACCATCGAGTGGCGCGACGGCGACGGCATGGCCCTGCGCGACGCCGCCTCGGAAACGCGCACCAAATACCTGGTGCTGTACCCGGATCGCCCGCAGACCGAGACTTACACCGCGCCGACGGATCTCGCGCTGCAGTTCTACGCCGCCATCGAGCCGACGCACAAGGACAACTGATGCAACCCGCCCGCACCCTGCTCCTGCTCCTCGCCGCCGCGCCGCTGGGCGCGTGCTCGACCGAAGTCACCTACGAAGACCCCGAGGGCGTGGAGATCCTCAGCACGGATTTCTCCTACTCGGACCTGAAGATGATCGCGCAGGGCATGACGGATTCCTTCCTCGCCACCGGCGTGTGGGGCCAGGACATCCCGCGCGTCGCGGTCGGCGGAGTCGTCAACCGCACCAACCAACACATCGACACGCAGAACATCACGGACACGATCCGCACCGCCTTCGTGCAGTCGGGCAAGTTCTCCGTGCTGGAAACGGCGGGCGCCCAGGGCCTGGATGAGCTCGAGAAGGAGACCGACTACCAGCAGAGCGGCAAGGTGGACCAAGCCGCCGCGGTCGAACTCGGCAAGCAGTTGGGGGCGGAGTACGTGTTCTTCGGCCGCTTCACCACCATCACCGCGCGCGCCGGCAGCACCGAGAGCGTCTACTACAAGTTCACGATGAACGCGATCAACGTGCAGACGCGGCAGATCGTCTGGGCCGACGAGAAGGACCTGCGCAAGCGCAAAGAGAAGAGCCTGTTCGGCTGGTAGTCACTCGAGCGGCAGCACTTCCACGCGCCGGAACTCGACCGGGTGGCTTTCGCTCTGGAGCGACAGCGTGCCGTGGTCGAGCAGCAGCGGCGCGCCGGCCGAAAGCAGCGCCTGCGCGTCGCGGTCCTGCGGATCGAGTTGCGGCCGCTGATACTCCATCACCAGCTGGCCGTTGACGAAGTGGCGGATCGACTCGCTGCCGAGCACCTCGACTTCGACGGTCACCCACTGATCGCCGTGGAACGTCGGCGAGGCTGAGTCCGTGCAGTGGCGGGTGACAAGCTGCCCGCCCATCTCCACGTTGGTGCCCGGAGTGCACAGATTGGCGGTGGGGCGCGCGTTGGTGCCGTCGCCGCCGAGAAGCTGCACCTCGATCGACACGGGAAACTCCTGCTCCAGGCCCATGCTCGCCGCGCTCTGGCCGTGCAGCATGGCGCCGCTGTTGCGCCAGGCCCATCCCGCGCCGCCAGGACACTGCTCGCCGGTGAAGCGGTATTCCACCCGCAGGCGGTAGCGCGTCCACGGCATGTCGTGGAAGATGTGACCGAAGCGGTTGTCGAAGTTCTGAGAATTCTCGTAGGAGACGCGCATCACGCCGTCCTCCACGCGGAAAGTGCGCTG
>CAZDMB010000196.1:0-1769 GCA_964506175.1 uncultured Planctomycetales bacterium | reverse complement strand
CCGGATAGCCGCGGATCTTGACGGTCCAGCCCTCGAGGCTGTGGCCGTCGAACAGCGGGATCCACCGCGGCGGCGTGGCGGCGCAGGCCGGCAACAGCGACAGCAGGAGGACGGCCGGGACGCAGCGGAGCAGTTTCATCCGCCGCAGATCCTACTCGCGCAGGAGGACCGCGGCGCGCCAGGCGGCGTCCGCCGGCCGCGCGTCGCTGCCGTCGTTGTTCATGAGGCCGATTCCGGCGATGGAAGGCAGCATGGCCTGCTGATCCCAGTCGTGCAGGAACAACCACGCGGCGTAGCGCAGGTGGAGCGCCTCGGTGCCGGCGAAGAAGAAGTCCACGAACGCCGCTTGGTCGGCTTCGCCGCCCGGATAGGGAAAGGAAGGCGCCGCCAGCCAGCCGATCTCGGTGAAGGCGGTGCCGCCGGGCCAGTGCGCGCCGATGGCCGCGTAGTAGTCCGCAGGCACGGCCGCCAGAGAGCCGTACTCCAGATAGGGATAACTCGTGAAGCCGGCAAAATCCGCGTGCGTGCCCGCCACCAGCTCGTCGAGCAGGTGCAAGTGTTCGGGAAAGGACCAGCCGGCGTTGGCGCCGCGCCCCAGCATTTTTTCGTACTGAAAGACGGTGAACACCAGGGTGGTCGGGCTCGCCGCCTTCACCGCCGCGTAGCAGGCGGCGAGTTCGCTCATCCAGGCGTCCCACTCCGCCTGCGTGTGCGTCACGTAATAGGAGTTGGTCTCGTTTCCCAGGAACAGCCAGCGCGGCCGCCACTGCGCCGCGAAGGAGCCGACCATGAACAGGAATTCGTTGCGTGTCTGCGCGTTCGTCCACGAATTGTTGCCCGGCTCGCTGGCACTCGTCAGGTCGGGAACGCCGTTGCCGTCGGCCCAGCCAAAGCCGATCACCGGGGTGAAGCCGTAGGTCTGCGCCGCCACCATTCCGGCGACGGCCGCGCCGGGCACGGCGCCGCTGCTGCTGCCGCTATCGCGCCAGCCGAGATGGAAGGCGATGGCGCGCCCCCACGGCGCGTGCTCGGAGTAGTGGTCGATGAAATCCTGGTTGGTGGAGTGGAGGGTGTGGCCGCGCGGCGAGAGCGCCGTGCCCAGCAACACGCCCTGGCTGACGCGCAGGCTCCAGGCTTGGACCGCGCGGGCATTCCCGTCCTGCGCCTCCACGCGCACGCCGTGGCTGCCGAGGTCGGCGAAGCCGGGCGTCCAACTGAGGACGCCCGCGGCCGAGAGTTCCATGCCGGCCGGCCCGCTCAAGAGCGCGTAACGGACCGCCCCGGCGGCGTTCTGGACTTGGAGGCGGTAGCTCCAGGCGGAACCGGCGACGGCGCCGGCGGGCGGTTGGCTGACGATCGCGAAGGTTCCGCCGCCGCCGCACGCGGCGACGAAAAGCGTCAGCAAGAGCGCGAGCCGGCGGCGCATGACGCCTTTAGACTACTCCTCACTCCCATGCCGAGCGCCACCTACAACCTGCAATTCACGGATCGCCAGCTCGCCTGGCGCGACAAGGCCAACGAGATCGCGCGCAAGTACCTGCTGCCGCAAGCCGCGCGCCACGACAAGGCCTCGACCTTCAACGAGGACGCCTTCGCCGCCGCCTCGGCTTCGGGCATGCTCGGGATCTGGGTGCCGAAGGAATACGGCGGCACCGCCGACGGAGTGCTGGCGCTGTGCCTTGTGGTCGAGGAGTTCAGCAAGGCGGATCCGGCCTTCGGCGTGGCCTTCGCGGTCAATGCCCTCGGCTCCTTCCCGATCATCGTCGGCG
>CAZDMB010000195.1:0-5113 GCA_964506175.1 uncultured Planctomycetales bacterium | reverse complement strand
GGATCTCTTCGTTGCCGCCGGCAGCACGGAGGCGATCTTCGCGGAGGCGCGCGGAGTGCTGCAGCATTTCCGCGAAAAGGCGCCCGAGCGTCTGTTGATCCCGATCCAGCGATTCCGCGACCGGCTCGGCAAGGAGAGTTTCGCGGTTCTGGAGAAGATGCCCGATGCGCAGCTGGAGGCGATCGGTCTGCGGCGCCGCCGCGGTCAGGAGTGGCAGATCCTCGGCGCCGAGGCGCCGGCGGAAATCCGCGCCGCGGCGGAGCGCCTGTTCGCGGTCATCGAGGGCGGGGGCATGGCGCCCGGAGTGTGGCCGGAGCTGGTGGAAGCGGCGGGCCTGACGGCGGCGACGGCGGTGCCGGCGCGGACCTTTCTGGTGGACTCCGGGCGGGTGGTAGCCCCGGGAGACGACGTCTACCTCGCCGCTTCGGTCGCGGCGCGCTTCCGCGACGACGTGGTCGCGCAGTTGCGCGGCAAGGGCATGGACATTCCGGCCCTGCGCGACCGCTGGAACACCTCGCGCAAGTACGTCATGCCGCTGCTCGAGTATCTCGACGCCTGCGGCGTCACCGAGCGTCGCGGTCCCAACCGCCTGCTGCGCGATCCGGCAGCCCCCTTGGTCTAGAGTCCGGCGGCCACGGAGGCGGCGGCGGCCAGCCGCTCCGGCGTGCTGACTTCGCACCAAGCCCCCGGGTGCAGAAGCGCCCGGTGCGCCACGCCCTCGGCCAAGGAAGGCAGCAGGCCATCGCGGATCGTGCAGAGGGCCGCCGACGGACGCCGCGCGCGTGCCGCGGCCAGGCCGTCGAGCCAGGCGGCATGAGGGACGCCGATGCCGGTGAAGACCGCGGCGCGCCTCGGATCTGCGTCCCGCGGCGCGAGGCCGAGGATCGCGCCCTCAGCGTCGAAGGCGAGGCCGCCGAACTCGGTCAGCGGCGAAGACGGATGCAGCACCAGGGTCCCGGGCGCTGCGCTCCGCAGCCGGTTGAAGTCGAAATCCGTGAACACCTTCAGATTGGCGATCAAGCGCGGCACCCCTCCCGCCGCGCGGCTCACGGCCAATAGAGTGCCGCCGGTGCCCAGGAGTTCCGGCTCCTCGAGAAAGCGCAGGTCCGCCGCCGGCGCTGCCGCGCGCGCCGCGGCGCGCACCTGCTCCGCGTGGTGATGCAGGTTGATCCAGATCGGCGCGTAGCCGGCGGCGAGCACGCGCGGCAACAGGAAGTCGAGCGGGGTCGTGCCGCCGACGGGCACGCAGGCCTTCGCCCAGCGCGCGCTCTGCTCGCCGAGGCGCGTCGCCCGGCCCGCCGCCAGGAGCAACGCGGGACCGGCGGAGCTCACGCCACGAGCTCCTGGAGCTCACGGAAGCGGCTCGGGGCCGCGCTCAAGAGCGTCAGCGCGTGCGCGCGCGCGCGCCGCTCCGCCGGCTGGTATTCGGCGCGGCCCAGGGCCAGCAAGTTGCCGAAAGTGCCCAGAGCCTTGAGCACCCGCTGCAGCGCGCACAGGTGGAAGCGCTCCTCCGCCTCGGCGGCGCCGAGTCCGTGCGAGCTTCCCCATGCGGGGATGGCCGCGCGCAGCACGCGCCGGACGGCCTCGGGAAGATCCACGTAGGCGTCGGTCCAGAGCGAGGCCAGGTCGTAGTAGAGCGGGCCGCGCCGCAGGTCCTGGTGGTCCAGCCAGCCGATTTCCTCGGCGCGCGCCGCCGGCACGTGCAAATGCACCAGGTTGCGCGAGTGAAAATCGCGATGTTGGGTGCGCTGCGGCCCGGCCGCGGCCGCTTCCGCCAAGGCGTCGAGTTCGGCGCGGAGGCGCGCCTGCGCTGCGGCGTTCAGGGCGTGGCGTCGGTAGGCGCCGAGATAGCGCTCCAGGAACATGCCCAACTCGCGGCGAAACAGACCGGCGTCCAGGGCCACGGAAGCCTGCGGATGATCCGGCGGCAGGACGCGGAAGGCGAATCGTTCCCAGGATTGGAGCAGGGCCGAGTAACTGGCCGGATCCGGCCTCTGGCTGAAGAGCGCGTCGCCGAAATCCTCCACCAGATAGGCCCAGCCGTTGCCGCGGCCGCCGCGATCCATGCGCTGCGCGGCGCCGATTGCCGGCGTGCGCACACCGCATCCAGCCAGCCACAACGCCGTGGCATGCGGCGGGGGAGTCTCGGACAGGACGAAGAGCCAGCCGCTCTCCGGCTGCGGGCGGAAGTAACGCCGCGTGCCGGCCTCCGGCGTCAGCGGACGCAGATGGGTGATCGGCGCCTGCAGCAGGCTGCTGGCCGCAGTTTGGAGCGCCACGTCGGCGAGCGGATCGTGCATCAGGGGGTGCCGTCGTCTTCCCAGCGAGCGCGAAAGGGCAGGAGGTCCGCGGCGGCCTCAAGGCAGAGCTGCGCCGCCGATGCGGCCCCGCGCGAGGGGTCGCGCAACTCCAGGGCACCGTAGCCGGTGAACCCGGCGCGGCGCAACTCCGTGATGACCGGATCCCAGGGAATGGATCCGCGTCCGGGAGCCAGGTGCTCGTCCTCCAGGCCGCCGTTGTCATGCACGTGCAGGTGGGCGAGGCGCGGCAGGGCGGCGCGCAGCTCCGTCAGGACGCCGCCATGCACGTGGGCGTGACCCAGGTCCAGGCACAGGCCAGCCTCGGCCTCCGGGTCCACCTCGGCCAGCAGGGCCAGGAGCGCGTGGACGCGCGTGCCTTCGGAGATGATGTTCTCGAGCAGAAGGCGGACGCCGGCTTCCCGCGCCACCGGGAGCAAGGCTGCCACGGCCTCGCGCGCCCAGCCGTGGGCGCGCTCCGGCCAAGGATCCCGCTGCCAGCCCAGGTGCAGCACGGCGCACTCGGCTCCGAGCACGGCGGCCGCGCGCAGGCCGTCCGCGGCTCCGGCGACGGCGGCGGCGCGCTCCGCCGGCTCCTCGTGGATCACCGACCAGCGCCGTCCCTGCTCCTTCAACTCCGGCACGCTCGGGTAGAACGGCAGGTGCACGCTCGCGGCGCGCAAGCCGTGATCCTCCAAGGCGGAGCGGAACTGCTCGCAGCGGCTGGCGCTGCGCCACGGCACGTGCGGTTCGGCCAGCCAGACCTCGAGTTCGGCGTGACCCGTGCAGCGGACGGACTCCAAGGCCGCGCCATCGAGGCGGCCATGCACGAGCAAGTGCGTCGAGAGCGAGAGCCGCACGGGCGATGGTTATCCTAGAAAGCCATGCGCGTCCTTGCACTCCTGTTGGCAGCGGCGGTCTGCGCCGCTCCCGCCGCCGCGCAGGCGGACACCGTCAAGGATTTCAAGCGCATCTTCCGCAAGGAAAAGGATCCCTCGGTGCGGGTGGAGCTCATCCTGTCCCTCGGCGGCGTCGAGGATCCGGGGGTGTCCCTGCTGCTGCTGCCGCTGTTGACCGAGCCGGATCCGGCGCAGGCGGCAGCGGCGCTCAAGGTGCTGACCGGCCTGAAGGAGCCCGCGAGCCGCGCCGCGCTGCTGCCCGTGCTCGCAGACGGGAAGCCCGCCGACGCCCTGCCGGCGATCGCGCGGGCCGCCGGGGACGGGCGTTGGCCCGAGTTCGCCGCGGCGCTGCGTCCGCACCTCGCCTCCAAGGACGACGCCATGCGGCTCTGGACGGTGACCGCGCTCGGCCAACTGGCCGACCGCGAATCCTTGGCGCCGAGCTGCGCCCTCGCGACGGGAGACGCGAATCCGATGGTGCGGGCGTCGGCCGTCGAAACCGTCATCAAACTCGGCAAAGGGCAGGAGGAGATCGCCGGACCGGCGCTGGTGACGGCGCTGGGCGACGCCAACCTCAGCGTGGCGGTCGCCGCTTGCCGCGGACTGCGCAGCGTGCGCAGCGTCGGCGCCATCGAGCCGCTGATCGCGATTCTCGAGAAGGGCGAGGCCGGAAAACTCCTGGAGGAGATCTGGCCGACGCTCGTGGCGATCACCGACGAACCTTTCAGCGGCGATCCGGCGCTGTGGCGTGGCTGGTGGACGCGCGTGCAGGCGAGCGGCGGTTACAAGCTGCTCACGGACGAAGAAGTGGCCAAACGCCGCTCTGCCCGGCAGCAGGCCAACGCCCAATACACCATTCCCAAGGTCGAAACGACCTTCATGGGGGTGGAGACCGCCAGCCGCAACATCGTGTTCGTGATCGACGTCTCCGGCTCGATGGAGGAACTCGTGGTGAATCGGGATTCCTTCCGCGAGCGCGGCTTCACGGATTTCCAGAAACTTGCGGTGGTGAAGGAAGAGTTGCGCCGCTCCGTCGAAACTCTGGGCGAGGACGTGCGCTTCAACATTCACGCTTTCGCCACCCAGGTCCATCCGTGGAAAGATCGTCTGGTGCCCGCGAACGCCCTCAACAAGCGCGCCGCCATGGCGTGGATCGCCGAGCTCAAGCCGATCGGCGGCCAGCAGGCGGCGGACCGCGCCTCGGCGGGACTGCGCAACTCCTCCGGCCTCGAGGACGGCCGCACGAACGCGCATGCCGCCCTGCTCGCCGGCCTGGGCGTGGATCTGGATCCCAAGAAGCGCGGGCCCATGACCGCGGCGGCGACCGACGCGAAGGAAGGCGAGGGCGACACCATGTTCTTCCTGACCGACGGCAAGCCGACGGTGGGAGAACTCGTGGACACCGAGGACATCCTGGTGGCCGTGCGCGACATCAACCGTTTCCGCAAGGTGACCATCCACACGAGCGCCAGCGGCGACTTCACCAGCAGTGTCCTGAAACAGCTGGCCGACCAGAACGGCGGGGTCTTCGTGGATCTCGGGAAATAAGCCCGGCCTGGCCAGGAAACCGGGCTCGACCGCGGCTATACTTGACCACCAGGGAGGGCGTCCCGACAATGCCCGCCTTCGACGGGGCGTAGCTCAGCCTGGCTAGAGCGCTGCGTTCGGGACGCAGAGGCCGGAGGTTCAAATCCTCTCGCCCCGACCATTTCATCCCGACGATTCCGTACGGATTCCCTGTCGACCCGCCTTCCGCGGGCGCAGGCCGCGGCCAAGGAGTGGCTGCTTGAGCGAAGACAACGGCCCGAAACCGGCCCGGACACGGCGCCCTCGCAGGCGGCGGAATCCGGCCCAAGAAACCGCCTCAGCCCCTGCAGGGGAGGCGCTGGAAGCGGCGATGGGCGCCGCCGTGGAATC
>CAZDMB010000194.1:0-5158 GCA_964506175.1 uncultured Planctomycetales bacterium | reverse complement strand
AGTCGGGCCAACCGCAGTCGGGCCAACCGCAGTCGGGCCAACCGCAGTCGGGCCAACCGCAGTCGGGCCAGCCGCAGTCGGAACCGCCGCAGCAAGATCCCACGGCCGCGCAGCAGCAGAGCGCCGCGGAAGAGCAGCGCCAGGCCGAAGAGGCGCTCCAACGCGCCGTGGACCAGGCGAAGGAAGACCTGAAGAAGCTGGAAAGCCGCAAGCGCCTGCAGGCCTTGGAGGACGTCCGCGCCCTCTCCGAGCAAATCCTGGCTGCACACAAGGTCGAGCAGGAAGCGCTGAGCGCCATGCTGGCTACCGACGCAGAACCGCTCACGCGCGCCCAGCGCGCCCGTCTGCGCCAGGCGGCGCGCGCCGAGGAAGACCTCGCTGGAGCCACGCAGTCGCTGCTGGTGAAGATCGAGACCATGGGCGCAAGCACCTTCCCCTTCTTCCTCCACGCCCTCGAGGTGGACCACCGCCGCCTCGCCGCCGACATCGGTCCGCCGCGTCTGGCCGTCAGCACGCGGTCTGGCGACCTGGCGCAGGACCTCACCGCCAACTGGGAATCCCTGATCGAGGCCATTCGTCTGGAACAGGAGCGCGAGCGGCGGCAGCTGGACGGCCAACAGCAGGGAGGCGGCCAACAGGCGCCGCAGGACGAGACGCAGGACGAGCAGCCGCTGGTGGACTTCGCGATGGAGCTCCAACTGCTGAAGCGGTTGCAGACGAGCCTTGGGCGGGATCTCAGCTGGATGCGCCAGAAGTTGGAGAGTTACGCGCGCGCCGGCATCAGCGCCGGCACGGAGGAAGACCTCGAGTTGCAGCGGCTGCTCGAGCGTCAGATCGAATTGCGGCGCCAGTTCGAGGACATGCTGGCGCGTCTCCAAGGCAACGCCGATGATCCCGTGAGGAAGGATCTGTGATGTTCCTCGCCCTCGCCCTCGCCGCCGTCGCATGGCAAGAGCCGGCGCCCACGCCGCCCGCCCAAGAGCCTGCCAAGGTCACGCCTGCGGAAATCTTGGCGGCCATCGAGAAGCTGCGCGCCTCGTACGACGGCGCGGACCAGAGCGTGCGCACCGCCGTGGAGACGCCGGCGCCGTCCCCGGTCGAGCGCGCGCCCGCCCTCGCCGCCGCCGAAAGCGCGCTCGACGGCTTGGTGCAGGACATGGAGGACCTGCTGAAGCTGCTGCCGAAGCCGGACCAGTCCTCCTCCTCATCCTCCTCCTCGTCCTCTTCCCAGTCGCCCTCGCAGTCGCCCGACGGCGCGGGCGATCAAGCGCCGCGCAATCAGCCGCACGAAGGCCAGGGCCACGAGCGGCCGACCGGCCGGGGTCCGGTGCCGCCCCCCGGCGGACCGCCGCTGACCGGTCAGCCGTTGCCTGCCTACGCGCGTTGGGGTCTGCTGCCGCCGCGCTTGCAAGAAGCTCTGCGCAGTTCTTCGGCGACGGACGTGCCCTTGCGCTACCGCCGCTGGCTGGAGGAATACCAGCGCCGCGGAGCGCAGCCGCGCTGAATCCTCAGACCGCGAGAGGGTCGCCGGCCGCCGCGGCGCCGCGCCGGTAAGCGCGCATCTCGCGGTAGCCCGCCAAGCCGCCGTCGGCGCGAAGGAGAGCTTCGAGCGTGCGCGCCTGCGCCAGTTCGTCCTCGCCGATCTCGAGCGCGGCGCGCGCGGCGCCGAGGTGGCGCACGCGCAGGACGCGGAAACCGCGGGCGCGCACGGACTCTTCGTAACGCTCGACCTGCGCCAGACTCTCCGCCAACACCGGCACGCCGGTCGGCAGACGGGACGCCAGGCACGGCGCGGCCGGCTTTTCCGCCGATGCCAGGCCGCGCGCGCGCGCGTAGGCGCGCACCTGCTCCTTCGACCAACCGGCCTCGCGCAAGGGCGCGCGCACGCCCCGCGCCGCAGCCGACCGCGCGCCCGGACGATCCTCCGCCGGATCATCCGCGTTCTCCCCGTAACACAAGGCGAAGCCGCGGGCGCGCGCGATGGGCTCGGCCGCGGCGAAGAGCGCCTCCTTGCACCAGAAGCAGCGGTCGCCGGCGTTGGCGCGGTAGCGCGGGTCCTCCATCTCGGCCGTGCGCAGCACCAGCAACTCCGCGCCCAAGGCAGCCGCCTGCGCGCGCGCTTCCGCCAGCTCGCGCCGCGCCAGCGAGGGGCTGTCGGCGATCACGGCCACCACGCGCGCGGGACCGAGGGTGGCGATGGCGGCGGCGAGCAGCACGCTCGAGTCCACGCCGCCGGAATAGGCGACCACGGCGCCCGGCAGTCCGCCGAGCACGCGTCGCAGGCGAGCCTCCGGGTCAGCGGGCGCGCTCACGCAGCAGCTCCTCCGAGGCGGCCAGGTAGGCGCGCGCCTGATCCACGTAATGCGGGATGGAGTGGCGCATGAACGCGATCTCCTTGTCGGAGACCTCGCGCACCATGCGCGCCGGCACTCCCGCCATGAGCGCGCGCGGCGGCACGACGGAGTTCTCGCGCACCAAGGCGCCGGCCGCGACCACCGCGCCGGCGCCGATGCGAGCGCCGCCGAGGACGGTGGAACTCATGCCGATCAGCACGCCGTCCTCGATCTCGACGCCGTGCAGCGTGGCGCGATGGCCGATGGTGCAGTCGGCGCCGATGCGGTGCTCCTTGCCGACGTCCGCGTGGATCACCGTGCCGTCCTGCACGTTGGTGCGCGGGCCGATGCGGATGGGCGCGTCGTCGCCGCGGATCACGCAGCCGAACCAGACCGAGGCATCCTCTCCCAGGAGAACGTCGCCGGTGACGATCGCGCCGTAGGCGACGTAGGCGCCGCCGGCGACGCGCCGCATCAAGCCGCGCGGCGGCAGCGGGAACGGCGTCGTCAGCCAGGCGCGCAGCGCTTCAGCATCCATGGCACGATGATACCGGCCTAGGTGCGCGCGCGACCCAGGCCCGCGAGCGCCAGCGCGCCGAACAGCAGCACCGGGCCGGCGCCCGCCCAGAACGGGCCGAGCGCGCCGCGCCCGCCCAGATCGCGCATCACCAGTTCCACCACGAAATAGACGCCGCAGAGGGCGAAGCCGCCGGCCAGTCCCTCCCACGAAGTGCGGCGCTCGAAGTGCAGCACGAAGGGCAGGCCGAGCAGGATCAGGAGCACGGGAACGAGCGGCGCGAGCCGCCAGGACCACGCCAGCGTGGCTGCTTGACGGTTGTCCGGATCGCCTGCGAGCATGGCGGCGCTGTCGGCGATCGCGAGGTCGAGCGGCCGCGTGCGCGCGAACCAGGAGCGCTCGCAGTCGGCCGGCGCGAGGCCGGACTGGGCGAAGCGCGCCAGTTTTTCCTCGCCGGAAGCCCGCAGCAGCCGGCCGTCCTCGAGTTCCCAGCCGGAGCCGTCCCAGCGCGCGCGCGCGGCCCGGATCATCGAATCGCCCTCGCGGCCGCGCAGAAAGATCTGCAGATCCTCGATCGCGGGGCCGCCGCTGATCGCGGGCGTGAACACGCCGGCGTGCAGGCGCGCGTCCTGATCGCCGCGCACCCACAGGTCGCGCGGCGCCCACTTCTCCTGCGAGAAGAACAGGCTGTGCAGGGATTCGTGCTGCGGCAGCAGCCGCGGCACCAGCGACTCGCGCGCCCAGGCGAGGCCCAGCGCCAGCACGGTGCTGGCAATCAGGATCGGCGCGAGGGCGCGCATGGCGGAGCGGCCTGCCGTCAGGACCGGGATCCATTCGCGGTGGCGCAGGAGCTGGGCGACCGCGCCGAGCGCGGCCAGCAGGGTGACGTAGGGCGCGAACATCAGCAGCTGGAAGGGCTGCTCCAGCAAGGCGTAGCGCGCCAGATCGACGGCGCCGAGGCCGAGCGCTCCGGCCTGCCGGATTTCGTCGCTCTTGCCGAGCAACTCCAGGCTGGTGAACAGGCCGCAGAGGGCGAGCGCCACCATCGCCCACCATCCGAGGAAGACGCGCAGCAGGTAGCGGTCGAAACGCTGCATGCTCAGGCGCGGCGCGCGGCGCCGCGCAGCAACCAGGCGAGTGGCGGCAGCAGGGCCGCCACCGGCACCCAGGCGGCCGGCACGGCGGCCATGAAGCCGCCGTCGAACAGGCCCTCGCCGAGGTAATAGGCCGGATAGAAGAGCAGGATGAGCAAACTGGCAGCGGCGCTGAAGCCGGCGAGCATGCCGCCGCGCCGCAGACGCCAGCCGAGCAAGGCGCCGAGCAGGGCGAGCGGCACGGCGGCGAAGGCGAGCGCGCGGCGCTGGTGGAGCGTGTAGACCAGGCGCTCGGGATCGTCGCCGGGGGCGGTTCCGGCCGCCTGCATGGCCAACAGCGTGCGCGAGGGCAGATCCTTCGCGCGCGGCTCCGGAGCCTGGGCGTCGGACAGGGCGCCGAGGTCGATCTTGACGCTGGTCCAGCCGTCGTTCTGCACGTTCCAGCCGCGCTCGCCGCCGGTCTCGCTGAAGGCGCGCATGCCTTCGAAGGCGAAAATCAGGCTGCCGCCGTCGGTGCGCATGCGCGCGCGATCCGCGCGGATTCGCAGTTCGTCCTCCGGCGGCGGGCCGGCGCCGGCGTGGGCGGCCGCATCCGGCCGATTGTCGGGACCGCTGCGTATCTGCAGCAGGACCTCGCGAAAGGAACCGTCCTCGTCGCGGCCGTTCCACATCAGGTTGAGGCCGCCGTAGTGCAATTCGCTGCGCGAAGGATTGGTGTTCTCCAGCGCCGCCACCTGCACGCGCGCCGCGAGTTCGCGCATGCGCCGGTACATGTCCGGCAGAAGCTCGGCGTTGAGCAGCAGGGTGATGAGGGCCACGACGAGGCCGGCGATGGCCGCCGGCAGCAGGAGCCGCGCCGGCCGTGCGCCCGCGGCGAAGGCGGCGACGTCCTCGCCGTCCGCGGAGGTGCGGCCGTAAGTGAGCACGACCGCGGTCAGCAGCGCCAGGGGCAGGAAATACGGCAGCGCTTGGCCGACGATCAGCGGCACGAGCGCGAGCGCGACCCACAGCGGCGCGCCCTGGCTGATGGCCGAGGCGCGGATGGCGCCACCCAGGCCGGTGAGGAAGACGACCCCCGTCGTCACGAAGAGCAGGCGCAGGGCGATTTCGCGCAGGCAGGCGCGGTCGAGAAGCAAGCCGGGATTGTCCCTGCGCGCGAGGCTCCGGGCTACTCTGCTGCAAGGCATGACGGCGACGCCTCCGCATCCGCTCCA
>CAZDMB010000193.1:0-5170 GCA_964506175.1 uncultured Planctomycetales bacterium | reverse complement strand
GGCGAGGGCCAGCGCTTCATGGGCTACACGATCTACGACGCGCTGGTGCACTGGGATCTCTCCTCCGCGAGCAAACCGTCGTCCCTGGTGCCGGGCCTGGCGACGGGGTGGAAAGTCGACGACAAGGACAAGTCGCGCTGGACCTTCGCGATCCGCAAGGGGGCGATGTTCCACGACGGCTCGGAATTCACTGCCGAGGCGGCCGCCTGGAACCTCGCCAAGCTGCTCGACAAGGACGCGCCGCAGTTCGACCCCAAGCAGGCGGGGCAGGGGCGTTCGCGCATTCCGGCGATCGTCAAGTACCGCGCCGTCGACCGCTTCACGCACGGCATGGGCGTGGGCGACCTCTACGGCGACGGCCGGCCGGACATCCTGCGCCGCGACGGCTGGTACGAGCAGCCTGCCGGCGGCGCCGCAGGCGCGCCTTGGACCTTCCACAAGGTCGCCTTCACGCCCGCCTACGGCGGCGCGCAGATGCTGGCGAGCGATTGGGACGGCGATGGCGACGCCGACGTCGTCACCTCCTACGCGGCCCATGCCTACGGGCTGGCGTGGTTCGAACAGCGCGCGCCCGGGGAATTCCTCGCGCACGAGATCCTGTCGCCGACGCCGTCGCCGCAGAACGTCTCGGAACTGCACGCACTGGCCGCAGCCGACCTCGACGGCGACGGGGTGACGGATTTCGTGACGGGCAAGCGCTGGTGGTCGCACGGCCCGGGCGCCGAGGGCGGCGCGGACGACCCGCCGTACACCCTGGCCTTCCTGGCGCGACGCGGCCCCCAAGGCCTCGCGTTCACGCAGCAAGTGCTGCGCGACGACGTCGGGGTCGGCGTCGCGGTGACCGCGGCCGACGTGGATGCGGACGGGGTCGCAGAAGTGCTGGTGGCCAACAAGCGCGGCACCTTCGTGTTGCGCCATCCCGCGGCTGCGGCGCCGACGCTCGGCGCCAACCTCGGCTTCGAGAGCGGCAGCCTGAACGGCTGGACGGCGGAGGGCGCGGCCTTCAGCGGCCAGCCCGTGCGCGGCGACCTGCCGCACGCGCGGCGCGCCGACATGAGCAGCAATCATGACGGGGAGTGGTGGATCGGCGGCTTCGAGGTCGCGGGCGACGCGCCCCAGGGCACCCTCATCAGCGATCCCTTCGTGGCGGACCAGCCCTGGGGATCGTTCCTGATCGGCGGCGGCTCGCACGAGTCCACGCGAGTGGAGATCGTGCGCGACGCCGACGGCAAGGTGCTGTTCTCCACCAGCGGCGCCGACAGCGAAACCATGCAGCGCGTCGTCGTCGATCTTTCCGCCAGCCGCGGACAGAAGATCCGCGTGCGCCTGGTGGACGAAGCCGGCGGCGGCTGGGGCCACGTCAATTTCGACGACTTCCGCCTCCACGCGGAGATGCCCTCGTTCGCGCTGCCGCCGGGCGTGCGCGCGGTCCACCCCTATCCCGCGCTGCAGGAGACGGGCCTCGAGCCGGCGGCCGCGGTCAAGGCCATGACGATGCCCGCCGGCTTCCGCGTCGAGTTGATCGCCGGCGAGCCGGACTTGAACCAGCCCGTGGCGCTGCACGTGGACGAGCGCGGGCGCCTGTGGGTGGCGGAGGCTTTCTCCTACCCGGTGCGCGTGCCCGACGCCGAGGCGCGCGACACGATCCTGGTGTTCGAGGACGCGGATCACGACGGCAGCTACGAGAAGCGCACGGTGTTCTACGACCACCTGAATCTGGTGAGCGGCCTCGCCACCGGCTTCGGCGGCGTCTTCGTCGGCGCCGCGCCCTACCTGATGTTCATTCCCGATCGCAACGGCGACCTGGTGCCCGACGCCGCGCCGGAAATCCTGCTCGACGGCTTCGGCTACCAGGACACGCACGAGACCCTCAACTCGCTGACCTGGGGTCCGGACGGCTGGCTCTACGGCACGCACGGCGTGTTCACGCATTCGAAGGTCGGCAAGCCGGGAACGCCGGAGGACAAGCGCGTCGGCCTGAACGCGGGCGTCTGGCGCTTCCAGCCGCAGCGGCGCGAGTTCGAGGTCTTCGCCTACGGCACCTCCAATCCTTGGGGCGTGGACTTCGACGACCGCGGCCAAGCCTTCATCACCGCCTGCGTGATCCCCCACCTCTGGCACATGGTGCAAGGGGGCCGCTACCAGCGGCAGGGCGGACGGCACTTCGACGCCTACCCGTGGATGGAGATCGGCACGATCGCGGACCACGCGCACTTCGCCGGCGACGTCGCCGACCACGCCTGGTGGGGCCGCGATCGCGCGGTCGCCGATCCCAGCACCGACGCGGCCGGCGGCGGACACGCCCACTGCGGGGCTCTGCTCTACGTCGGCGACCTGTTCCCGGCGGAATACCGCAACGCCGTGCTGATGAACAACATCCACGGCAACCGCATCAACCAGGACCGCCTGGAGCGCGCCGGCTCCGGCTTCGTCGGCCATCACGCGCCCGACCTGGTGAAGGCCAACGACCAGTGGTACCGGGGCATCGCCCTGCGCCAGGGCCCGGGCGGCGAGGTCTACTTCATCGATTGGTACGACAAGAACGCCTGCCACCGCGTCAACCCGGAGATCTGGGACCGGACCAACGGGCGGCTCTACCGCCTCAGCTACGGCTCGCCGCAACGCGTCTACGACCTGCGTGACCGCACCGACATGGAGCTGGTGGATCTGCAGGAGCATCCGGACGACTGGATGGTGCGCAACGCGCGCCGCCTGCTGCAGGAACGCGGCGTCGGCCCGCAGGTGCGCGCGGCGTTGCGCGCGCGCCTGGAGACGAATCCGGATCCGCAGAAGAAACTGCGGCTGCTCTGGGCGCTGCACGCCGTCAACGGCCTGGAGGACGCCGTCGCGCTGTCGCTCCTCAACAGCCCGCACGAGGATCTGCGCGCCTGGACGATCCAGCTCGCCCTCGAGGATCGCGCGGCGCCCGCGAGTTTCCTCAGCAAGATGGCGGAGCTCGCCCGCCGGGATCCTTCGCCGGTGGTGCGCCTCTATCTCGCCTCCGCACTGCAGCGCTTGGCGCCGGCGCAGTGCTGGGAGATCGCCGCCGGGCTGCTGGCGCACGCCGAGGACGCCGCCGATCGCAACATCCCGACGGTGCTGTGGTACGGCATCGAGCCGCTCGCCGGCGCCGATCCGAAGCGGACGCTCGCGCTGGCCGCCGAAGCCCGACTCGCCCCGCTGCCGCGCCTTTTGTGGCGGCGGCTCGCCTCCGGGACGCCGGAGGAGCAGGAAGCGATCATCGCCGGCCTCGCCGACGCCGGCCCCGCGCAAGCCATCGCCATGCTGGAGGAAGCGCGCGCCGCCCTCGGCGCCAAGCCGGGCATGAGCGCGCCCGCGGCGTGGAAGCGCGTCGGTCCGGCGCTGCTCGGCGCCGCCGACCCCGCCCTGCGCGAAGCGGCGGCGCAAGTGGCGCTGGCCTACGGCGACGTCAACCTCGCCCCGTTGTTCCGCGCGCGCTTGGCCGACCCGGCGCAGCCCCTGGCCAAGCGCCGCGAAGCCCTCGACGGCCTTGCGCGCATCCAGGACGCCAAGTCGGCGCCGCTGGTGCTCGAGGCGCTCGCCGAGCCGGAGCTGCAGGAGGCGGCGCTGCGCGCGATCGGCTCCTGGGAGATCGCCGGCGCCGCGCGGCGCGTGCTCGAGCGCTGGGAGGAATACGGCCCGCAGGAGCGCGAACTCGCCCTTGCCGCCCTGACGTCACGCGCCGCCTATGCGCGCGAGTTCCTCGCCACGGTCGCGGCCGGCAAGGCCAGCCCGCGCCTGCTCGACGCAGCCAGCGTGCGGCGCCAGCTCGCCGGCCTGAAGGATCCGGAGACCGACAGCCTGCTGGAGAAGGCCTGGGGCCGCTCGGTGGCGCCCAGCGCCAGCGCCGCGGCGGACATCGCCCACTACAAGGAGCTCCTCAGCGACGACTTCCTCGCCGGCGCCGATCCCTCCAACGGCCGCGCGCTGTTCGCCCGCACCTGCGCCGCTTGCCACACGCTCTTCGGCGTCGGCGGCAACCTCGCGCCGGATCTGACGGGCGGCAACCGCGCCGACCTCAACTTCCTGCTCGCCAACATCATCGACCCGAGCGCCGAGATGGGCCGGGAGTACCAGATGACGACGGTGCGCATGAAGGACGGCCGCGTGCTTGCCGGCACGGTGCTCGCGGAGGACGCCGAGCGCCTGACCTTGCGCACCGCCACCGGCGACGCCGTGCTGCTGCTGCGCGACGTGCGCAAGGACGCCAAAGGCAACCTGGCGATCGAGCGCTCTCCCTACTCCCTGATGCCTCCCGGCCAACTGCAGGCGCTCAAGGACGCGGAGGTGCGCGACCTGATCGCCTACCTGCGCGGCCCCCGCCAGGTGCCGATGGCGGCGACGCCGGAAACGCTTCCCTATTTCTTCGACGGCAAGTCGCTGGCCGGATGGGAGGCGGATCCGGCGGTGTGGAGCGTCGAGAACGGCGAGATCGTCGGCCGCACCGCCGCCGGCCTGCAGGCCAACTCCTTCGCGCTCGCTCCGCTGCGCTTCCGCGACTTCCGCCTGACCCTGGAGGTCCTGCTGCCGGACGATGCCGACAACGGCGGCGTGCAAGTCCGCAGCGAACCGCTGCCCGGCGGGGAGGTGCGCGGCTATCAGGCCGACGTCGGCGCCGGCTGGTGGGGCAAGCTGTACGAGGAGCAGGGCCGCGGCATCCTGGTGGACGCCGGCGCCGGCGAGGCCGTGCGGCCGGGCGCCTGGGTCCAGTACGAGATCGTGGCGGTCGGCGACCGCATCCTCCTGGCCGTGAACGGCAAGAAAACCGCCGATCTGGCCGACCCGCAGGGCGCCCGCGCGGGCATCCTGGCGCTGCAGTTGCACAGCGGCGGCCCCGCCGAGATCCGCTATCGCAACTTCCGCTTCGAGCTGGACCCCCAACCTGTCCTCAAGACGGCGCGTTAGCCGCCCCCCCATGAACATCAAACAAGACGGGATTTCCCCCAACTCCGGCCGTCTCCTGTGGGCCGGTTTCACCGCCATCCTCGCAGCCGGCATCGGCTTCGGCGTGCGCGGCGGGATTCTTGCCAACTGGGGAGCCGAATTCGGCTTCACTGCGCAGCAACTCGGCGCGATCGGCGGCGCCGGTCTGACCGGCTTCTGCTTCGGCATCATCCTCGGCGGCGTCGTCTGCGACCGCATCGGCTAC
>CAZDMB010000192.1:1816-5256 GCA_964506175.1 uncultured Planctomycetales bacterium | reverse complement strand
TTCGTACGAATACGGCGACGCCGTGCTCGCGGCCGTGGGCGATGCGCTGCGCGCCTCCGTGCGCTCCATCGACATCCCCTCGCGCATCGGCGGCGACGAGTTCGCCATCATCTTGCCGAGCACCAAGGCGCCCGAGGCCTTGGTGGTGGCCAAGCGCGTGCAGGCCGCCCTGCGGGACACCGCGATCGGCACGGAGGTCCGCCGTCTGGTACTGGCGGCCTCCCAAGGCTTGGCCACGGCCGAAGGCAAGCAGCCGCGCGACGCCCGGCAGTGGTTCCTGCAGGCCAACGAGGCCCTCAAGGCCGCCAAACGCGGCGGGCGCAACCGCATCTGCGTGTGGGAACCGGCCCAGCGCGCACCGGTGGACGCTGGTTAGATTGAACCGATGCGACACCCGACCCACCGACTGCTTCCGGCGGTCCTGGCGGCGCTGGCATGGTGCGTGTTCGCGCCCTCCGCGGCGCGCGCGCAAGACCCGGCTCCCGCCGCCGCCCCTGCCAGCGCCCTCAAGGCCGACTACGACGCCTTGATGAAGGATTACCAGGAGGCGCAGCAGCGCTTCTACGAGGAACTCGTCCGAGCCGGCTCAGACGAGGAGCAGATGAAACTGTGGAAGGACGCCAGCAGGAACCCGGACGCCTTGTTCCGGCCGAGGTTCGAGGCCTTCGCCCAGCGCGCCGGCAAGGACCCGGTGGCCGCCGAGGCCTGGATGTGGCTGCTGCAGCAATCCGCAGGCCAGCAGGCTGGCGAGCTTCTGGACGTGCTGCTGCGTGATTTCCTGCACACTCCCGTCATCGCCCAGGTGGCGCAGTACCTGACCTACGGCGAGTTCAGTGTCGGGCGCGAACGCACCTTGCAGGCTTTGCGCACGATTCGCGCGGACTCCAAGGACGCGGCGGGCAAGTTGCAGGCATCCTTGGTCCTCGGCATCGTCCAGATGCGCAGCACGGAGGAGAAAGATCGCGCGGAGGGGCGCGAACTGTTGGCCGAAGTGGCGAAAATGGCGGCGGGCACGGACGTCGCCGCGAGCGCCGCCGGGTACCTGTTCGAACTCGACCATTTGCAGGTCGGCATGAAGGCGCCGGAAGTGGAAGGCACGGACCAAGCCGGGGAGGCCTTCCGCCTCTCGGCCTATCGCGGCAAGGTGGTCGTGCTGGACTTCTGGGGCTTCTGGTGAGGCCCGTGCCGCGCGATGATCCCGCACGAGAAGGCCATGGTCGAGCGTCTCCAGGACCAACCCTTCGCCCTGATCGGGATCAATAGCGATGGCGGCCGTGATGCCGTCCAGAAAATCTTAGGGGAGCAGGAAATTTCCTGGCGCAACGTGGTGGACGGTTCGACTTCCGGGCCGATCGCCAGCCGTTGGAACGTCCATGCTTGGCCCACCATTTACGTGATCGACGCGCAGGGGACCATCCGCTTCCGCGACTTGCGCGACGAGGAACTGGAGAAGGCGGTGCTGCAGTTGCTGGCCGAAGCGCGGACGGCGAGCGGCAATTAGGGCAAGGCCGAACCTGGGATGGCGCTCGAGCGCCAGACAGACGCGCCGCAGCGATCACTCTTCCGGCAGCCACACGAGGTCGCACCAGTCCGCGTGCGCTCCGTGGGGCGGGCCCTCGCCGGCCGGCTCGGCGAGCAAGCGCAGTTGGCCGGCGCGCGGCACCGCCACCAACAGCGGGCGCGCGCCGTCCGTGGCGGCGAGCGGCGGCGTCGCCGCCAGTTCCACCTCGTCCAAGAAGACCCGGAACACGATGGCTTGCGGCTGGTGGAAGGCGAGCACGCTGGCGTCGGCGCCGACGGTGACCAGAAGCGTGCCGGCTCCTGGCGCCGCGCGCGAAATTTCCGCCGGCGCGCGCACGCCGATGCCCTGCGGATACACCCACGATCCCAGGCGCAGCGGGCGCCCTTCCACGCTGCGATTCTGCTTCGGCGACCAATCCACCACGGACGCCGCCGGCGGCGTGCGGGTCTGCCAAGGCTCCAGCGCCCACTCCTGCACGCCATCGCGCCGCCGAATCCGCGCCACGGTGCGCGCCGGCACACGCGCTTCGGCCCCCCACGGCAGGAGGATGCGGAAGTCGCCGCGCTCCGCGCGCGGATCCTGCGCGAGGATGCGCGCGTCCAGCGTGCTGCCATCGCTGAGCATGAGCCACACGGATCCCGCGAGCGGAGGCAACTGCTCGTCGAGGACCGCAAAGGAGTCCACTTCCTCCCAGCGATAGTCCCGCTCCCCCGCCGGGCCCTGAAAACGCAAGCCGCTCGCGGCCCAATCCAGGAGGAAGCCGCGCTGCAGATCCAGGACACCCCCGGTGCGCCGCAACCAGAGCGCGTCCTGCTTCCCGTCGCCGAGGAACGGCAGACGGCCGCGACCCTGGCGCCGCAACCACACCGGATCCAGAGGCAGGCGGGTCCCGCCCGCATCGCTCAGAAGCCAGGCCGGCAAGCCCAGATCCGGAAGCGCGGGGGCGGGTGCACCCAGAAGCACGCTTCCGCCCGCCAACTCGAGCATCCAGGCGTCGGCGGCCGCCGGCGTGGCAGTGGTCGCAAACTCGAGCGCGAGCCAGGGACCTTGGGTGGGCGCACTGGCGCGATGAGGACCGCTCGGTCCCCAGCCACTCCACGGCTTCTCGGTGACGCCCTTGGCCTCGATCCACAGCGCGTGCTCCGGCGGCACGAACTCTGCCGGCTGACCGCTTTGGCAGGCCGCAAGCGCGGAGAGTGCAGTCAGCAGGAGGGGAGTCATGCCGAAATGGCAGCGAATCGGGGTCGTTTCCGGGATGGGGCCTGCCGATCCTTGGCACTCCAGTTGCTAGAAGAGGGGCCGGACCGGGCCTGGGAAGAATACCTCGCCGCCAGCACCCGGCATCCTCCCCCATGCAGAAGCAACTGACCTTCGACGTAGAAGCTCGTGAGGCCATTTTGAACGGTGTCGAGAAACTCGCCCGTGCCGTGGTCTCCACCCTGGGCCCCAAGGGCCGCAATGCCGTTCTGGAGAAGTCCTGGGGCGGCCCGACGGTCACCCGGGACGGCGTCACCGTCGCGCGGGACATCGAATTGCGCGACAAACAGGAGAACCTGGGCGCGCAGTTGGTGAAGCAGGCGGCCACCAAGACCAACGACCGCGCCGGGGACGGCACCACCACCGCCACGCTGCTGGCCTGGCGCATCTACGGCGAGTCCCTGCGCCATCTCTCGGTCGGCGCCAACCCGGCCGCCCTGATCCGCGGCATGCGGCTCGGCGCCCAGGAGACCATCCGCCGTCTCGAGGCCGCCGCCAAGCCGGTCAAGACGCCCGCGGACATGGAAGCGGTGGCGCTGGTGTCGGCGAACCACGACAAGCGCATCGCCGCCCACATCCGCGAGGCCTTCGACAAGGTGGGCGCCGATGGCGTCGTCACGATCGAGGAAGGCCGCGAGCTGGAGACGCGCGTGGACCACCG
>CAZDMB010000192.1:0-1806 GCA_964506175.1 uncultured Planctomycetales bacterium | reverse complement strand
AGTTCGACCGCGGCTACCTGTCGCCGAACTTCGCCACCGATCTCGAGACCCTCGAGTGCGCCTACGACAAGCCGCTGTTCCTGCTGTGCGAGGACAAGATCTCGAGCGTGCAATCCCTGCTGCCGCTCCTGGAGATGGCCAAGGAATCCGGACGACCGCTGGTCATCGTCGCCGAGGACATCGAAGGCGAGGCGCTGGCCACGCTGGTGGTCAACAAGATGCGCGGGGTGCTCAACGTCGTCGCCGTGAAGGCGCCGGGCTACGGCGATCGTCGCAAGGAGATGCTGCGCGACCTCGCCGTCCTGACCGGCGGCACGGCCGTCATGAAGGACGCCGGCATCGAGCTCGAGAAGGTGGAACTCAAGATGCTCGGCTCCGCCAAGCGCGTGCTCATCGACGGCAACAACACGACCATCGTCGAGGGCGCCGGCAAGAAGGCCGACGTCGAGGCGCGCAAGGCCCAGATCCGGCGCGAGCTGGAGGACACCACCAGCGACTACGACCGCGAGAAGCTGGAGGAGCGCCTCGCCAAGCTCTCCGGCGGCATCGCCGTGATCTCCGTCGGCGCGGCCACCGAGTCGGAGGCCAAGGAGCGCAAGATGCGCTACGACGACGCCAAGCACGCGGTCACGGCCGCGCGCGAGAAGGGCGTGCTGCCCGGCGGCGGCGTGGCGCTGCTGCGGATCGCCCGCGAGCTGCATGCCGCCCTCAAGCTCGAGGGCGACGAGAAGACCGGCCTCGATCTGCTCTGCCGCGCGCTGGAATCCCCGGCCCGCACCATCGCCGAGAACGCCGGCATGGATGGATCGCTGGTCGTGCGCCGCATCCTCGCGGAGAAGAAATTCTCCTTCGGCTGGAACGGCCTGACCGGCGAATACGGCGATCTCTACGCCATGGGCATCGTGGATCCGGCGAAGGTCACCGCGACCGCGCTCGAAAACGCGGTGTCGGTCGCCGGCACCCTCATGACGACGGACTGCCTCATCGTCGAGGCGCCGAAGAAAAAGGGCAAGGACGCGGCCCAAGACGCGAGCCAAGACGAAGACGACTTCTAACCCTTCATCCGATCCCCGCCATGTCCAAGACCGCTCCCGCAAAAATCGCCTTCGCGCCCCTCGAGGATCGCGTGCTCGTGCGCCCCGACGAGTCGGAAGGCGTCAGCTCCGGAGGCATCCTGCTGCCCGACAACGCCAAGGAGAAGCCGCAGCGCGGCACCGTGGTGGCCGTCGGTCCGGGCAAGCTCAACAAAAAGGGCGAGCGCCAGCCGCTGCCCGTGGCCAAGGGCGACGCCGTGATCTACGGCAAGTACGCCGGCAACGACATCGAGATCGGCGGCGAGGACTACAAGGTCCTGCGCGCCGACGACCTCCTCGCCAAGCTCGACCGCTAACCCCCCGCGCTCCCATGTCCAAGCAAATCCTGTTCGAAGACAAGGCCCGCGAAAAACTCTTCGCCGGCATCGAGATCATGGCGAAGACCGTCGGCGTCACCCTCGGGCCCGCCGGCCGCAACGTGATCCTGGAGAAATCCTTCGGCGCGCCGAGCGTGACCAAGGACGGGGTTTCGGTGGCCAAGGAGGTCGAGGTCGCGGATCCCTTCGAGAACCTCGGCGCCCGCCTCGTGCGCGAGGCCGCCTCCAAGACCAACGACGTGGCCGGCGACGGCACCACCACCGCCACCGTGCTGGCGGCCGACATGGTGCGCCTGGGCCTCAAGTACATGGCGTCGGGCGCGAGCCCGGTCAGCCTGCGCGAGGGCATGGACGCGGCCGTGGCCGCGGCGGTCAAGGCCGTGGAGGCGCTGGCG
>CAZDMB010000191.1:4213-5309 GCA_964506175.1 uncultured Planctomycetales bacterium | reverse complement strand
GAGCGTGCGCCGCAAGGCGCGCGGCGCCACGTGGGTGTACTCCACCGCGTAGCCGTGCTGCACGATGCGCGCCCGCTCCATGCCGCGGCAACTGCGCACGAACTCCTCTTGCACCGCCGCCGGCAGCGAGGTGCTGATGCCATTGGCGTACAGCAGCGGCGAATCGTGGCCTTCGGGCTCGAGAAATACGGTGTGCGACTCCTTGTCGGCGAAGCGCACCACCTTGTCCTCCAAGGACGGGCAGTAGCGCGGCCCCACTCCCTGGATGCGGCCGGCGTACATCGGCGACTCATGCAGATGAGCGCGCACGATCGCGTGAGTGCGCGAAGTGGTCTTCGTGAGCCAGCAGGAGATCTGAGGCTGCGTGAGGCGCGCCGTGAGGAAGGAAAACGGGGTCGGTTCCGCGTCGCCGGGTTGCTCCTCCATGGCGGCATAATCCACCGAATCGGCGGCGAGACGCGGCGGCGTGCCGGTCTTCAGCCGCGCCGTCGGCAGACCGAGCGCGCGCAAGCTGGCGCCGAGGCGGGCCGGGCCGCCTTCGCCCACGCGGCCGCCCGCGCTCTGCTGCAGGCCGCGGTGCATCACCCCCTCGAGGAAGGTGCCGGTCGTGAGCACGACGGCGCGCGCGCGGATGCGGCGACCGTCCGCCAGATCGACGCCGGCGATGCGGCCGTCGCCGGGATCGCGCAGCAGCTCTGCGGCCTCGCCCGCGACCACGCGCAAACCCTCCTGGGCGTTGGCCAGTTCCTGCGCCGCCCGTTCGTAGCCGCCGCGATCGCACTGCGCCCGCGGGCTGCGCACCGCGCGGCCCTTGGAAGTGTTCAGCATGCGGAACTGGATGCCCGCGCGGTCGGTGATGCGCCCCATCCAGCCGCCGAGCGCGTCCACTTCGCGGGCCAGCTGCCCCTTGCCGATGCCGCCGATCGCCGGATTGCAGGACATGCGGCCGATCGCGTCCGCGCGCAGGGTCAGCAGCACGGTCGTCGCGCCCATGCGCGCGGCCGCAGCCGCAGCCTCGAGCCCGGCGTGGCCGCCGCCGACCACCACGACGTCGCAATCGAGGGCATCCTGCACCATGGCCGCGGCCGGAAGAAAC
>CAZDMB010000191.1:0-4203 GCA_964506175.1 uncultured Planctomycetales bacterium | reverse complement strand
CCACGATGCCGACCGGCGCCGCGACGATCTCCTCGGCCGGAAGAAACCCGGCGCTGCCGTTATTCTAAAGGAACCGATGCTGATCCTGGCGCTTTCGCTGCCCGCACTCGCCTCGGCCCAGGCGCCCGGCGCCTCGCTGGAGTCCTGGCTGCGCGATCTCGAGCAGAAGACGCAGGCGCGGCGCGCTTCCGCGGCCGCGGCTTGGTCGGAGCACGCCCAAGCGTGGCTCGCGGGTGATTCCAGCCAGCTGGACGCCTTGCTCGCCGCCGCGCCGGAGATCCAGGAGCCCGCGCTCAACTTCTTGCGCAAGAACCTGACCAAGGACGCGCTCCCTGCCGTCGCCCCGCCGATCCTGCTGCTCCTCGGCAAGGCCGCCAACCGTGCCGGCGCCCAGGAGTTGTTGGCCCTGATGCCGGAGTTGCCGGAGAGCGCGCAACCGCTCGCCGTGCGCTCCGCCCTGACGCGCGGCGGCGAGGCCTTGTGGCCGCAGGGACTGGCGCTGGCCGCCGGGCCGGCGGGTCCGCTGCGTCAGGCGGCCGTCCAAAGCCTGTTGTTGCACGGTCCGGCGGCGGCGCAGGGACAACTCGGACCCTTGCTCTCCGCCGCCGAGGGCGATCTCGGATCCCTCGCGGAGACGCTGCGCGAACTGACCCCGCGCGACGTCGCCGCCGACTTCCGCCTGCATCCCAGCCTCTACGAGGTGCGAGACCGCGGCTTCCTGCGCGACCTGGCGCTCTTCTTGACGGCGCACCCGCAGGAAGCCGCGCAGGCCTGCCTCCTGGCCTCCGCGCTGGATCCGGCGCGGCCGCGCGAGGAGCGTGTGGTCTTCCTCAACGCGTTCGAGTCCGGCGCGCGCGCCTTCCGGTGGAAGGAAAGCGAGCGCCAGATGGAGAACTATCTCGATCAGGTGCCGCGCACCGAGTCCACCGAGGAAGTCGCCTGGACCCTGTTCCGGCTCGGCTCGCGCGACGGCAAACGCTACCTCCTGGAGCAGGTCGAGCGGGACGCGCGGGACAACCCGGACTCCTGGCGCAACCAGCTCGCCCTGGCGCGCCGCCAAGTGGACGTCGGCGACCATGCGGACGCCTTCCGCGGTTTCCGCACCATTCTGGAGACCCTGGCCGGAACCGCCTTCGAGCGCAGCCTGGCGGCCTCGGACTGGATCTGGGCGGCCCGGGCGGCCGCCGGCTCGCGCCATCAAAAGGAGGCCGGGGTGTGGCTCGAGTCCTCGGGCCTCAACTCGGCGGAACTCGCCAAGTACCGGCAGGAGCCCGAATTCGCGCCGTACCTGGACAAGCAGCCCTTCAAGCGACTTTTTGGCTCTGCGGACTGAACTCATTCCGGGCTTTACGCCGAAAGCAGGGATGGCGACAATCCACGGCTCGATTCCGAACGCCCGTACCCGCTCGTGCACAAAGCCGCTCCGATCCAAGCCGAGAAATCACCGCTCGGCACCTGCCTGTGGAAGATCCAGGTCCGCGTGCCCGCCGCGCGCGTGGCCGAGGAATACGATCACGCCTTTCGCGCCGCCGCAGCCCACCTGAAGGTGCCGGGATTCCGGCCCGGCAAGATCCCGGCCTCCGTGGCGCGGCAGTTGCTCGGCGACAGCGCGCTCGAGCACGCCCGCGAACATCTGTTCGAGCACGTCGTGTCGGATTCGCTGCGCGCCGTCGGCCTGCACAACGAAGTGTTGCGCCTCGTGGATTTCGACGCCGGCAAGATCGAGGTGCGCGAGGACCAGGACCTGCAGTTGGAATTCCAGGCGGAAACCACGCCCGTCGTCGAGTTGCCGCCGTGGAGCGAAATCCAGGTCGAGCGCCAGGACGTGCGCGCGACGCCGGAGCAAGTGGATGAGGGCATGCAAAGCCTGGCCGGCAACCACACGCGCTTCGAGCCCGCCGCGGACGCGGCGGTGGACGAACAGCACGTCGCCGAGGCCGATCTCGCCTACGAACTCGACGGCGCGGCCGGCCCCACCGCCGAGACTTTGCGCCTCGGGCTGGGCGCGCCGCTCTACGGCGCCGATCCGGAGGCGTGGGACGCGGCCTTGCGCGGCCGCAAGGCCGGCGACGAGTTCCGCATCGAGGTGGATTTCCACGAAGGCTTCTCGCGGGCCGACTGGATCGGCAAGCGCGGCACGGCCCGCGTGCAGGTGCGCGCGATCGTGCGGCCGCGTCCGGCCAGCGCGGCGGAAGTCGCCGCCGACCTCGGCCTCAAGGACGAGGCCGAGTTGCGCGAGCGCCTGGGCGCCCAGATCGGCCGCGAGAACGCGCGCCGCGAGCGCGACCGCTTGGCGCAGGAGATCCTGGAGAAGATCGCCGATCTGCGGCCGATCGAGCTCTCCGCGCGCATGGTGGACGAGGAGACCAAGGCGTCCATCGCGCGCCGCACGGAGCAGATGAAGCAGGGCGGCGCCAGCGACGAGCAGGTGGCCGAAGCGGTGGAGAAGCACGGCGCGGAGGTTCGCGCCGGCGCCGAACGCCGCCTGCGGCATTGGTTCATCGTGCGCAAGGTGGCGCAGCAGGAGAAGGTGCGCATCACCGATTCCGAGATCGAGGGCGCGCTGCGCGCGATCGCGCTGCGCCAAGGAGTGGACATGGGCGAGTTGCGCCGCTGGTTCAAGGAGGAAGGCCGCCTCGACCAACTCCGCGCCGACCTGATGGAGGAGAAGGTCCGCGCGCACCTGGTCGCGCAGGTCGAAAAACCGCGCGCGACCGCCCCGCTGCGCTGAATCCCGCTTGAGGACGCCCCGCCGCGGGGCTAGAAACACACCCATCCATGCCCGACTTCGCCACGCCCGCCCAGGGATTCTCCATCCCCTACGTCATCGAAAAAACCGGCCGCGGAGAACGCGTCTACGACCTCTACAGCCGCCTGCTGGAGGATCGCATCGTGTTCCTCGGCACCGGCATCGACGACATGGTGGCGAACGTGGTGGTGGCGCAGCTGCTGTTCCTGGCCAAGCAGAACAAGACCCAGGACATCCAGATGTACCTCAACTCGCCGGGCGGCTCGGTCACGGCCGGCCTCGCGATCTACGACACCATGCAGTACATCGACTGCGACGTGGCCACCTATTGCATCGGCCAGTGCGCTTCGATGGGCGCGGTGCTGCTCGCCGGCGGCAAGAAGGGCAAGCGCTACATCCTGCCCAACTCGCGCGTGATGATTCACCAGCCCTGGGGCGGCACGCAAGGAACGGCCGCCGACATGGAGATCCAGGTCAAGGAAATCCTGGAGCTGCGCGGCCGCTTGAACGACATCCTGGCGCGGCACAGCGGCCAGACCACCAAGGCCATCGAGAAGGCCACGGACCGCGACAATTTCATGAGCGCGCAGGAGTCGGTGGATTTCGGCCTGGTGGATCAGATCATCGGCCAGTTGAAGGCCTAGGCGCGCTGCCGGCGGCGCCGGCGCCCGGCCGCCGTCGGTTACACTGGAATCATGGCCCGCACCCCGGACCGCGCCGACCGCGGCGAGATCGAGCGTTGCACCTTCTGCGAGAAGGTGCGCGGTCAGGTGGAGTCCCTGATCGCCGGCCCGCCGGGCATCTACATCTGCAACGAGTGCATCGAGATCTGCAATTCCATCCTGCAGGAGGAGCAACGCAGAGGGGGCGAGGGCGCGCAGCGTCCCGCCGAGCGTAGGCGCCCTGGTGCGCGGCCCGGCTTGTCGGCCGATCCGCGCACCAAGCAGCCGACGCCGCTCGAGATCGTGCCCGATAGCGACGAGGGAGGGGTCGGGCCGGGCCAGGCCCAGAAGGTGGACTCTCGGTCGCGGTCTACAACCACTACAAGCGCCTCCGCCAGGTCGAAGCCCGGACGGAGGACGTCGAGATCGAGAAGTCGAACGTGCTCCTCGTGGGCCCCACGGGCTCGGGCAAGACCCTGCTCGCCCGCACCCTGGCGCGCATGCTCGACGTGCCCTTCGCGATCGCCGACGCGACGACCCTGACCGAGGCCGGCTACGTCGGCGAGGACGTCGAGAACATCCTCCTGAAGCTCCTCCAGAGCTGCGACTTCGACAAGGAGCGCGCTCAGCGCGGGATCGTCTACATCGACGAGATCGACAAGATCAACCGCACCACGGCCAACGTCTCGATCACGCGCGACGTGTCGGGCGAGGGCGTACAGCAGGCCTTGCTCAAGCTCCTGGAGGGCACGGTCGCGAACGTGCCGCCCCAGGGCGGGCGCAAGCACCCCG
>CAZDMB010000190.1:0-5339 GCA_964506175.1 uncultured Planctomycetales bacterium | reverse complement strand
ACGCGCGGCTGATAGCCGACCGCGCGGCCCAGCGCGCTTACATCGCACCAGGTGTCTTCAACATCGCCCGGCTGCATCGGCATCATGTTGAGCACGGCCTTTTTGCCGACGTGCCTTTCCAAGGCCGCGATGAAGTCCATGAACGGCCTGATCGCGTGGTGGGAAGGCCTCTCGGACGAGAACGAGGAGAAGGAGAACAACCGCTTCACCCTCTACTACCCCACGCAGTTCTATCGCGGCATCACCTACACCGCGTGGGCGCGCCTGTATCCGCGCGACAGCCTGGAGCGCGAGCAGCACAGCCAACGCGCGATCGAGTACCTGAACCAGTTCGCGCTCTCGGCGGGCGGCGTCTACGCCTTCACCGCCTACAAATTGGCGGCCGACGTGCACGTCCTGCGGCAGGAGTACGACGAAGCCCGCGAGTTCTACGACTACGTGCTCGGGACGGTGAAGGAAATCCTGACCTCCGCCCAGGAGCCCCTGAGCCCCTTCGAGATCGAGCGCTACCAGGGCGCGGTCATGGATGCGACCCTCGGCCTGCTGGGCCTCGATCAGCGCATCAATAACGAAGAGGATTTCCAGCGCGTCCTCGCCGACTTCGAGGCGTGGTTGCGGGCGCAGAAAGTGCCCTTGCAGGACTCCGGCTATCGCATCCGCCTGATGCAGGCGCAACGCTTCGTGGATCAGGGCCGCATCAGCGAGGCGCTCACGTTGGCGCAGGACGTCGCCCGCGAGAACCAGCGCTCCTCGCTGCGTTTGCAGGCGAATGCCGTCATGGCCTACGCGATCGAACGCGCCCCGGCCGACGCCGACATTTCGCTGGACGTCCTCTACCAGGCCGCCGACGGCATGCAGCAGGCGCAGGAGTTCGAGCGCGCCAGTGAACTGTGGCGCGCCCTCATCGCCCGCCTGCCGGGCTCGGCCAAGGAGGCCGACTACCTGGCGCAGTCCTACTACAGCTTGGCGATCTGCTGGCACCAGCTCGGCGAGAGCCTGCTGGCCGGCAAGGCGGCCGAGGCCGGCTGCCGCGTCGGCTCGAGCGACTCCGCGCTGCTCGAACGCCTGGCGAAGCAATGGTTCAACAAGGCGGAGTCCCTCTATCGGTCGCGCTCTTCCGACGAGGTGCTCAAGCAGTGGAACCAAGAGGCCCTCGATTTCCTCAACTCTCTCGGCGGCTCGGGCGTGCAGGACGCCGGCTGGCGAGCGGCGGAGAACGCCTTCGCGCGCGCCAAGGATCTCGGCCAGAAGGTGAAGGCGGCGGACTCGGCCGAGGCGAAGGCGGCGCTCAAGGCTTATCAGGAGGCGGAGAAGGCCTACGAAGCGATTCAACCCAGTTCGCGCTACTTCGAGAAGGCCATGGTGCAACGCGGCGTGTGCGCCTATGCGCAGATCGCCTGGGACGCCGCCGCCGGCGAGCGCGCGATCGGCATCTTCGAGGGCTACCTCAAGTACATCCAGGATCCCGCGCACGCGCCCAAGGACGCCACGGAGCGCAAGTTCCGCAAGGAGAACGAGCCCTCGGCCATCTACTACCTCGGCGACTCCTGGCGGCAACTCGCGCGCGGCGGACGCGCGGACGCCTGGAGCCAGATGCTCACGGTCTTCGACGGCTTCCCGGAGCGGTTCCAGGCGGAGCAGCGCGACCTCGCCGACGGCGTGCGCGACGCCCGCGTCGAGGCCCTCATCGCCCTCGGCCGTCTGGCGGACGCGGAGAAGGAGTTCAACGATTTGGTGCAGGGCGGCGCGAAGGATCGGCAGGTCGCTTCCTCGGCCTGGAAGCTGCAGTCGGCCTATTTCAGCGCCGCCGAGGCCGAGCGCGCCAACGGTCCGGCCGCGCGCCGGCCGCCGCTGCGCAAGGCGGCGGACTACCTCGGCATCATGAATCAACGCGTCACCACTCCGGCGGGCGACAGCCTCTACCGCGAGGCGCGGATGCGCATGGAACTGGCTGATTGGCCAACCGCCGAGAAGCTGCTGACGCGCGCGCTGGCCGAAGCCGAACTCCCGCTCGGCGAGCGCTACCGCTTCGGCGCGCGCGCCGACCTGGTGGAGTCGCTGCTGCAGCAGCGGCGCGTCGGCCAGGCCGTGCCCCTCCTCGAGGAATTGCGCAAGGAAAGCCCGAAGGACAAGAAGGTTCTGGACTTCACGGTGAAGGTGCTGGCCGGCTTCCTGATCATCGAGAAGGGCCAGGTGTTGGAAGTGCCGGGAGAGGGGCAGCCGGATTCCCTGCAGAAGGCGCTGGAAGCGGCCACCACCCTGGTGCAGCTCGAAGAGAACGACGCCAACGGCAAGGGCCTCAACAAGTTCATGACGCCCTCCTGGTGGGAAGCGCGCGTGGACCAGATCTACGTCGTCTGGCGCATCGGCAAGACCGACCCCGGCCAGGCGGAGTCGGCGCGCAAGATCATCGCCAGCATCGAGAGCCAGGCGCCGAAGCTCGGCCTCGAGATCTGCGGCGAGGACGTCCCGCTCAAACTCCGCTGGATCCAGCAGCGCTAACCATGCTCGCCCTCGCTCCCCTCCTGCTCGCTCTGCCTTGCGCGCTCGCCCAGGATCGCCTGGAGCGCACGGACGGCCGCACCGTCACGGCCAAGCTCGTGCGCGCCTCGCTCAGCGAGGCGGTGACCGCCGGCGCCGACGGCAAAGAAGTCAAGACCCCGGCCGCCGAGTTGATGGACGTGGTGCCGGCAGCCGCCACCGAGTTGATGCGCCGCGGCGAGGATGCCTTCGCCCAGCGTGCCTGGTCCGACGCCGCCAACGCCTTCTCCGCCGCCGCCGCCGAGACGGGCGGCGCCGCATGGGCGCCCGCCTGGGCCGGCCTGCGCCAGGGCGAGGCCCTGCTCGCCTGGGCTCGCGCCGACCGTGCGCGCGCGGCCGAGGCCGCGACGGCCTTGCGCAAGTGGGCCGAGGCCAACGCTGATTCCTTCTGGCTGCCGCGCGCGCGCCTGGGCCAAGCGCGCGCCCTGGTGATCGCCGGCGACACCGACGGCGCGGCGGCGCTGCTCCAGGCCGTTTCGCAGGTGGTGTTCGACAAGGGCCTGCCCAAGCACCTGGAAATGGAAATCAACCTGGAGCGCTGCCGCGCCTTCCTGGCTGGCCGCCAGGCGGAGGTCGCCGAAGCCCGCCTGCGCGATCTCGCCACCAAGGAGCCGCCCTCGGACGCGCCCCGCGCCGTTCGCTCGCGCATGCTGAAACTGCGCGGCGACGCCCAGATCCTGCTCGGCGACGCCATCAGCGTCAAGAGCGGCCAGAAGGCTGCTGTCGCCTACTGGGAGGGATTGAGCCGCGATCCGAAGGCCTCTTCCGACGTGCGCGCCGCCGCCTTGGTGGGCTTGGCCGCTGCCGCGCGCGCCGATGGACGCCTGCGTGAGGCGCAACTCCAGCTGGCCGAGATCGTCGCCGTGCTGGACGCCAGCCAGGAAGTGCGCGGCCGCGCCCTCTTCGAGCTGGGCGAGGTCACGGCGCAGTTGGGCGACCACCCCACCCCGGCCCGCAGTTATTTCGAGCGCCTGCTGCGCGAGTGCCCGGAATCCTCCTTCGCCGAGAAGGCGAAAGCCAAGCTCGGGGGTTGATCCACCCCGGCTCCCGCTAGAATCTCCCTCCTTCGACCGCACGAACCCATGTCCCGACTTCGCACCTTCCTTCCCGCCTTCGCCGCCCTTTTCGCCACCGCTGGCACTGCCGCGGCGCAGGAAGAGAGCAGCGGCGGCATCTCCTTCGGCGAGGCCATTCAGGCTTCCGGCGTCATCGGCTTCGTCATCATCGGCCTGTCCGTGGTGGCGCTCGCGCTGGTGATCGAGCACTTCATCTCGATCAAGCGCGAGAAGTTGGCTCCGCCGGAACTGATTGACGAGATCGAGGAGCTCTTCAGCCAAGGCAACTACCAGGCCGCCTTGGAGACCTGCGAGCAGAACCCCTGCTACTTCACGCGCGTCACCGCCGCCGGCATCCGCAAGATCGGCCATCCCTTCGAGACGATCGAGAAGTCCCTCGACGAGATGGAAGGCGAGGAGAACCTCAAGCTGATGACCAAAATCGGCTGGCTCTCGCTGATCGCGGGCATCGGCCCCATGCTCGGACTGTTCGGCACGGTGACGGGCATGGTCGGCGCCTTCGGCAAGATCTCGGACGCGGGTCCGGGCGGCGTCAACCCGTCCCAGTTGGCGGGCAACATCCAGATGGCGCTGGTGACGACCGTCGAGGGTCTGATCGTGGCCATCCCGACGACCGCCTTCTTCGCCTTCTTCCGCAACCGCGTGACCTCGGTGGCCCTGGAGATCAGCGCCGTCGTCGAGGACATGTTCGAGCGCTTCCGCGGCCAATAGGCCGGCGCCGTAACCAGGCCCGTCCCATCACCTAGCCTTCCCAGGAAAGCATGGCCAAACCGCAAGCCGACGTCGAAGTCGTCATCGACATGACGCCGATGATCGACTTGACCTTCCTCCTGATCATCTTCTTCATCGTCGTCAACGACCTGTCGAAGACCGAGCTCGAGGATCTCAAGCTGCCCATCGCGATCCAGGCCGGCAAGGACGTGCCGCCGCCCAACCGGCCCATCCTGAACGTGCGCTGGTACGCCCCGGGCAAAGTGCCGCCCTTCGTCCGCCAGCAGTATCGCGACCAGTTCAACATCCAGATTCCGGACGACGTGGAGTGGTGCGACGTGGTGTGGAAACGCCAGATCCTCTACCACCCCTACTGGGATCCGGCGGGCCGTCGCGACCCGATCCGCCCGACGCGCCCGGACACCTACTGGAAGGTCGCGGACACCATGAAGGACGTGTTCGTGCCGGAGATGCCCCTGGTGATGGACGACAGTCTGGGCAAGAAATTGCCCGACGACCCGGTGCTGATCCGGGCCGACCGGAACACCCCCTTCAAATACATTCAGAAGCTGATGGAGATCTGCACGCGCGAAGGCATCCAGATCTGGAAGGTGCAACTCGCGGCTTCTGAGGATCCCGAGAAGGTGGCGGCGCGTGCCGCTGCGGCGAAGCGCTGAGCGGCGGAGACAGAACCATGGCCAACTTGCCGGAACTCAAAGAGATCAAGATGGATCTGACGCCGATGATCGACGTCACGTTCCTGCTCATGATCTTCTTCCTGGTGACGCTCAAATTCCGCGTCCTCGAGGGCCGCCTGGACGCCTCCTTGCCCAAGGACATGGGCACCTCCTCCGCCAAGAGCGAGCCCATCGAGAAGGTCAACATCATCATGATGGTGTCCGACCCCGGCCAGTTGGTGGACGACCAGAAGAACAAGGGCCTGCAGACCTACGACGCCAATCGCAAGGTCCGCTATGAGATCGGCACCCAGGTTTACCGCTCGGTGGCCGA
>CAZDMB010000189.1:0-5356 GCA_964506175.1 uncultured Planctomycetales bacterium | reverse complement strand
GTCCACCACCGCGAACAGCGACAAGGAGGAGATCAGGCCGATGTTGGCGCCTTCCGGCGTCTCGATCGGGCACAGGCGGCCGTAGTGGCTGATGTGCACGTCGCGCTCCTGGAAGCCGGCGCGCTTGCGGTTGAGGCCGCCGGGGCCGAGCGCCGAGAGGCGCCGCTCGTGCGCCAGTTGCGACAGCGGATTGGTCTGGTCCACCACCTGGCTGAGCTCGCCGCGCGCGAAGAACTGCTCGACCGCGGTCGAGAAAGCCTTGGCGTTGATCAGGCTGCGCGGCGTGAGCGTCTCGGTGTCGTCCTCCTGGGACATGCGATCGACGGCGGCGCGCGCGACCTTCAGGAGGCCCTTGCGGAACTCCTCTCCGGCCATCTCGGCGATGGTGCGCACGCGGCGGTTGCCGAGGTGGTCGATGTCGTCGGTCTCGCCCTCGCCGGCGCGCAGCTTGACGAGGTATTTGACCGCGTCGAGGTAGTCCTCCGGCAGGAGGGTGGTCGGACCCTTGTCGGCCTCGGCCGGACGGTCGAACTTGCGGCTGATGCGGAACCGGCCCACGCGGCCCAGGCTGTAGCGCTGGCCGTCGAAGAAGCGGTCGTGCAGCAGTTCGCGCGCCTTCTCCAGCTGCACCGGGTTGCCCGGGCGCAGCTTCGAGTAGATGTGCGCGAGCGCCTCCTCGTGGGTGGTGGTGCCGTCCTCGCGCAGCGAATCGAGGATCAGCGTGTCCTCCGGATCCACCAGCACTTCGATCGACTCGAGTTCGGAGGCGGCGATCCGCTCCGCGGACTCGGCGCTGATGATCTGGCCGGCCTCGGCCCAGACCTCGCCGGTACGCAGGTCGCGGATCTGGCCGCAGGCGTAGCGTTTCTCCAGCGCGCCGGCGAATTTCGCCTTGGTCGTGCGCCCGCGATCGATCTTCTCGACGCCGTAGAACAGGCGCAGGACCGCGTCGTCGGCGCCCCATTCCGGCTTGAGCGCGCGCAGCAGGGTCAGCGCCGAGAACTTCGACTGCTGATCGATGCGGACCTGGAGGGTGCCCTTGCCGCTCACCATCAGCTCGACCCACGAGCCGCGCTCCGGAATGATGCGCGCGCTGTGGATCTTCTTCTCGCTGCCGTGCTGCTCGACCGCGAAGTCGATGCCCGGCGAGCGGTGCAGTTGCGCGACGATGCAGCGCTCCGAGCCGTTGATGATGAACTCCCCGCCGCCCATCATCACCGGGATGTCGCCGAGGAAGATCTCCTCCTCCACCCGCTGCTCGCCCTTGCGCAGCGACATGCGCACCCGCAGCGGGTAGGCATAGCTGTACTTCAGCTGGCGGCACTCGTCCGGCGTGTAGCGCGGACGCCCGAGGTGGAAGGAGTGGTACTCGAGGGCCAGGGTCTTGTCGTGGCTCTCCACCGGGAAGACCTCGCGGAACAGGGCCTCGATGCCCTGCGCCTTGCGGCGCGAGGCCGCGACGTCCACCTGCAGGAAGTCGGCGTAGGACTTCGTCTGCAACTCCGAGAGGCCGGGCAGGAGCGCGGCGTCGCGGAAGCGGAAGGACCGGTAATCGCGGATCGGGTAGTCGGCGACGGGCGTGGCGTTCTCGGTCATGGGCGGGGCATGGAACCGGCGGGGATCCGGTCAGACGGCAAGGCGGGCGAAGGGCACCGCACGCGACCGGGGGCGAGCCGGGAGCGCACGGGCGAGCCGGACCCTGGACAGCCTACGGCGCAGGCGCCGTGCGCTGACGACAGTTCCGGCACCCGCCGCCGCGTGCGCGGAGGCGGGCGAGGTGTGCAGGGCGGCCGATGCGGGAATGCCGCGGGCCGCCCGGGCCGACCGGGCGGATCGGCGGCGCCGATCAGGCAACTTTGACCTTGGCGCCCGCGTCTTCCAGGGATTTCTTGATGGTGGCGGCCTCGTCCTTGCTGACGCCCGTCTTGACGGGCTTGGGCGCGCCTTCCACCAGGTCCTTGGCCTCCTTGAGGCCGAGGCCGGTGATCTGGCGGACGGCCTTGATCACGTCGATCTTCTTCTCGCCGGCCGCTTCGAGCGTGACGTCGAAGGAGGTCTTCTCCTCGACCGGCGCGGCGGCGGCGGGAGCGGCGGCGGCCGCGACCGGCGCGGCGGCGCTGACGCCCCAGCGGGCCTCCATCGCCTTGACGAGTTGCGAGGCCTTGCCGAGCGGCAGGGCATCAAGCTTCTGGAAGATCGACTCGAGGTCGGCGTCGAGCTCCACGGTGGTGGTGGTTTCGGACATGGGTGGTGACGGGATCAGGGAATGCAGCGGGAATCGGGAGAGAGCGCGCGCCTAGGCGGCCGGCTGCTCTTTGTCCGCGCGGGCTTGGAGCGCGCGGGCGTTGGCGGCGGGAACTTCGCGGAGCACGGTGGCGAGCATCCGCGCGGGTCCTTGGATGGCGCCGCACAGCATGGCGCGGAGCGTTTGCTTGTCGGGCATGTCGGCGATGCGCGCGGCCTCCTGGGCCGTCATCGCCGAGCCGTCGAAGAAGGCGGAGCGGTAGACGACCTTGCGGTCCTTCTCCTTGCTCCACAGTTTCTCGATCGCCTTGGTGGCGGCGATGGTCTGCTCGGTGCTGCCGATCAGCAAGGTGCAGGTGCCGGGCGCGCTCGACACGTCGATCGGGATGCCGGCCGCCTTCATGGCCACGTGGGCGAGCGACTTCTTGGCCAGGCAGATCTCCGCGCCGGTGGCGCGGATCTCGTTGCGCAGCGCGGAAGCCTCGCTGACGGTCAGTCCCTCGGTGCCGAGCAGGACGACGCCGTCCCGCCCCTGCAGCAAGCTGGCGTACTCGCGGACGATCCATTCGTTGATTTTGCTGGGCATGGCGTCGCTCCTAGCTGTGGGCGTACTCGACCTTGAAGCCCGGACCCATCGTCGATGAGATGCTGACGTTCCGGATGTAATGGCCCTTCGCGCTCGGCGGCTTGACGCTGACGACGAAGTCGAGGAAGGCGCGGGCGTTCTCCTCCAATTGCTGCGGCGTGAAGGACAACTTGCCGATCGGCACGTGGACGTTGCCGCCGGCGTCGACGCGGAACTCCACCTTGCCGGCCTGGAATTCCTTGACGGCCTGGCCGACGTTGGGGGTGACCGTTCCGGACTTGGGCGAAGGCATCTTGCCCTGCGGACCGAGCACGCGGCCCAGTTTGCCGACCACGCGCATCATCGCCGGGTGGGCGATGACGACGTCGAACTCGGTCCAACCGCCTTCGATGCGCGCGGCCAGCTCGTCGCCGCCGACTTCCATCGCGCCGGCCGCCTTGGCCTGCTCGGCGGGCGCGCCCTCGGCGAAGGCGATGACGCGCACCTTCTTGCCCAGGCCGTTGGGCATGCTGACGGCGCCGCGGACCATCTGGTCCGACTTCTTCGGATCCACGCCGAGGCGCACGACGCACTCGACGGTCTCGTCGAACTTGGCCTTGCGCAGCTCCTTGAGCGTGCCGAAGGCCTGGCTCATCGGGTAGACCTTCTCCGGGTTCACCTTGGCGGCGTTCTCTGCGTGGCGGCGGCTGGCTGCCATCTAGCCCTCCACGCGGATGCCCATGCTCCGCGCCGTTCCCGCCACCATGCGCATGGCGGCCTCGAGCGAGGCCGCGTTGAGGTCCTTCATCTTGAGCTCCGCGATCTCGCGCACTTGGCTGCTCTTGACTTGGCCGACCGTCTGCGTGCCGACGGTGGCGGCGCCCTTCTCCACGCCGGCCGCCTTGAGCAGCAGCACCGCGGCGGGCGGGGTCTTGTATTCGAGCTTGAAGGTGCGGTCCTTGAAGACCGTGATGATGACGGGGATGATCATCCCCATCTGGTTGCGCGTGGCGTCGTTGAATTGCTTGACGAATTCGCCGATCGGCACGCCCGCGCCGCCGAGCGCGGGGCCCACGGGCGGCGCAGGCGTCGCCTGCCCGCCGGGGCACTGAAGTTTGATTTTTGCGGTGATTTCCTTTGCCATGTCATTTCCCTCCCACGATCGTGGTGCAGACGGGACCGCCGCTTTGCACCGTAGCGGCGTTACGGTTTCAGACGGGCTCCACGTGCCAGTGATCGATCTCCACGCTGGTGGCCCTGCCGAAAATGGTGAGTGAGATGCGCAGCTGGCCCTTGCCCTCGACAATCTCCTCCACCGTGCCGTCGAAGCCCTCGAAGGGGCCTTCCTTGATGCGGACTAGATCTCCGCGCTTCATGCTGACGGCCATGCGCGGCGTGTCCTGGGAAGCCTCGATGCGCTGCAGGATGCCCGCGACCTCGTCGCGGGTCATCGGCGCCGGCGGCTTCTGGCCGCCGACGAAGTCGCCGAAGCCCGGGGTTTCGTGCAGGGCGAACCAGACCTTCTGGTCCTCGTTCTGCTTCGGCCGGTCGGCGCCTTCCCAGTCGCCGAGGTCCGCCTGGATGAGCAGGTAGCCCGGGTAGAGCTTGCTGCTCGTGACCTTCTTCTTGCCGCCGCGGATCTGCGCGATGCGCTCGACCGGCACCAGCACCTGCGGAATGCGGTGCTCCAGGGCGTCGGTCTTGATGCGGCGCACGAGGTTGTCGCGCACGCGCTCCTCACGGTTCGTGAGGACGCGGACGATGTACCACTCGAGCGCCATCGGCGGGGTCAGAAGAGGATCGGGTTGATGATGCGGCCGAGCAGGAAGTCCGCTGCGGCCAGGAAGCCCATCAGGACCAGCACGGTCACGATGACGACGATCGAAGAGTTGGTGGCCTCCTCGAAGCTGGGCCAGGTCACCTTGCGCACTTCGCCCTCCACCTCGATCAGGTGGTCCGCGACCTTGGGCTTGGCCAGGGTGCGCAGATAGACGAAGGACAACGCCAGGAACACCAGCGAGGCGACCACGAAGGACCCCGTGAGCGGAATGCCGAGCAGCGGCACTTCCGGCACGGAGGAGATCACCGGCGTGCGCAGCGCGGTGACGCCGCTGAGCTCGACCGAGAGCGCGTAACAGCCGAAGAACAGCATGCCCTCGCCGAGCCAGAACGACGCCTGGCGGGCGTGGCGGCCTTCATCGGGCTTGTGGGCGTACAGCATCGCGGCGGCCCCAGCGGGCTAGAGCTTCTTCTCCTTGTGCGCGGTGTGCTTGCGGCAGAACGGGCAGAACTTCGCCAGCTCCAGCTTGTACTCCGCGCGCTGCTTCTTCCCGGTCACGTAATTGCGGTTCTTGCAATCCGTGCACTCGAGAAAGACGTTGCGCTCCTTGTTTTTCATGGCTTGCGGGGCGGGCCGCGCCGGCGTACCGGCGCGGCCCGCATGGCGCCTAGGCGAGGATCTTGGTGACGACTCCGGAGCCGACCGTGCGTCCGCCTTCGCGGATGGCGAAACGCAGCTTCTCTTCCATCGCGATCGGGGTGATCAGC
>CAZDMB010000188.1:0-5390 GCA_964506175.1 uncultured Planctomycetales bacterium | reverse complement strand
CGTGCTGCCGGGCAACCCCTCACCCGAAGGGGCGATCTGCGGGCCGGTGGCTCATTCGCGACGGATTATAGGCGTGGTCCCCATGGCGGGTAGGTCTTTCTCCGGCCCTCGGGCGCGGCGCCGCGCCGCCTCGGAGGTATGCTGCCGGCAAGCTGGAGCAGGCTTTCATCGTTCTCGTCGCGGCCGGGGCCCTCGCCGCCCTCCTCTACTTCGCCTGGCGCCTCGAGCAGCGTCGGCGCGCGGAGTTTCGCGCCTGGGCGGCGGCGCGCGGCTTCACCTACGCCCACCAGACCGATCCGCAGATCCGCTCGGCCTACGGCTTTCTCGACCGGCTGCAGATCGGCCACAGCCGCAAGGGTTACCACGTCTTGCGCGGGCACTGGCAGGGGCGCGCGGCGGCGGCGTTCCAATTCCAGTACACGATCGGCGCCGGCAAGAACCAGCGCACCGTGCACTTCGCCGTGGCCCTGATCCATCTCGAGCGTCCCTTCCCGGAACTGCTGATCTCCCCGGAGGGTTTTCTGGCGCGCATCGGCGAACTCTTCGGCTTCGACGACATCGACTTCGAATCGGCGGAGTTCAGCGAGGCCTTCAGCGTGCGCAGCCGCGACAAGAAGTTCGCCTACGACTTCTGCAACACCGGCATGATGGAGTATTTGCTCGACCACCGCGACACCTGCCTGGAGCAGGAGATGGGGGTCCTGGCCCTGTTCCAGGACGGGCGCCTGGCCGCCAGCCGGCTCGACGCGATGTTCCAGCGCCTCCAGGCGGTGCGCGAGCGGATGCCGGAGTACCTGTTCCGGGCGTGAAAGGCCCCACGCCGGCGCCTTTCGCCCGTAGAATCCGCGCGACATGATCTGGGTCATCCTGGGCATTCTCATGCTGCTCGTCTTCTGGGCGATCGGCACCTTCAATGGCTTGGTCTCCATCCGCAACCAATGCGCGGAGGCCTGGTCCAACGTCGACACCGAGCTCAAGCGCCGCTACGACCTGATTCCCAATCTGGTCAACACGGTCAAGGGCTACGCCAAGCACGAGAAGGAACTTCTCGAGCAGGTCGTCGCTCTGCGCGAACGAGCCGCCGGCAACCACGGCTCGCCCGCCAGTCAGGCCAAGGACGAGTCCGCCCTGCAGCAGGCGGTCACGCAACTGATGGTGCGCCTGGAGGCCTATCCGGATCTCAAGGCCAACACGAACTTCCTGGAACTGCAGAAAGAGTTGACCAACACCGAGAACCGCATCCAAGCCTCGTTGCGGTTCTACAACGGCAACGTGCGCGAGAACAACAACAAGATCGAGCAGTTCCCGGGCAGCATCATTGCGGGCATGTTCCGCTTCCTGAAGAAGGAGTTCTTCGAGTTGGACATCCCGGAAGCGCGCCAGGCGCCCAAGGTGCAGTTCTAGGGCGATCCTGCGCTAAAGTGGGCGGAGCCATGCCGGCGCCGCCCACTTTCCTTTTCCTGGCGATGACGCTGCTCGCGGGAGCGTGCGCCAGCCCCCAGGAGCGCGGCGCGGGAGCGGCCCCCGCGGCCGAGACGCGCATGCTGGTCCTGGCACACGCCGACCCGCAGTCCGTGGCCGGCCAACTTCGATTCGCCGCGCCCGCCGGTGTGGTGATCGAGGCGCTCGCGTTGCCCGGGGTGCGCGCCATCCTCCTGCAGGGATCTCCCGCAGACGTGGCAACGCTCGAGCGTTCCGCGCGCAGCCTGGACCACCCCTAGGGTGGCGAGACCCTCTTCCGCCCCCAGGGGGGGCAAGAAAATTTCATGGAACTTTCTTGAGGCGAACGTCCGTTTGAAAGCGCCTCCGGAGGACCATCGTCGCGAGCCTCCGGTGCGGCCAAGCCAGGAAATCGCATTTCATGGGTCCAACCCCTGCCGCACCGCGCGATTCAAGTCCTTTCCCGACAAGGGCTTGACAGCGTTTTAGAATCCGCGCCTCTGCCCGTGGGCAGGGGATTTCGCTCACCCGCTGCAAGGCGAGTGAGTTGAACACCGAAAGGTGCCATCTGAGGGGATGGAGTTGCGGCTCCGGCGTCAAGCTGGGGCCGCATTTTCTTTTGGCTCCGTGCTGGCGGTCCGCCAGGCCACGATTTCGCCGCCGAGCAGGAAGACCAGGCCGAAGAGCCAGAGCATCACCATCAGCAGGAAGAAGCTCGCCAGGCTGCCGTAGATCTGGTCGAAGCGGTCGTAGACGCGCAGCCACACGCGGTAGCTCCCCATCAAGGCCAGCCAACCGAGGCAGGCGGGCAAGGCGCCGGCCCACGCTGCGCGCCACCGCACGCGCCGGTCCGGCAGGAAGCGGTAGGCGAGCGCGAGGAAGGCGGTCAGGAGCGCGATGGAGACGGGCCAGCGCAGCCAGGACCAGAGCACGGGAAACAGGTGTCCGAGCCCGAAAGCCTTGGCCAGGAGGGCCCCCAGGGCCTTGCCGCCGAAGACCAAGACGTAGCCGGCTCCGACCAGGGTGACGGCGGCGCCCGTGAAGGTGACGTCCTTCAGGCGCGTCATCAGAGGATTGCGCCGGCGGGCGCCGCCGAGCACGCCGTTCAGGCCGCGCCGGGCCCCGCTGATGGCCCGCGAGGCGGCCCACAGGGCCACGGCCGTCCACAGAAAGACCCCCGCTGCCGCGCGCCGGCCGGCGAACTCCGTCAGGAAGCGGCGCAGCAGGCCTTGGACGTCCTCCGGAAAGCCCTGGACGAGGCGATTCATCATCTGCGGCACCTCCCGCTCCAGGGGCAGGAGGTCCAGCACGCCGACGAGAAGAATCAGCATGGGGAAAAGGGCGAGCATGAAGTAGTAGCCCATCTGCGCGGAGAGGCCGGCGAGGTCGTCCTGGGCGATCTCCTCCGTGGCGCGCCGCGCGATGCGCAGCACGCTCCGGATGAGTCCGGGACGCTCGAGGGAGGCGGGATCGTTCACTCTGCGAATGTAGCCGGATAGGCTGGCGGGCCGCCGTGCTGACCGCCGCCGACTTCGAGCTCTTCCAGACACGCTTCCAGTCCGACCCCGAGTGGAACGGCCGCCGTCTGGAGTTGCGCCGCCGCCTGCAAGAACTCGGGGACGGCGTGAAGGCGCGCCTGCGCGACGGGCCGGGACTGGACCTCGAGCGCCGCGAGAGTCTCCACCACCCGCATGCCAGCAACGGCAACCGCGTGGCCCGCCAGCGCACGATGCTCTTTCGCGGCAAGAAGGAGCGGAAGGCGCTGCAGGCTTTTCTCGGCCCCGAACTGGCCAAGGACCTAGATTCAGCGCATCGCAGCGTCCATTTCCAGATCGGGGTGGAGGAGCGGCAGGCCTTCTGGGGACTGCGCTGGGAAAAGGATGCTTGGTTCGACCTCAACGTGCTGGTGAAACGCGCCGAGGAGGGCGAAGGCCGCGCCGCCCTGGCGGCCGCCGCGCGCGCGGCCGCCGGTTTCAACTTCGAGGTGGACGGCGGCGGCGCGCGGCCGCTGGCGGACGTCGGCGAGCGCGACTGGCGCGATCTCGCCGGCTTCCTGCAGCCGGGGAAACACGCCCTCGAGGTGGTCGCGCGCCAGGCGAAGGCGGAGGTGCTCGCCGCCGGCGCCGGCTGGGCGGAGCGCGTCACGCAGGATCTGCTGCGCCTCGCGCCGCTCTTCCGGCTGGGTTGCTGGACGGCCGACAGCCCCAGCGGCGTTCGCTGGTAGCCGCGGCAGGCTCCGGGACTTCAGCGATCGGGCGGAACCTGCGCGAGCCGGCGCTCGATGCGCCGGTCGGGCAGGAACCAGATCAAGGCGACCGCCACGTACAGCCCGCACGCGACCGCCGGCAGGAAGAGGGCGAGGGGCACCGCGGCGGCGTAGATCAAGACCGAGGCCTTGCCTTTGCGATCCGTGCCGAGAGCCTGCGCCAGCAGGCCGCCGCCTGCGTGCGCGGCAATGAGGGCCCGCGTCAGCAGGAAATACGCGCAGCCGGCGCAGAGCATGACGACGCCGTAGACGGCCACGGGGATGGGAGCGAAGTGGAGTTCGCCCATCCAGGCGGTCACGAAGGGGACGAGAGAGAGCCAGAACAGCAGGTGCAGGTTGGCCCACAGGACGCGGCCGCTCACCCGCTGCACGGCCTGGAACAGATGGTGATGGTTGTTCCAGTAGATGCCCAGGAACACGAAACTCATCAGGTAGGAGGAGAAGACCGGCCAGAGCTCGCGCAGGGCCGACCAGGCGGGCGCGTCCGGCACTTTCAACTCCAAGACCATGATGGTGATGATGATCGCGATCACGCCGTCGCTGAAGGCTTCGAGCCGGCCCTTGTGCATGGCGCGAAAAGGTTAGCGGCGCGGCCTGCGGACCGGCGCGGCGGCGCGGGCGCGCTTCAGAGCCACTCCGCCGCCACCGTGCGCGCGCCGCCTGCGGTGCCGGTGTTGACGGTGCTGACGGGCTCGAACAGCAGGACGTGGGCTTCCTCGGCGGCGACGGGCCGATGCTCCACGCCGCGCGGAATCACCGCCAGATCGCCCGCCCCGAGCTCGAGCGCGCCGTCGCGCAGTTCGATGCGCAGGCGCCCGGCGATCACCAGGAAGAGCTCGTCCTCGGCGGCGTGGGCGTGCCACACGAATTCTCCGCGCAATTTCGCGAGTTTGACGTGCTGGCCGTTCAACTCGGCGATGATGCGCGGCCGCCAAGTTGCGGCGATGCCGCCGAACTTTTCGGCGAGGCGAATGACTCGGGGCGTCGGCTGGGAGGACATGGGGGTGCCGCACGCATCCTAGCGGGCGACGATTTCTATACTCTGGAAACGCCGTCCATGCCCGTCCCCTTCTTCGACATTCACTACAACCTGGACGAAGCCTCGCGCCGGGCGCTGCTCGCGCGCTGGGCGCGCGTGCTGGAGCACGGCGGCTTCGTCAACGGCCCCGAGGTGCGCGAATTGGAGGCGGCGCTCCGCGCCTTTCTCGGCGTGCGCCACGCGCTTGGCTGCAGCAACGGCTCCGACGCCCTGGTCTTGTGCCTGCGCGCCTTGGACGTCGGCCCGGGCGACGAGGTCATCGTCCCGGCCTTCACCTTCTTCGCCAGCGCGGGCGCGATCGCGCGCACCGGCGCCACGCCGGTGTTCGCCGACGTGGATCCGGCCAGTTTCTGCCTCGATCCGCGGGCGGCGGCCAGCAAGGTCGGCGCGCGCACCAAGGCGGTGCTGCCGGTGCACCTCTATGGTCGCGCCGCCGAGTTGCCGGCGATCCGCGCCGCCGTGGACGCCGCCGCCGGGCGGCGCATCGCCATGGTCGAGGACGCCGCGCAGGCCATCGGCGCCGCGCACCCTGCCTACGTGGTCGGCGCCTTCGGCGAGGCGGCGGCGTGGTCGTGCTTCCCCACGAAGAATCTGGGCGCTCCCGGCGACGCCGGCTTCGTCACCACCGAGGATGGCGCCCGCGCC
>CAZDMB010000187.1:0-5394 GCA_964506175.1 uncultured Planctomycetales bacterium | reverse complement strand
CAAACCAAGGGCAGATAGCTCAGTTGGTAGAGCAACGGACTGAAAATCCGTGTGTCCCCAGTTCAACTCTGGGTCTGCCCACCACCACGACGGACGAGGCGGCTAACCGGCCGCCTCGTCCGATTTCTTTTGCCCGCCGGCCACCATGGCGCGCCAGTCCGGGGCGATGGTGGCGCCGGTGGCCCCGACTTTGGGCGTGACCAAGGGCTTCGGCGCAGGGCTTGCCGCCGGCGGCGGCGGCGGGGAGGCCTCCGGTCGCATCGCGGCGGCTGGAACCGGCGCGGCGGCGGCAGGAACTTCTTCCGCGAGATCCCGCACGTCCTCGTCCTGATGGAACGCGGCGACCGCGGGCGCCGGCGCGCGCGGCGCTTCCGGCGCGGGCGCGAAGGGCGCCTCCGCTCCGGCCTCCGCAACCGGGGCCTCGTCGCCCTCGGCGTGCACCGCGAAGGGCGAGGGCTTCGCCCCGCCACGGCGGCCGCGACCGCCGCGTCGGCCGCGACGGCGCTTGCGCTCGCCGCCGGCCTCGCCCTCCGCAGGGAGGCCTTCGGCGGCGTTGAGGTCCTCGCTGGCGCCTTCCGGCTCCGGCTCCTCGCTGGCGGCCGCGGGAGTGCCGGCTTCGCCGCCTTCCGCGCGTCCTTCCTCGCCGAAGATCGGGAGCGGCTCGAGCAGGTGCTCGCCGCGCGCGCCGCGGCGGCGCCGACGGCGGCGGCGCCGACGGCCCGGGCCTTCGCCGGACTCCTCGGCCGCAGGCGATGCGGCCTCTGCGGCAATCCCCGGCAGAGCCACGCGGCCGAGGCGCTTCGCCGGCTCGACGTGCTCCAGCGGCTCGCCGTCCTCCGGATTCTCGAGCTCCGCGTCCTCGCCGCCCTCCGCGGTCACGCCGCGCACGTCCTCGATGGTCTCGTGACGCGGCATCTCGAGGCCGGAATCAAAGCCGGCGGCGCCGGCGCTCGGCGCCGTCTCGAAGAGAGGCTCCGAACCGGGCTCGACGCCGAGGAAGCGGCAGATGAAGCCGTCGACCTCGTTCAGCGCGAGCATCGTCATGTCCAGCATGTCCGTGGCGCGCCCGCGGGTGCTCGCGTCCGGCGCGCGCAGCAGCAGGAGGCCGCTCGAGTTGCGATCCACGCCGAAGATGTTGACCAAGCCGCGGAAACGCGCCGCGTAGTCCTGCCAGTTGCCGGTCTTGCACTCCAGCCAGAACATGCGGCCTTCGACGACGGTCATGATGTCCGCCTCGAACTCGCGGCCGTCCGGCAGCGCGCCCTTCACGTTGTAGAGCAACTGGCACTTGGCCGGGCTGATGTGCGCCCGCAGCCGGCGGCTCATCATCATGCTGACGTAGATCTCCAGCCAGCCGCCGGTCAGGAATTGCCCGGTCTTGCCGTCCTTGGTCGGGATCACGCGCAAGGCCTTCTTCGGCGAGCGGTGGTAGTAGAAATCCTTCAGCATCCCGTGCCGGTGCAGCAGGGTGCCGAACTGAACCGCTGCGGAGCGCTCCTGATCCGTGAAGTGGTCGATCTCGAAACGCGAACCGCGGCCGCTGGCGACGAGGCGCTTCAACTTCTCGTAGAAGGGCGACAGCAGGTCGAAATGCATGCCGAGGTGCCGCGCCAGGTGCTCGAAGGCCTCGTTGCGATTGAGATCGTCCTGGCCCTCGTAGACGAGGACGCCGCGCTCCTTGAGGTAGTCCACCAGCGGGCCGGTGGGCGCGTCCTCGGGCGGAGGCCGCGGCGTCCGCGGGCGGAAGGAGGCCGGATCGGCCTCGTCGCGGAATGCGAGGGTGGTTTCGCCGGAGGGGCGATCCGCGTAGGGATCGTGACTGGCCGGTCCGGAACGCCCGCGTCCTCCCCGGCGGCGACGACGGGGTCGACCCTCCTGGAACGAGTCCTCGGAGGGCGGGGAGTCGGGAGCGTGCGCGGAAGGAGCCGGGGCGCCCGCGGCGGTCTTCAGACCGCCGTTGGGGTACGCCAGGGACTCACGGAGCGACCGGATCTCATGCTTGAGAGCCTCGATCTCTGCCGTCAGTTTGATGACGGAAGAGAGGGCTTGATCCGGGGAGCGCTCCGATTTCGCGCTTGGGTTTTTGGGTTCCGACGCTCCCGAAAAGAGTCGTTGGAGCAAGCCCATTCGAGTCAGGATTGTGCCGACGAGCGGCGTTTTCCACAAGGAAAAAGGCTGGAATTCCCCCCTCGGAGCCGAGAGCGGCGCCTGGAGGGGCCTCCGGGGCTAAACTGGCCCTCATGGCCCAGTCCTTGTTGCGGCGCGCCGGAGCCCGGTACGAGCTGCTGCCTGCGGACAAGACGGCCTTCGCCCGGGACGGTTACGTGCATCTCCCCGGGGTCCTGGACGAGGCCGAACTCGCCAGCATCACCGCCACCTTCGAGCGATTTCGGCGCGGCGAGGTGCCGGTGCGCGGCCGGGATTTCTGCGACATGGCCGCGGAATACGCGCGCGGCCCGGCCGATTTCGCCGTGGTCAACATCATGCTGCCGCGCGTCTACCTCCCGGCGTGGCAGGGCAACCTCTACGAGCAGCGCGCGACCTCGATCGCGCGCCAACTCATCGGCGAGGACGCGACCCTGGACTACGACCAGCTCCTCGCCAAGCGCCCCGGCAGCCTCGACGCGGTCTTCGCCTGGCACCAGGACCTGGCCTACTGGCCGCTGACCCCGGACACGCGCACCGTCACCTGCTGGCTGGCGGTGGACGACGCCACCGAGGAGAACGGCTGCCTGCGCTTCGTGCCGGGCTCGCAGACGGAGGCGCGCCTGCGCCCCCATCGCCCGCTCCACGCGGATCGCGAGAAGTCGCACACCCTCGTCGCCGAGGTGGACGAGCGCCGTGACCGGGTTTGCGCCGCTCCCATCCGGCGCGGCGACGTCCTGGCCTTCGGCGAGCGGGTCCTCCACGGCTCCGGCGGCAATCGCTCCGCCGCCTCGTGGCGCCGCGCCTACGTCGTCGCCTTCCGCGCGGCGGACACGGTCGCGCGCGAGCGCGCCATCGGCTTCACCCACTCCCACAACGATTCTCCCGCCGCGCTGGCCGCCGTCGCCGCGATGCGGCCCGACACCGCGCGATGATCGCGCTGCTCGCGCTGCTGCAGGCTCCCGTGCACCCGGAAAATCACCTCGCGGGACAGACGTCTCCCTACCTGCTCCAGCATGCGCGCAACCCGGTGGACTGGTGGCCGTGGAGCCAGGAGGCGCTGGCGCGCGCGCGCGCCGAGGACAAGCCGATTTTCCTCTCGATCGGCTACTCGGCCTGCCACTGGTGCCACGTGATGGAGCGGGAGTCCTTCGAGAACGAAGAGATCGCCGCCTTTCTCAACGCGCACTTCGTCTCGATCAAGGTGGACCGCGAGGAGCGCCCGGACCTGGACGATCTCTACATGGACGCGGTGCAGAAGATGACCGGCTCCGGCGGCTGGCCGATGACCGTGTTCCTGACGCCGGACCTGCACCCCTTCTACGGCGGCACCTACTTCCCGCCGGATGCGCGCTACGGGCGCCCCGGCTTCCTCGACCTGCTGCGCGGCGTCGAGCAGGCGTGGCGCGAGCGTCGCGCGGAGATCGAACGCTCGGCCGGGCAGTTGAGCGGCATGCTGGCGATGGAGTTTCCGCCTGCGCCGGCGGACACGGAACTGCCGGATGCTCCGGCCGTGCGCGCCTTGCAGGCCGAGTGGGTCGCCGCGTTGCGCGCCGTCTACGACCCGGAGTGGGGCGGCTTCGGCGAGGCGCCGAAGTTTCCGCGCGCGGAGGACCTGCGCTTCCTGTTGGCCGCCGACGCGCCCGCGGCGCGCGACATGGCGCTCCACACTCTGCGCAAGATGGCGGCGGGCGGCATGTACGACCAGATCGGCGGCGGCTTCGCGCGCTACAGCGTGGATCGCATGTGGCTCATCCCGCACTTCGAGAAGATGCTCTACGACCAGGGCGCGCTGATCCCGGCGTATCTCGAAGCTTGGCGCGCCAGCGGCGACGACTTCTTCGCCCAGATCGCGCGCGAGTGCTGTGATTACCTGCTGCGCGAGATGCAGGGGCCGGAGGGCGGCTTCTACGCCAGCACCGACGCCGACTCGGAGGGCGAGGAGGGAAAGTTCTTCGCCTGGACGCCGGCCGATCTGGAAGCGGCGCTGGGTCCGGAGCGCGCGGAGTTCGCGCGGCGCTTCTACGCCGTGACGCCGGAAGGAACGTTCGAGCACGGCCGCAGCGTGCTGCAGCGCGGCATGTCCGCCGCCGAGGCGGCGGCTGCGGCCGGGCTCGAGCCGGCGTCCCTCGACGCCCTCGTCGCCGGCGTGCGCGCCGACCTGTACGCCGCGCGCCAGGCGCGCGTGCCTCCGCACCTGGACGACAAAGTCATCCTCGGTTGGAACGGCCTGGCGATCGACGCGCTGGCGCAGGCCGGGCGCATGCTCGGGGAGCCGCGTTATCTCGCCGCCGCCGAGCGCGCCGGCCGCTTCGCCCTGACCGCGATGCGCGGCGCCGACGGGGCCTGGGCGCGGACCTGGCGCGGCGGCAAGGCCCTCAACCGGGCGGTGCTGGAGGATCACGCCTATCTGCTGCGCGCATTTCTTTCCTTGTTCCAGGCCGGCGGCGACGAGGCCTGGCTGGCGGCCGCCGAGCAGTTGGGAGCGGAAATCCTGCGGCGCTTCGGCGATCCCGCCACCGGCATCCTGTGGGACACCGACGGCGCCGACGCCAGCGTCCTGCACCGGCGCAAGTCGCCGTGGGACGGCGCGCTGCCCTCGCCCAACGCCGCGGCGCTCGCGGGCTTCACCGTGCTCCACGCCTTCACCCAGGACGAGAGCTGGCGCGCGGCCGCGCGCGCGGGCTTCGCCGCGGCGCTGCCGCTGGTGACGCGCAGCCCGCGCGGCTTCATGACGACCGCGCGCGCGCTGGCGGCGGCGGTGGCGGAGCCGGCCGTCGCGGTGGTGATCGGCAACGGCGACGATGCCTCGCTCGCGGCCTGGCGGCGCGCGCTGGCCGGTCCGGCCTACGCCGACGCGCTGCCGGTGTTCCGCGCCGCCGCCGCGCCGGAATCGGCGCTCGGCCTCTTCGCCGCGCGGACCGCGCGCGCGGGCCGGGCCACGCTCTACCTGTGCCGCGGCCCCGTGTGCGAGGCGCCGCGCACGGAGCCGTAGAATTGCCGCCCATGCACGCGCTCTCCCGCGCCGACGTCGCCGCGCTGTACCACAAGCCGCTGCTGGAACTCGTCTTCGAGGCGGCGCTCGTGCACCGCGGCCATCACGATCCGGCCGAGGTGCAATGCGCCACCCTGCTGTCGATCAAGACCGGCGCCTGCCCGGAGGACTGCAAGTTCTGCTCGCAGTCCGGCCACTACGACACCGGCCTGGAGCGGGAAACGCTGCTGGCGCCGGCGGAGGTGGTCGCCGCC
>CAZDMB010000186.1:0-5397 GCA_964506175.1 uncultured Planctomycetales bacterium | reverse complement strand
TCCGCTAGTGCGGCGCGCGGCGCGGCGCTCACTCCGCCCGCTCCGGCTCGATCCACTCCGCCAGAAACAGGTTGGTGCTGTGCGGATCCTTGGAGTTGCGGTTGGAGGCGAAGATCAGGCGCCGGCCGTCCGGCGAGAACATGGGGAAGCCGTCGAAGGAGGGATTGAAGGTGACCTGCTCGTTGCCGGTGCCATCGTCGCCGATCATCCACAGGTCGAAATTGCGCCCGCCGCCGTTCTGGTTCGAGGCATAGAGAATGCGCTTGCCGTCCGGATGGAAGTAGGGGGCGAAGTTGGCCGCGCCGTTGTCGGTGATGCGCCGCTTGTTGCCGCCGTCCGCGTCCATCACCCACAGGTCGAGCGTGGTCGGGCGAATCATGTCCTGCGCCAGCAGGGCGGAATAGTCGGCTTTCGCGGCGGCGGTTTCCGGATGGTGCGCGCGGAACACGATGCGCCGGGAGTCCGGCGAGAAGAACGGTCCGCCGTCGTAGCCGAGAGTGTCGGTCAACTGCTTGAGCCCGCTGCCGTCCACGTTCATCACCCAGATGTCCAGGTCGCCGGCGCGGCGGCTGGTGAAGGCGATCTTTTTCCCGTCCGGGCTGACCACCGCCTCGGCGTCGTAGCCGGGCGCGTGCGCCAGCGGCCGCAGTTCCCAGGTCGCGAGGTCGCGCACCCACAGGTCGAACTCCGGATAGACCTTCCACACGTAGCCCTGCGAAAAGTCCGGCGGCGTGAGCGGGCCGTCCGCGGCCCCGTGGGTCGAAGCGAACAGGATGGCGCGGTCTCCGGGAAGGAAAAATGAGCAGGTCGTGCGGCCGAGGCCGGTGCTGACCAGCCGCCGCGCGCCGGTGAGCAGGTCCAGTTCGAAGATCTGGTCGCACTCCATGCCGCCGAAGCGCGCCTGGTAGGTGATGCGCGTGCCGTCGTAGGAGAAGTAGCCCTCGGCGTTCTCGCCGTCGCTCGTGAGGCGCCGGATGGCGCCGAAATGCCGCTCGCCGGGAAGTTTCAGGTCCTCGACCGGGGGCAGGCCGGTTGCGGGGACGGAGGCCTGGGCGCAGAGAAGGGCGAGGGCGAGGATCATGGGGCGGATTCGTGTTGGAGCGGGACGGGATCGTAACCGCCGCGGCAGAAAGGCTGGCAGCGCAGCACCCGCCAGACCGCCAGGCCGCTGCCCTTGAGCGCGCCGTGGCGCTCGATCGCCTCGCGCGCATAGGCCGAGCAATGCGGGTGGAAGCGGCACTTGTCCGGCCCGAGCAGGGGGCTGATGAGCAGCCAATAGCCCTTCAGCAGCCAGAGAAGAAGGCGCTTCATCCGAGCGAGCGTTCGGCCAGGCGCCGCGCCGCCTTGCGCGCCAACGCGACGAGTTCGTCCGCAGTCGCCGGCGTGCGCCAGCGGCGGCGGCCGTTCTGCGGCATCAGCACGAGGTCGAGCGGCGGCAAGTCGGCGCGGCGCAGGCGAAAGGCCTCGCGCAGCACGCGGCGCACGCGATTGCGCGTCACGGCGGATTTGGAGAATTTGCGGCTGACGGAGAGGCCGTAGCGCGCGCCGACGGGGTGCACGCTGGGCGCCGCGGCGATTAGAATGGTTTCTCCGCGCGTCCGCACCCCTTGCTGATAGGCCCGGTCGAAGTCGCGCTTGCTGCGCATGCGACAGGCCGCCGGCAACTTCAGGCGCGGGGCGGACTCTCCGCCGGACTTCGTCTCGTCATGTGCCGCCATGCCCGACCCCCACAATACGGCTGCGCCGCGCGCCGCGCCGCGCGCCGTATGGCTGCTGCCGGATGCATTGCCGCCGGCCGAGGGCGCTGCGCGCCTGGTGCGCGCCTGGCGGCTGGCCTGGCCGGCTGAGGCGCCGTGGCTGGCCTTGGCGCCGGAAACGCGCCACGCCGCCTGGGCCGAAGCGCTGCGCGCCGTCTTCGCCCTGGAGCCGCCGGCCGCCTTCTCGCCGCCGGCGATGCGCCGCCTCGTGCGTGCGGCCGCGGATCTGGGCGCCGCCTTGATTGCCGGCGGCCTTCCCGCCGATGAAGAGGGGGGCTCCGTCCGTCCCGCTCTCTTCGTCAACGTGCCGCCGTCGCGCGCCTGGTTGCGCGCCTGGGCGGAACCCGCGCCCGTGCTGGGCCTCGCCGCGCGCGAGCCGCACGCCGCCGATCTCGCCGCGCTTCCGCCTGAGCAGGCCTGCCTGCGCGCCTTTCCCGAATGACCCCTTCCGCCATGCCGACCTCCGCCGCCGCCACCCCGCAACGCCACCTGCAGCCGCAGGACGTGCACACCGCTCTCGGTCGCTGGATGCTGGCCGATGGCATGCCGTTCGTGCTGGACCTCGAGAAGTCGCATGGCACCTGGCTGCACGACGCCCGTTCCGGCCGCGAGTACCTCGATTTCTTCGGCTGCTTCGGCTCGACGCCGATCGGCTGGAATCATCCGGCGCTGACGGACGAGAAGTGGCTGCGCAGCGTCGCGGGCGCGGTCGCCAACCGGCCTTCCAACAGCGACCTCTATTGCGTGGAGTTCGCCCGCTTCGTCGAGCGCATGGCCGAAGTGGCGCGCCCGGAAGGCTTCACGCACATGTTCTTCGTCGACGGCGGCGCGCTGGCGGTGGAGAACGCGATGAAGGTCGCCTTCGACTGGAAAGTGCGCCGCAACCGGGCCAAGGGCGTGGACGCGGACGTCGGCCAGCAGATCCTGCATTTCCGCAAGGCCTTCCACGGGCGCTCCGGCTACACCATGTCCGCGACCAACACGCGCCCGGACAAGGTTCTGTATTTTCCGAAATTCGGCGCCTGGCCGCGCTGTGACGCGCCGGAAGCGCGCTTCCCGCTGGCCGGACCGGAACTCTTGGCGCATGCCCAGAACGAGGCTGCGGCTCTGGCCCAGGTGGATGCGGCCTTCGCGCGCCAAGGCGACGACATCGCCGCCATCTTGATCGAGCCGATCCAGTGCGAGGGCGGCGATCGCCACTTCCGCCCGGAGTTTCTGCAGGGCTTGCAGGCCCGCGCCGAACGCTACGACTGTCTCTTGATCTTCGACGAGGTGCAGACCGGCTTCTTCTCCAGCGGCAAGCCGTGGGCCTTCGAGCACTACGGCGTCCGTCCGGACGTTTTCGCCTTCGGCAAGAAAGCGCAGCAGTGCGGCATCATGGCCGGTCCCAAGGTGATGGAAGTTCCCGGCAACGTCTTCGAGACCTCGAGCCGCATCAACTCCACCTGGGGCGGCAACCTCGTGGACATGGCGCGGGCCACGCGCATCCTCGAAGTGATCCGCGACGAGCGGCTCGCCGACAACGCGGCCGCCGTCGGCAGCTTCTGGCTGGAGGGCATGCGCCAGATCCAGGCCCGCCACGAGCGCGTGTCCAACGCGCGCGGCCTGGGATTGATCATGGCCTTCGACTTGCCGGACGGCGCCACGCGCGATCGCTGCCTCGGCCTGATGCGCGAGGAGGGTCTGCTAGCGCTGGTGTGCGGCGAGCGCACGATGCGCTTCCGCCCGCATCTGGCGGTGCAGCAGCAGGAAGCGGCGATGGCGCTGGAGATGACCGAGAAGGCGCTGAAGCGCTTGTAGTTCGCCTCAGGGCGCGAGCTTCTTCCACGCCGCGGCGACGGCCGCCGCTCCGTCGGGCGAGAACAGGGCTTCCTTCAAGCCGGCCGCGGCTGCGGCGATGTCCGCCCCGGCGGACAGCGCCGCCGCTTCCTCGATGCGCGCCAGCACCTCGGCGGGGGATTTGCCCTTCTCGGCGTCGGCCACCGCTTTCTCCAGGCCTTTCCACGCCCTGGCGGCGGCGCGGTAGAACTCGTCCTTCTCGAGCCGGCCGGCCTGATAGCGCGCGAGGTTCTCCAATTCGCCGCCGGGGAACTCGCCGGCCACCAGCAGGTAGCGCGCGTGGGCGCGCAGCAGCAGCCCGTTCGCCTCAGCGTCCGCGGCCTCCTTGAGCAGTTCCGTGCCCGCTCCCTCGACGCGCGCCACGAGGTCGCGCGCGCGCTTCACCGCCGGCGAGAAGTCCGCCGCCGGCCCGAGATTGGCCAGCGGCTGCGCGAGTTCGAGCGCAGCGCGCCAGTGCCCCGCGGCGAGGGCTTCCTCGGCGCGGTCGAGTTGCGGCGCGAGGTCGGCGATCTCGAACAATTTGCGCCGCGCGCACAACTCGTCGAGCGCGACGTCCACCGGCGTTCCCACCGGTTCCTCCGGATCCCAGCCCGCGCCCTTGCTCAGGTTGGGGTCGCCTTCCCAGGCGACGCGGCCGTCCACGTCCACCAACAGCAGGTGCGGCAGGCCCCAGCCGCCCGGCACCATGTTGTAGGCGGGATAGATCTTGTGCTCGGTGTCGCGGAGCAGCGCGACGCCCTCCATCGGGTGGTTCTTGAGCCAGTCGCGGATGGCATCGGCGCGCACGTCGTTGCTGTGGATGGCCACCACCTTCAGGCCGACTTCGGCGAACTCCTGCGCGAGCGTCGCGTAATAGGCCGAGGTCGGGATCAGTTCGTCCTGGTAGGTCGTCCAGAAACAGAGCAGGGTGGGGGCGCCGCGGCGGGCGGCGAGCTGCAGCGGCTCGCCCTGGAGCCACTCGCCGCCGGCAAGTTCGGGCGGCTCGAAGCCGAGGAACACGCCCGGCAGCCGCAGGCTGGCGTCCTCGGCCCGGCGCTGCAGCGCGAGTTCGCGCTCGATGCGCGCCGCCGGATCGCGCGGATCGCGCGCCAGGAGGCGGATCTCCTGGTAGTCCGCGCGACCGGTGCCGGTGATCAGGCCGAAGGTGCCGCGCACGCTGTCGCGCGGCATGCGCGTCGTGCGGATCCACTTGCCGTTGAGATAAGTGTCCACCTCCGCCTGGCCGTCGGCGCTGGTGACGACGTCGATGCGCAAGCGCACCCAGTCCTCGCCGAGCGGCACCTGCAGGTGGTCGCGGATGGTCCAGCTGGCGCCCGCCTTGGTGCTGACGTCGATGAAACCCTTGCGGTGCAGGACCACGGCGTGGGTGTTGTCGGCGTCCTTGCGGCCGAAGCACAGGCCCATCAGCGTGCCCTCCTGGCCCCAGCGCATGTCGGCCTCGAGCGAGAAATCGCCCTCGAAGGGGGTGTCGCAGGCCAACTCCTGCGTCTGCAGGGCGGCGCGATCCTTGCTGATGGTCTCGTCGAACTGCACGTCGGCCTCGATCATCTTGCCGTAGGCGCGATAGGCCTGGTTCTGCGACCAGCCCTCGAGGTCGTACTCGTTGTAGGCGATCTTCCAGCGCGCCAGGCTCTTGCCGGTCTGGCGGGCGACGTCGGCGTAGAAATCCATGGCTTCCGGCATGGACCAGGAGGCGCTCATGCGGCGCGCGATTTCCATCGCCATCAACGGCATGCCGCGCTCGCGGTAAGAGCGGGCCAGCGCCATGCCGTCGACCCCGAGGCGCTGCTTCAGCTTTTCG
>CAZDMB010000185.1:0-5399 GCA_964506175.1 uncultured Planctomycetales bacterium | reverse complement strand
GGCGCTGGATCCAACTGCCCGGCGGCTTCACCCTGCAGCCGAGCGAGTTCGCCAAGCTGGCCCTGATCGTGCTGCTGGCGCGCTGGTTCGCGGAACGACCGCGGCCGGCGCGGGTGCGCGACCTTTGGCGCCCCGCCGCGCTCACCGGGCTCGCCTTCCTCTTGGTGCTGGCGGGCCCGGACCTGGGTACGGCGCTGTCCTTGCTGCCGATCTTCTTCGGTCTTGCCTGGATCGCCGGCACGCCGCGCCGCGTGATGCTGGCGCTCGTGCTCGCGCCGCTGCTGCTGGCGCCGCTCGGCTGGTTCGTGATCCAGGACTATCAGAAGGAGCGCATCGAGACTTGGTGGACGCAGGACGAAATGACGCCGCAGCAGAAGGCGGCCGAGGGATACCACTTGTGGCACTCCAAGATCGCGATCGGCAGCGGCGGCTGGAGCGGCCACGGCTTCGGCCGCGGCCCCGAGAACCGGCTCGACCGCCTGCCGGAGCGCCACAACGACTTCATCTTTCCGGTGCTCGCGGAGGAGGGCGGCCTTGCCGCCGGCCTCCTGTTCCTGATCGCGTACTCCGCGATCGGCTTCATCGCCCTGGGCTACGCGGCGCGGCGGCGCGATCCATTCACCCGCTTGTTGTTGGCGGGCGCAGGCATCTATTTCCTGGTGCACCTGGTGATCAACGTCGGCGTCACCACCGGCGTGTGGCCGACCACCGGCCTGCCGATCCCGCTCGTGTCCCACGGCGGCAGCGCCATGCTGGCCTGCGGCGGGGTGCTGGGCATCGCCTGGGTCGCGTCGCGCGCTCCCGGCGACGAACTCTCGGATCGGGCCTTCGAGGGCGGCTAGAATCCCCGCCCATGCGCGCGATCCAGATGCTGCGCCCGGAAGCGGGCGCGGCGGCACTCGTCGAACGCCTCGCGGTGCCGGAGCCGGGTCCGGGCGAGGTCCGCATCCGCGTCGCGAATGCCGCGATCTGCGGCACCGATCGCCACATCTTCCACTGGGACGCCTCCGTGGCGCCCATGGTGTCGCCGCCGGTCACGATCGGCCACGAGTTCTGCGGGCACGTGGACGCGCTCGGCGCCGGCGTCGCAGGCTGGCAGCCCGGCGATTACGTGTCGGCGGAGATGCATCTCGTGTGCGGGGTTTGTCGCGCCTGCCGCGCGGGCCATCAGCACGTGTGCGAGCGCACGCGGATCGCCGGCCTGCACCGCGACGGCGCCTTCGCTGAATACGTGGTGCTGCCGGCCGGCAATCTGGTCCGTCTCGACGCGGCGGTCGTGCCGCCGCAGACCGGCGCCTTTCTCGACGCCCTCGGCAACGCGGTGCACACCGTGCAGTCGGCGGCGGGCATCGCCGGGCGTCACGTCCTGCTCTCCGGCTACGGCGCGATCGGCGCCATGGCCGCCGCGGTGGTGGAGTTCCAGGGCGCCGCCAGCCTGACGATCGCCGAGGTCCACCCCAACCACTTGGCGCGCGCGCGCGCGTGGGCGCAGACCCGCAACGGCGCCACGCCGGTGTTCGTGCACGATCCGCGCGCCGAAGCGGACAGTCTGCCGGCGGCAGTGCGCCGCGCCACGGGCGGCGGCGTGGACGTGGTGCTGGAGATGTCCGGCGCGCCCAGCGCCATCGGCCTGGGATTGGAGCTGCTCTACCCGGGCGGCGAAATCTGCCTGCTGGGCATCCCGACCGGACGCGATCTCACGATCGAGAAATTTTCGCAGCGCGTGATCTTCAAGGGCCTCGCCCTCAAGGGCGTCGTCGGCCGCCGCATGTTCGGCACCTGGACCGAGATGCTCGACCTCCTGGCGCGCGGCCTCGACGTGCGGCACATCGTCACCCACCAGCTGCCGATGAGCGCCTTCGGCGAGGGCATCGCCCTGCTCGACGCCGGCGCGGCCCACAAGGTGGTGCTCGATCCGGCGCGCTGAGGCCGCGCCCGAGCGGCGCTCAGCCCGCGGCGGCCGCGCCCTCGGGCGGCAACGGCGTGAGGCCGAGTCGCGCGTGGAGCCACCAGCGCCCGAGGTAGATGAAGGGCGTGAGCGCGAGCGCGATCAGGAATTTGAGCACGTAGCCGGTGCCCGCCACTTCGAGGATGCCGGCGAGGCTCCATGGCGCGCCGGTGGCGGCGTTGACGGTGCCGGCGAGGAGAATGGCGGTGACCAGGAAGGAATCGAGCAGCTGCGAGACCACGGTGGAGTCGGTGGCGCGCAGCCACACCATGCGCCCGCCGGTCAGGCGCTTCAGCCGTCCGAACACCCAGATGTCGGCGAGCTGGCCGAGCACGAAGGCGACCATCGACGCCAGGTAGAGGCGATTCGACTGGCCGAAGACCTGGTCGAAGGCGGCCTGCGGGATGGGAGAGCTGGCCGCGACCGGCATCTTGCGCGCCGCCAGCGCGAGCAGCGTGGCAAGCACGCCCATGCCCGCGCCGATCCAGGTGAGCCGGCGGGCGCCGGCTCGCCCGTAGTATTCGTTCACCAGGTCCGTGAGCAGGAACACGACCGGAAACGACAGCATGCCGACCGAGTGCGTCACGAAGCGGTAGCCGCCGAGCGTGAAGAGATCGAAGGTGAAGAATTTCGAGCCGGTGAAATCGGCGACGATCAGGCAGGTGACGAAGATTCCCGTCAGCCAAAGGAGGACACGCTGGCGCAGATCCGCGGCGGCGGGCATGGACGGGATCATAGGCTGGCGGAGTTAGAATCGCGCCATGACCGCGACCGCGCATCCCACCAAAGACGGCTTCCTCGAGGGCGTCCGCGCCGAACTGGAGGCGATCCGCTCCGCCGGTCTGTGGAAGGAGGAGCGCGTGATCGAGTCGCCGCAGGAGGCGCGCATCCGCGTGCGCGGCCGCGAGGTGCTGAACTTCTGCGCCAACAACTACCTCGGCCTCTCGGACGATCCGGCGGTGGTCGCAGCGGCGCGCCGCGCGCTCGAGACGCGCGGCTTCGGCATGTCCTCGGTGCGCTTCATCTGCGGAACGCAGGACATCCACAAGGAACTCGAAGCAAGGGTCGCGGCCTTCCTCGGCATGGAGGACGCCATCCTCTACACCTCCTGCTTCGACGCCAACGGCGGCCTGTTCGAGACCCTGCTCGGGGAGGAGGACGCCGTCGTCAGCGATGCGCTCAATCACGCCTCGATCATCGACGGCGTGCGCCTGTGCAAGGCGCAGCGCTTCCGCTACGCCAACGGCGACATGACGGAGCTGCGCCAGAGCCTGTCCGCCGCCCGGGCGGCGGGCGCGCGGCGCGTCCTCATCACCACCGACGGGGTCTTCAGCATGGACGGCTTCGTCGCCAAGTTGCGGGAGATCTGCGACCTGGCGGAAGAATTCGGCGCGCTGGTGCACGTGGACGACAGCCATGCCACCGGCTTCATGGGCAAGAGCGGGCGCGGCACGCCCGAGCACTGCGGCGTGATGGGGCGGGTGGACGTGATCACCACCACCCTGGGCAAGGCGCTGGGCGGGGCGTGCGGCGGCGCGACGGCCGCGCGCCGCGAGATCGTGGAGCTGCTGCGCAACCGCAGCCGTCCCTATCTCTTCTCCAACTCGGTGCCGCCGCCGATCGTCGCCGCCGGCATCGCGGTGTTCGACCGACTCTCGGGCACCACCGAGCTGCGCGACCGTCTGGAGCGCAACACCGCTTGGTTCCGCAAGGCCATGGCCGAGTCCGGCTTCAAGATCCAAGCCGGCGTCACGCCGATCGTGCCGGTGATGCTCGGCGACGCCAAGCTCGCGGTCGAGATGGCGCGCGCGCTGCTGGCCGAAGGCGTCTACGTGATCGGCTTCTCCTTCCCGGTCGTGCCCAAGGGCCAGGCGCGCATCCGCGTGCAGTTGTCCGCCGCGCACACCCAAGACATGCTGGAGCGCGCCCACGCGGCCTTCGTGAAGGTCGGGCGAGAGCTGAAGGTGATCTAGGGCAACGCTGAACAAGTGCTTTCGTTCAGGCGCGAGGACCGTGTCCTGGGCGGAATGGATGTTCAGCGTTGCCCTAGTTCAGTCCGTTGCTGTCGGCGGCTAGTGTTAGAATCTGCACGGACGCCGCCGGGGTCTCTGGCCGGGGCCTCTGCTCGCGCGCATCCAAAGGCATGTCCATGGAGCTTCAACCCTACCTCTTCTTCGACGGACGCTGCGAAGAAGCCATCGGCTTCTACCGCGACGCGCTCGGCGCCCGGCAGGAGTGCCTGATGCGCTTCGCCGACAGCCCGCAGCCGCTGCCGCCGGGCATGCTGGCGCCGGGCTTCGAGCAGAAGGTGATGCACGCGAGCATCCGCATCGGCGATCAGGTGGTGATGGCCGCGGACGGCTGCGCGCCGGGCGCCAAGTTCGAGGGCTTTTCGCTCGCGCTCACCGTGCCGACGCCGGCCGCAGCCAAGCGCGCCTTCGACGCCCTCGCGGCCGGCGGCGCCGTCACGATGCCGCTCGCTCCGACTTTCTGGTCGCCCATGTACGGCATGCTGAAGGACCGCTTCGGCGTGCAGTGGATGGTGATGGCCAAGATGCAGCAGGCCGCCGCGCCGGCCAGCCGCTGAGCCGCCCGCCATGTTCACCCTCACCGCCGACCGCATCCTGCCCTGCACCGTCACCGGCTCGTGGCCGCGGCCGCGCTGGATGGACGACAGCCTGTGGGGCCGTCCGCTCGACACGGCGATGATGGACGTGCGCTTCCGCGAGAAGTTCACCGACGCCCTCGCCGTCCTCATCAGCGACCAGGAGCGCGCCGGCCTCGACTTCATCACCCACGGCGACCTGCACTGCGACGAAGACTTCGCCGGGCGTTCCTGGCACCACTACCCGCTGCAGCGCTGGGGCGGCTTCGCGGGCGACCAGCTGCAGTCGTGGCAGACGCGCTCCCCGTGGCTGAAATACCCGCCCGGCACGCTGCTGAACGAGATCTACACCGGCTGGCGCTGGCCGCGCGTCGTGGACAAGATCCAGTATCGGCCGCTCGACTACCCGAAACTCTGGCGCTTGGCGCAGGCGCGCACGCGCAAGCCGGTGCGCTTCGGCACCTGCTGCACGCAGGTGATGGGCCTGTTCCTCGACATCCACACGCCCCAGTACAAGGACAAGCGCGAGGTGCTGTGGGACATGGCTTGCGCCATGAACCAGGAACTGCTCGCTCTGCAGGCGGCCGGCTGCCGCAGCATCCAGGTCGAGGAGCCCTGCCTGCATTTCATGGCCAACACCTACGGCAAGGACCATGAGGACGTGCGCTTTTACCTGGACTGCTGCAACCGCGAGGTGCAGGGCCTGGACCGGACGGAAGTGTGGATCCACACCTGCTGGGGCAACCCGAACATGCAGCGCGTGATCGAGGACGATTCCTACGCGGCCTCGCTCGACATGTACATGAGCGAGGCGCGGGGCGACGTGTGGACGATCGAGACCAAGGA
>CAZDMB010000184.1:4586-5413 GCA_964506175.1 uncultured Planctomycetales bacterium | reverse complement strand
CGCCTCGCCGCTCTGCGAGTGGTACAGGCCGCCGCGGATGCCGCCGCCGTAGGGCGTGCGGATCACCATCGGCACCGTGTACTGCCCGCCCGAGCGGTAGCGCATCTTCGCCGCCTCGCTGACGATCTGGTCGAAGGCCGGGAAGATGAAGTCCTGGAACTGGATCTCGCACACCGGCTTCATGCCGGCCAGCGCCAAGCCGACGCCGACGCCGACGATCCCGTCCTCGTTGAGCGGCGTGTCGAAGCAGCGTTCCTCGCCGAACTCCTTCGTCAGGCCGTCGGTGGCGAGGAACACCCCGCCCTTGGGGCCGACGTCTTCGCCGAGCACCAGCACGCCTTCGTCGGCGCGCATCGCGGTGCGCAGCGCGTCGTTGACGGCCTGCACGAGGGTCATCTGGCTCACAGCGGAAACTCTCCTTTTTCGTCCACGCCCTCGCCGCGCGTGGTGAAGTGGCGGACGCAGAATTCCTTCTGCGCGGCGAGATGCGGCGGCATCTCGGCGTAGACGTCGCTGAAGATCGTGGCGAGGCCGGGGCGCTTCTTCGCTTCGGCGGCCTGCGCCGCGGCCAGCATGCGCGCGTCGGCGTCGGCCGCGATGGCGGCGGCGTCCGGTTCGCTGAGGTGGCCCTCCGCCAGCAGCCAGGCGCGGAAGCGCGCGAGCGGGTCCTTCTTCTCCCACTCCTTGAAGACCGCGGACTCGATGTAGCGGGTCGGGTCGTCGCTGGTGGAGTGCCCGCCCATGCGGAAGGTGACGGCCTCGACGAGGGTCGGGCCTTCGCCGGCGCGCGCGCGCGTGACGGCGTCGTGCACCGCGGCGTAGACGGC
>CAZDMB010000184.1:0-4576 GCA_964506175.1 uncultured Planctomycetales bacterium | reverse complement strand
GCGAGCACGTCGTTGCCGTCCACGCGCACGCCGGGAATGCCGTAGGCCTCGCCCTTGGCGGCGTAGGACTCGCTGGCGGTCTGCTTCTCCGAGGGGCAGCTGATCGCCCACTGGTTGTTCTGGCACAAAAAGACCACCGGCGCGCCGAAGACGCCGGCGAAGTTCATGCCGGAATGGAAGCCGGGCGTGCTGGTGGAGCCGTCGCCGAAGGACGTGAGCGCCACGCCGGGCTCGCCGCGCTTCTTCATGGCCATGGCGATGCCGACGGCCTGCGGAATCTGCGTGCCGAGCGGCGAGGAGATGGAGAGGTAGCGGATCGGCTCGCGGAAGGAGAAGTGCACCGGCATCTGGCGGCCGAGCGCGCCGTCGTCGCAGTTGCCGTACATGTTGTCGAACATCCCCTCGAGCGAGAGGCGATGAAAGAACATCATGCCGAAGTCGCGGTAGTGCGGCGTGATCCAGTCCGTCGCCGGGTCGAGCGCGGCGGCGGCGCCGACGCTGCAGGCCTCCACACCCTTGTTGGGAATGCTGAAGCCGATCTTGCCGGTGCGCTGCAGCTTCATGCAGCGGTCGTCGAAGGCGCGCACGTCCACCAGGGCGCGGTACATGCGCAGGAGGAGCTCCTTCTTGAGGCGCGGCGCCTTGCCCACCTTGCGGCCGGACTCGTCGAGGATCTGGAGGAGGGCGGCGGCGGGCATCGGAGGAAAGCGCCAACCCGGCTGCGGAGGGACGCAGGCCAGGCAGGCAGGGATTCTACGAAGTCGGGAAGGGCAGGAGATTCGGCTGTTTTGCCGAATCCAAGGCGCCCAAAGTTGCCGCCGATCCGCCCGCACGCCTCTCCGTGGAGAAGGAGATACTCTCCGGCATGGCGTCGTCCGGGGCGGGGCTCGCGCTTCTGTGGGTCGGACTGGTGGGAGCCGCATGCAGCCAGCCGCCGGCCTCGTACGACGCCCTGACGAGGGCGGATGAGCAGCTCAGCTTCGTTGCGGGCACCGAAGACCAGGCCCTCCTCGCACGCCTCGCCCTTTCCGAGGAGACGGAGTTCAACGTGCGGATGATGGCCGTCCGGAGGTGCCAGGACGAGGAGGTGCTGGAGCGCGTCGCCCGAAGCCCGGCTTCCGTCTACCTCCGCGAGGCGGCGATCGAGCGGCTGACGAGCCAATTCCTTCTGGCGGATCTCGCGATCCAGGACGAGGACTGGCGGATTCGCGCCGCCGCGTCGAAGCGGTTGGAGGACGCGGGAGTTCAGATCCAGGTCGCCACCAGGGACCCGTCGCCGAAGGTGCGGCGGATCGCGCTCGAGGAAGTGGAGAATCCGATGACGCTCGCGCACGTCGCGCTCACCGATCCCGACTACGAGGTGCGCGAAGTCGCCGTCCAGCGCTTGTCGGATCCGGGCCTTCTCCTGAAGGTGGCCACCACCATCGAGGACGAGCACATCCCCGGGCCGCCCTACCGCGACCGTCGGGTGCGGATGGCCGCATGGGAGAAGGTGAACGACCCCTCCCTGCTCCTCGAAGTGGTCCGCCGGCCGACCCCGGAGCTGGAATACCGCCTCGACGACGACCAGGGCGCGACGATCCGGGCGCGCGACAAGTTCGCGCTCCTCGTCGAGAACCGGCAGATCGCCTTCAGCCGGCTCGCCCGAGAGGATCTTCAGGCGCTCGCGCAGGACCCGGATCCGGGGATCGCTCTGGCTGCGCGCAATCCCCCCAGTCAGGAAAAGGGTTCCTGGGAGAAGGCGGCGGAGGCGGCGGGGCGCGGCGAGATCGAGGCAGCGGCGCTCCTCCGGGGCCTCGCGCTCTACGATCCGGACCTCGTGCGCGCCCTCAACCCGGGCATCGAGGAGGCCGTCCGCAAGGCCTGCGTGCGGGCCATCCGGAAGGGTGATCCCGCGCTCGTGCCCGACCTGGTGGTGATGTTGGAGCTCTACGGCACGAAGGAACTCGGCGACGTGCTCCTGAACTGCGGCGTATATTCCTTGAGCGTTGCCGCGCGCCACTGGGCGGGGCACAACAACTTCATGGTGCTGCCTTCGGGCGGCTCCTCGTCCATCCGCTGGGGCATGGACGCCGACGGGAAGTGAGCGGCGGGGCGGCTTGGCCCGGCGCGCCCGCGCGCGGCGCGCTAGGCCGTCACCATCCGCGACGCCGCGTGCTCGGTCAGGAAGTGCTCGGCGGCCTTGTAGGAGGAGCGCACCAGCGGCCCCGAGGCGCAGTGCAGGAAGCCGAACTCTTCCTCCGCCGCCTGCTTCCACGCCGCGAACTCGTCCGGGTGCACGTAGCGCTCGACCGGCAGGTGCCAGCTGGTCGGGCGCAGGTACTGGCCGAGGGTGACCACGTCCACGTCCACGATGGCGGCGACGCAGGCCTCGCGGCCTTGGAAGTCGGGGGTGAGGGCCTCGACGATGAGGGCGGCGCGCGTGGCCTTGAGGGCGCGGATCGTGGCGGCGTAGTGCCCGGCGCCGAGGTCCGGCAGGTCGTCGCGGTCCACGCTGGTGAGGACCAGGTACTTGAGACCGGGGACCTCGGCGTAGCGGGCGACCTTGGCCGGCTCCTCCGCGTCCAGCCAGCCGCGCGGGTTGCCGGACTTGACCGCGCAGAAGCGGGTGCACAAGCCTTGCTTTCGTAAGGACTTGCGGAAGTCCGAGACCACCACGTCAGTTGGCTGCCGCACCTTCAGATACAGCTGCTTGGGGGGGCCTTCACGACTGGGAGAGCGGGAATCCACACGGGAGTGGACGCCGGACTCTGGCTAGAAGCCCTTCCTGCCGGTATCGGCGCACTCGCCAATTGTTGCTGAGTCACGTTTTTCCTACATACTATCACTTTTTCTTAATATTTTTGGTATGATGCAGACAATGGAGTACATCCTCCGCGACCGGAATCCCTGGTGGTCTGGCCAGCCCTACCGTCCGCCCGGTGGTCCCCTCCTGGAACGGGCTCCGCTGTCTGCGATTCACGCCCACCTGACCCGCGAAACAGAGCGGCGCGCCATCGTCTTGCTTGGTCCGCGCCAAGTCGGCAAAACCACTCTGGCCAACATGGTGCTCGCCCGCCTGCTGGACGAGGGCTATCCGCCGGACCGCATCGTGTACGCGGACCTGCAGGAGCTTGCCTTACGCGGCATGGATCTCAGAGAGGTACTCAAATTTGCGCCCGCACCGAAGCTTGCGCCGCTCCCCATCATCTACTGCCTCGATGAAATTCACTACTGCCCCGGCTGGTCCACCACACTCAAAGGACTCGTGGACGACCGCGTCGGCCGCTTCTTGGTCACCGGCAGTGCTTCGCGCGAGTTACTCGAATGCATGGAGGAAAGCCTGCAAGGACGCTACGACCGCTTCGAACTCTGGGGTTTGAGCCTCGAGGAGTTTCGCGACCTACGCCGCTTGCGCACCAACCAGGACATCCCGCTGCGCGATCACCTGATGGCGTATCTCGAGCGAGGAGGATTTCCCGAACACGCACTGCAGGCCGACCTCTCACTCGTGCGCCAGCGGATCCGAGAGGACGTGGAGATGCGAGTCATCGGCCACGACTTGGTGGCTCGCCTCGGCATCCGGCACGAGACGGAACTCGGGCGGTTCTTCGTGTCGCTGGTCGAGCATCCGGGAGCCTTCCTCAACCTCAAGCAGACCTGCGAAGCAATCGGGATCACGGTGCGGAGCGGAGGCGCTTGGTTGCGAGCCCTCTTCGAAGCGTCAGTCCTTGCACGTCTCGACCCCATCGAGGCCAGCGGCCGGCAAGCGCTCGGCGGGCGCAAGGCTCCGAAGATTTATCCCACGGACCCCGGGCTCGCAGCTGCCTACACGATCACCGGCGATTACGGCCGACGTCTCGAAGCCGCGGTTTTCCGGCATCTGCGAGAGGCGGCTGACGCGCTTGCAGCTACCCGCCCGGATCGGGTAATCCTGGGCTACCACGCGACTCCGGATCAGCGTGAGGTCGACTTCGTTCTCCGTGCAGGACCAGACACGCTCGCCGTGGAAGTCACCGTGGAGACTCCGGTCTCCGCGGAGAAGTTGAAGCGCTTCGCCAAGCAGGTGCAGCGGATGAATCCGCGTCCAACGCGCGCAGTGCTCGGCTGCCTCGAAGTGGTCTCGCGGAAGGTCGAGGTTTCCGAAGGTACGCGCATCGAGATCCTGCCGGCCGAGGATCTTTTGCTCGCTTGCTCCGACCCTGGCGGGAGGCTCCTGTCATGAAAGAGCTTCCGAAGCTGGGAACACGGGAAGACGAGCGACTCGAGTTCAAGCAGGCCGAGAGTCTGCGGACGCACAAGGGGCGCCGTCGTCTACTGAGTGAGATTGTTGGGATGCTGAACCAGAAAGGTGGAAGGATTCTCGTAGGCGTCGCTGAGCAGCACGGCACGCTGACGGGTCTGGATCCCCTCCAACCGGACGAACGCTCGCTCTCCTCAAACCTTCACGATGCGATGGTAGATGGCATCGAACCGCGCGTTCATGAGGAGGATTGTCGAATGGATTGGATCGAAACTCCCGATGGACTCGTTCTGGAGTTGTCAATTCCTACTCGAAAAACTCGCCCTGTAATACCTTACTGCCTGCGCGACGGAG
>CAZDMB010000183.1:0-5431 GCA_964506175.1 uncultured Planctomycetales bacterium | reverse complement strand
CGGCGCAACTCGTGGTACAGCTCGCGCTGCCGCTCGTAGCCGACGTCGCGGGGATGGATCTCGCCCAGGTCGCGCAGCATGGAGGGCAGCATGTCGCGCGGCGGACGCAGCAGGAACACGTTGCGCGCCTGCGCGGCGAAGGAGCAATCCACGTCCCCCACCAAGTGGTGCACCATGTGCTTGACGAATTGCACCGGCGTCGGGCACGGTCCGAGCAGCACCTCGCTCACCACGCGCCGCCAGTCGGAGGACTGCGCGCGCAGCACCTGATCGCGCAGCGGATGCTGCGCGCCGGTGCGCGCGAGATAGTGGGCGTAGAGCGGCTCGTCCACGCCGGTCACGTCCGGGCGCTGGACGAAGGAGCGCAGCACCGCCGTGGAGATGGTGCGCGGGCAGGACCAGAGCGCGATGCGCAGGACTGCGGTCATGGACGCGGCGATGCTAGCGGCGCGACGCGCTCACTTCGCGGCCGGGCTCTCGGCGGCCGGAGCCTCCGCGCCCTTCCTGCCTTTGGCGTAGCGCCGCCCGCCGCGCGCGCCGCCGCCGCCCTTGCCCTCGCGCGGCTTGAACTCGAAGCCATGCTTGCCGTCGGGCTTCAGGATCAGGCGCGCGGTGAAGTTGCGGCCCTTGCGCGAGACGAAGTCCTCGATCCAGCCGGTGGCCCGCACCGCGGGGTCGAACAGCGGCCGCAGGTCCTCGCGCGTCATGGTGCGCTTGCACACCGTGCGCGGCACCTTCACTCCGCCCTTTTCGCTGCTCACGAAATGGGTCGGCGTCTCGATCACCATGCCCTTGCCGAGCGGGCAGGGCACGTAAGGCGAAGGGTCCACCGGCAGCGAGATCAATTCCGGCTCCGGCGCGCGCCCGCCGTCGTCGTCGCCGCCGGACCAGCCGCGCACGGCTTCGAACTCGGCGAGGTGTTCGGCGTTGAGGCGCAGGCGGCCGGCGTAGACGTCGCCGCGCTGGCTGACGAAGCCGTCCAGCGGTCCGGTGTCCTGTTCGGTCAGCAGCCGCGCCGCGACCTCGCGGTTGATGAAGCGCCCGCGATATTCCTTCCAGATGGTGAAGCCGCAGGCGTCCGACCCCACCGGATCCACCTCCACTCCCTTGAGCGCGCCGGCCGGCACCGCCTTCTCGATGGCGGCCGCGGCCTGCTCGCCGAAGGCTTCGGCCAGCGTGGGCGCGCCGAGGGTGAGCGTCATCGCGGCGTTGGTGCGCTTGGCGTCCACGGTCACGGCCGTGACGCCGGGCAGTTTGAGCGCGGCCTTCTCCGCGGCGGCAGCGGTCTTCGCTATCGGCACCTTGGTCGCCTTGCCCGCGCCCTTGAGCGCCACCTCGAAAGTGGCGGCCTGGCCCGGCCGGCTGCAGCGATAGCCCTTGAGGCCCTCGATCACCGGCTGGCCGCACTTCGGGCACTTCCCGACCGGCTCGGAGCCGCGGTACAGATCGTCGTACTCGAAGGTGCGCAAGGACTCGACCAGGGACTTCACCGAATCCACGACTTCCTGCATGTAATCGGCGCGCGAGCGCTGGCCGCGCTCGACCTGATACAAGTGGAACTCCATCTCCGCGGTCAGCTTGGCTTCGGCCAAGTGGTCGGCGTGGATGCGCTCCAGCAGGTCGATCAACTGAATGCCCTTGGCCGCGGCGCGCAGGGTCTTGCCGCTGCGCAGCACGTAGCCCTTCTCGATCAGCGACTCGATGGTCTCGGCGCGCGTCGCCGGGGTGCCGAGGCCCTTGGCCCGCAGCACCTGCAGGGCCTCGGCGTCGTCCATCTCGTCGTGCTGATCGAGGTCGATGTCGCTCGCGGTCTCCATCGCCTTGAGCAGGCTGGCCTCCGTGTAGCGCTTCGGCGGCTTGGTGGCGTCCGCGACGACCTCCACCTCCTTGACCTTGGCCGGCGCCGGCGTGCCGGGCTCCACGCCCAGCGGCGGCAGGCTCTGCTCCTTGCCCGGCCGACGGTCCACCAACTGCCATCCGGGGACGGCGAGGCGCTCCGACTCGGTGCGGAAGTTCCACGCGGCGCCGGCGCCCGCGCCGCCCGGCCGCGGCACGCGCGTGTCCCGCGTCACCTTCTGCCAGGTGCTCGGCCCGAGGAAGGCCGCGAGGAAGCGGCGCAGGATGAGTTCGAAGACCTTGGCGTCGTCGCCGCCGAGCGGGCTGGCCGGAAGGGTTCCGGTCGGAATGATGGCGAAGTGGTCGCTGACGCCGGCGTCGTTGAAGACGCGCGCCTGATTGCGCAGGCCGTCCGCCTGCAGGGCCTTGCCCGCCTCCACCATGCCGGCGTGGCGCTCCGGCTCGGAGAAGGCGATGAAGAAGGCGTTGGTGGCGACGTCGGCGACGACCGCGTCCACGTGCTTGCGGTAGTCCGCCGGCAGGCAGGTCGAGTCGGTGCGCGGATAGGTGGCCACCTTGTGCGCCTCATAGAGGCGCTGCGCGGCCGACAAGGTGCGCCGCGCGGACAGACCGAAGCGCGAGTTGGCCTCCTTCTGCAGGGAGGTCAGCGAGTGCAGCGCGGGCACGGCGCGGTGCGACTCGGTCACGGTCTCGATCGCCTGAACGTTGGCGGCCGTCCGGCTGGCGGCGGCGATCTGCTCCGCTTCCTCCTGCGTCCAGATCTTCTCCGCATCGCGCGCGGACTCGCCGCGGTACTGCGCCGCGTAGTTGTGGCCGGCGGCGGCGAACTTGCCCTCGAGCCGCCAATAGGGCTTCGGCACGTGCGCCAGCACCTTGCGCTCGCGGTGCACCAAAAGCGCCAGCGTCGGGGTCTGCACGCGGCCGGCCGACCAGACGCCGGTCTCGCGCCGGCCCTTGAGCCGCTTGGTCAGGCCGCGGGTGGCGTTCATGCCGATGAGCCAATCGGATTCCGCGCGGCAGAAGGCGGCGGCGCCCAGACCGTCGTACTCGCTGGCCGGGCGCATCGCGGCGAAGGCGGCGCGCAAGGCCGCCGGGGTCATGGATTGGAGCCACAGCCGGAACACCGGCTTGCCCGTCCCGGCGTGCTCCTCGATCTCGCGGAAGATGAGCTCCCCCTCGCGCGCGGCGTCGCAGGCGTTCACCAGGCTGGCGACGTCCTTGCGCTCGGCCAGCTTCTTGAGCAGGCGCAGTTGGTTGCTCTGCCCCCGGCGCGGGCGGCGCTCGAAGCGCTCCGGCAGGATGGGCAGGCTGGACAAGGACCAGGCCTTGAGGGCCGGGTCGTAGTCCTCCGGCTCCGCCAGCTCCAGCAGGTGGCCGACGGCCCAGGACACCAGGTGGCCCGGGCCTTCCCAGTAGCCCTCCTGCTGCTTGAAGGGCCCCGGCAGGGCCTTCGCCAGGTCGGAGGCGACGCTGGGCTTCTCGGCGATCACCAGTTGCATGCGATCCAATGGGGGGTTTCCCTGGGGCAGCGTATCGGCTGCGCGTGCCGGAAGTTGAGCCTGGCGGGGACCATTTTTACCGTGGGCCACCCCGCCGCGGCCCAGGGACGCGCAATCTTCCTCATAGGACGGGCCTCAAGTAGGAAGTCGGAAATGGTCGAGAAGGCCCTCGCAGGACATGCGCCAGCACCTCCCCCTCCTCGAGTCCGTCGCCGCCGTCGCCCTGGTGGGCGCGGTCGCGGTGCTGACCGCCCTGCCGGCCCAGCCCGCGCGCGAGGAGCCCGCCGCTCGAGCCGACGTCTCCGTGATGGACAGCCTGGGCCTGCTGCGCACTGCCATCTTCCGCTTCAGCATGGATCACGAGGAGCCGGGCGGCTCCGCCCTGATGCCGGGCCGCGACGGCAACGATCTCGTGGCGCAGCTCACCGGGGCCAGCCGCCGCGACGGCAGCACCGCGCCGGCCAGTTCGCCGACCGGCCGCGACAACCGCTGGTACGGCCCCTATCTCGAGGCCATTCCCGCGAATCCGCGCAACGGCCTCAACACCGTCCGCGCCATGCCGGCAGGCTACGACCAACCGGTCCTCAACGGCACGAGCGGTTGGGTGTACCTCATCCACACGGGGGAGATCTTCCCGGACATTCCCGGTGTTGACGCCCGTGGAGTGGAATACTCCACGTACTAGGTTTTCGAGATATTCTGAGGGTGTGGGTCCGTGCCGCGAGGCATGGGCCCTTTTTTCTTTCCTAATTGCGGTAGCTGTCGTGACAGGCGACGCAGCCGCGCTTGAGCGCCGTGAAGCGCGATTCGGCGGCGGCGAGGTCGTCGGCGGCCAGCGCCTCCTGCAGCGCCCGCGCGTCGGCCTGCGCCTGGCGCAGGCGCAGCGCGAACTCCTGCTGGGCCGCGAGATCGGCCGGCGCGCGCGCGCCGAGCGCGACCAGCGTCTCCGCGACGATGCGCGCCGCATGCGCGGGCTCGAGATCGGGATGCGTGGCCGGCGCGCGCCACGCCGCCTCGCGCACGGCCTTGACCCCGTCCCAGTCGCGATCGAGCTGGGCCATGCCGGCGGCGAGATCGCGCACCGGCGCGACTTCGTGGAGCTCCGGCAGGGCGATGCCCGGCGCGGGCGGCACGAAGGCGGCGACGTCGCGCCACAGTCCGGCGTAGTGCGGATCGGTTTCGGCGAGCCGCATCAGGGCGGTGGATTCCTGCGCGCTGCAGCCGCTCTCCACCTGCAGGCCGATCGCCGCCGCCGCCGGGCCGCGATGCTGGCCGTGATGACAGTGGAAGTAAACGGCGCCCGGCGTCTCCCGCATGACCCGCACGATCTGGTAGGCGGCCTCCTGCGGGATGCCGTCGTAGCCGAAGGGCACGTGCACGGTGCGCATGCCGTGCGCGCGGGCCATCGCGACCTGCGGCGTGGCGCCGTCCACGCTCACGATCGTGCGGACGCCCAAGTCCGCGAGCGCCGCGAAGGCGGCTTCGTCCTCGGGGGCGGCGCCGCTGAACACGCGGGCGCTGGCCTGGATGAGGCGCGGCACCGCGGGGTTCTCCAGGGCGCGCATGCCGGCGAGGTCCGGAGCAGGCGGCGCGGCCGGCTCGCCGGCATTGACGCAGGCGCCCAGCAGCAGGGCCATCAGCGAAGCAGCGCGAAGCATGAGACCGAAGGAAGTGGCAAACGCCGTGCCAGGAGCGGCGGCGCGGGAAGGGGCGGGGATGGGTCGGAACGGGAACAGGGAGGGGTCAGGCGCCCGGCCGGGAGGCCGCGATGGCTGCTTCCCAGCGCGCCTGCGCGGCTCCGGAGTCCAGGGCCTCCTGGGCCCGCGCCACCCCTTCGGCCAGGGCCAGGCGCTCCTCCAGGAGGCAGAGCAGCAGCGCGGCGCCGATGGCGGCCACTGCGGCATAGGGCGAGCCGCCGCCCAGCAGGGCGGTGCGCACCCCGCTGAGGCCGGATTGCGCGCGGTCGGCGAGCGCGGGCATGGCGGGTTCCGCCTCCTGGTGCAGGCCGAAATCCTCGGAGCGAAGCCGCAGCGGGGTGTGCCTTCCGGCATCGAGCCGCAGGCCGCGCGTGGGCC
>CAZDMB010000182.1:0-5461 GCA_964506175.1 uncultured Planctomycetales bacterium | reverse complement strand
GCGACCGCGGGCACGCTGCCCGGACCGCCGCCGCCGAAGGGCAGACGCAGCTCCCCCAGTTCGAGCGCATGCTCCGCCAGCGCCGCCGCCGCGGCCTTCTGCCAGGCGGCGGCGTCCTCGCGCGGATCGAAGGGCGTGGCGAAGAAGGCGAGCTGCCAACGGGTCTCCAACAGCGCGCCCCCGAGGGTTTGGTCCAGGCCGCCGCCGCGCAGTTCCACGCGATAGTCCGTCCAACCCGGTTGCCGCGGAGTGATGCGCAGTCGGCGTCCGCCCGGCGCCGCGGTCCAATCGGCGCGCACGGCCCCGCTCAGCACCTTGGCCTCCACCTGCGCGTCCGGCGGCAGCACCAGGTACTCCGCCGCCGCGCCGCCGCCGGGCAGGCGGTAGACGAGCGGCGAGGCGTGGTCCCAGGGTCCCCACTCGGTCATCAGGATGCTCTGGCGGCCGTCCAGATCCTTGCGCGCGCCGACCGGCCGCGTGTCGCCGACCGCCTGACGCCGCGGCGACGGCAGCAGCGGCAAGGATCCGACGGCGTCGTCCACGCGCGAAGCTTCCTCTTTCTTGATCTCCTGCGGCACGCTGGCGAATTGATTGAGGAAGGCGCGAGTCTCCACCTGGCCGCGCAATTGGATGCCGATCGCATCCGCCGTGAACTCGTTCAGGGCGACGAGGTTGCCGGAGCCGTCGAGGGTGTTGGCCTTGCCCCAGGGACGATTCTGGAAGGCGCCGGGCTGGCTCCACAGGTGCACGCCGCAGGCGTTGCGCAGGAAGCGGTTCTGCAGAATGGAGTTGTTGCGGCTCTGGTCGATGTTGATGCCGCCGCGCTCGAGGCCGTAGCCCATGTCGCCGTTCGCCTCCAGGGTGTTGCGCGCGATCAGCGTTCCCTGGCAGAAGCCCAGCCACATGCCGCAGATGGCGTTGCCCACCATGCGGTTGTCGAAGATGCGGTTCTGGAAGGAAAAGGTGAGCTCCAGGCCGTGCGCGGCGGCGTACGAGAGGTCGTTGCCGACGAACCAGTTGGCGTTGCAACCCGCGCCGCGGTATTCGAAATCCGGCGCGGGCGCCGGCGTCTCGCCCAGCGCCTCCTTGCCGGCGAAGCCGAAGAAGCCGTCGCCGCCGTGGGTGGCGGAGTTCTCGAGAAAATGGTTCCGCAGGCACTGCTCGAACATGAGGATGCCGGCGGAATCCTGACCGCGGTTGTAGACCCCGTGGCTGTAGCCGCGAATGCAGAAGTCGAAGGCGTTGCGGCTGATCAGGTTGCCGCTGGACCGCCACATCGCCAAGCCCCAGCCGGAGAGGAAGGAGCAGTCGTTGTCGTAGACCTGGCTCTCCTCCACGCGGTCCAGGATGATGCCGTTCTGCTGCGCGCGCGCGCGATTGCGCCGCAGGATCACCTGCGCGCTGCCTTCGACGGCGATGGCGGCGCCGTAGTTGCTGCGCCACTGCTGAGCGTCGTTGTCGTGCGGCCACAACCAGTCCGCGCCGTCCTCCGCCTCCGGGGTGGAGCGCAGGCGATGGCCGAAGTTGCGCGCAAAATCGCCGTCCTCCACCAGCAGCTCGTCCGCTTGGCGCGCCAGCACGGCGCAGCGGAAGCCGGCGACGCGCACGCCGCGCAGGCGCACGCCCTGGGCGCCCTCGACGCGGATGCCGATCCCTTCCAGGCCGTCGAGCGGCGCCTCCGCGGGCGCGCCGCGCAGCACCGAACCCGCCTCGAAGGACAGCTCCACGCCGTCGCCCAGGACCTGCAGCACGCCGTCGCCGTTGGCGTCGGCGATGACGCGGCCCTCCGGGATGCGCACGACGCAGGAAGCGCGCACCACGGTGTCGTCGTGTTCGAGGACGAGAACCGGCGCCTGGAGAGCGAGACAGAGCGGCAGGGCGAGCATGGCCGATCAGAATAGCGGCCGGCGGCGCGCCGGATTCCCGCGGCAGCGTCTTGCGCCGCGGCACTGCGACGCGGGACGATGGCGGCGTGCCGACTCTTCCCCACGGCGCTGCGCCCGCCGGGCCGGCGGCCTCTGCCGGCGCCCTCCAGCCCGAGGGATTCCGCATCGACGAGGCGTTGGCGGCGGAATGGCTGTTGACGGACGGCATCGGCGGTTACGCCTGCTCCACGACCCTGCTGTGCCCGACCCGGCGCCAGCACGGCCTGCTGGTGGCGCCGATCCCGGGCAGCGCCAAGCGCCACAATTTCCTGTCCCGTTTCGAGGAATCGGTGCACGGTCAGGATCTGGGCTTTCCGCTGTCGATCGCGCGCTACCCCGGCACCTGGTCTCCCCTCGGACACCGCGGTTTCGTCGGTTTCGCGCGCTGGCCCTGGCCGACGCTCACGCACCGCATCGGCCGCGCCGAGATCGTGCGCGAAATCTTCGTGCCGCGCGGGCGTCATGCGGTGCTGTGCCGCTACAGCGTCACCAGCAAGGTGTGGCCGCTGGAGTTGCGTCTGCGCCCGCTGCTCCCCTGCCGCGAAGCCGACGCCCTGACTGCGGAGAACCCGCACCTGGATGCGCGCGTCCAAGGTCGCGGCGGCTGGATCCGCGTGCAGCCCTACCCGGCGCTGCCGGCGGTGCATTTCTCCGGCGCCGGTCCCGGCTTCGATTTCCACGCCGACCCGGTGTGGTACCGCCGCCTGCAATACTTGCGCGACCAGGAGCGCGGGTATCCCGCGGAGGAAGACCAGTTCAGTCCCGGCGTGCTCCGCTTCGTGCTCGACGGTCCAGGCGCCGTCGTGGTCGCGGCCAGCCTGGACGAGCCGATCACGGACCCGGCGGCTCTGTGGGAGTCCGCGACGGCCGCAGCCCGCAGACCCGCGCCGCAAGGCTTGCGCGCCACGCTCGAAGCCACGGCCGACGATTTCCTTTACCGCGCTCCGGGCGGCCGCCTGGGCGTCCTGGCTGGTTTCCCCTGGTTCGGCGAATGGGGCCGGGACACGCTGATCTCCCTGCCGGGATTGCTGCTCGCCCGCGGCCGGGTGACGGAGTGCGGCGAGGCCCTGTCCGGACTGGTGCCCTGCCTGCGCGGCGGCCTGCTGCCGAACGTGTTCGGCGCCGCGCCGGAGAGCAGCGCCTGGAACTCCGCCGACGCCGCGCTCTGGTTCGCACGCGCGGTGCGCCTGTGGGATCGGGACGCGGGGGAGGCCGGACGCGCGCGCCTGCTCGAAGTCTTCGCGCCGGCGCTGGAGCGGATCGCCGAAGGCTATCTCGCCGGCGGCGCCCTCAACATCCGCGTGGACGAGGAAGGCCTGCTGCACGCCGGCTCGCCGCAGGAGAACGCCACCTGGATGGACGCGCAGGTGGAGGGACAACCCGTCACGCCGCGGCACGGCGCCGCGGTCGAACTGAATGCTCTCTGGTTCTTCCTCCTCACCTACCTGGAGCGGCTCGCGTTGGCGCGGGGCGAACGGCAGGCCGCGCGTCGCTGGATGGCGCTGCGCCGCGGCTCCCGGCGCGGCATCCTGTCCCGTTTGTGGCTGCCGGAGGAGCGGCGCCTCGCGGATCTCTGGCGTCCTGCGGGCCCGGACATGGCGCTGCGGCCGAACATGGTCATCGCGGCCGCGCTCGAGTTCAGTCCGCTGTCGCGAGGCAAGCGCACGGACGTGGTGCGCCACGCCGGCAAATTCCTGCTCACTCCGTTCGGCCTGCGCACCCTGGCGCCCGACGATGCCGCCTTCGAGCCGCGCTACCAGGGCGGTCCGCGCGAGCGCGATCTCGCCTATCACCAGGGAACGGTCTGGCCGTGGCTGCTCGGCTTCTACGTCGAAGCCCATCTGCGCGCCTTCGGCGCCGCTCCAGCGAACCTCGAACGGCTCCAAGCCTTGCTGGCCGGCTTCGCGCCGCACTTGGAGCAGTGCGGGATCGGCCACGTCTCCGAGGTGTTCGATGGCAACCCGCCGCACCGGCCCGGGGGCAGCATCGCGCAAGCCTGGAATTCGGGCGAGTTGCTCCGCGCGCTGCGCATGATCCAGGAAGGCCGGCCATGAGGGTGTTGATGCTCGGCTGGGAGTTTCCGCCGCACATCTCCGGCGGGCTCGGCACCGCTTGCGAAGGCCTGACGCGCGGCCTGGCGGCGCACGGCGTCGAAGTGGTGTTCGCGGTGCCGAAGCGCTGGGGCGACGAGTCGGCGGAGCACATGCGACTGATCGGCTGCGAAGAGGTCGAGTTGCCCGCCGCGGCGGCGTCCGCGGCGGCGCGCCCCAGCGGCCGCGCCGCCGCGCCGGCGGCGGTGGCGGCCTCGGTCGTCGCCAGCGCCGCGGAAGCGGGACCCTCCAGCGAAGCCGAGGAGAGCGCGGCCGCGGCCTCGCTCAGCGTGCTGGCGGTGGACAGCCCGTTGACGCCGTACATGAGCGAGGAGGAGTACGAGCAAGCCTTGCAGCATGCCGGCGGCGCCGCCCGCCCTCCGGTGCCGGTCGCGCGCGCGGTGCTGCGCGCCGCCGCCGCTCTGGCCGAGGAGTTTCCTGCTCTGCCGGAGTTGCGCGAAGAAGCCGCGCGCGCCGCCGCCGGGGCGCGCCTTCGCTTCAGCGGCCGCTACGGCGCCGATCTGCTGGCCGAAGTCGCCCGCTACGCCCTCGCCATCGGCGAGATCGCGCGCGCCGAGCGCTTCGATCTGGTGCACGCCCACGACTGGATGACCTATCCGGCAGGCTTGCTGGCGGCGCGGCTCAGCGGCAAGCCGTTGGTGGCGCACATGCACGCCACGGAGTTCGACCGCAGCGGCGAGCATCCCCATCCGCGCGTCGCCGCGATCGAGCGCGAGGGCCTGCAGGCGGCGCGCTTCGTGGTGCCGGTCAGCCATTACACCGCCGGCATCCTGCGCCGCCGGTATGGCGTGGACCCGGGCAAGCTGCGCGTCGTGCACAACGCCGTCAGCCATCGCCAGCAGCAACAGGATTGGCACGTCGAGCGCGCCATTCCCGAACCGGTGGTGCTGTTTCTGGGGCGCGTGACCTTCCAGAAGGGGCCCGACTACTTCCTCGAGGCCGCCGCCCGCGTGGTCGCGGTCGAGCCGCGCGTCAAATTCGTGGTGGCGGGCTCGGGCGACATGCTGCCCGCCATGATCGAGCGCGCGGCCGAACTCGGCTTGGCGCGCCACGTGCATTTCACCGGCTTCCTGCGCGGCAAGGACGTGGAACGCATCTTCGCCCACGCCGACCTCTACGTGATGCCCTCGGTCTCCGAACCCTTCGGCATCACCCCGCTCGAGGCCATGGCGCTGGACACGCCGGCAATCGTCTCGCGCCAGAGCGGCGTGTCGGAGGTGCTGGCGCACGCGCTCAAGGTGGATTTCTGGAACGTGGAAGACCTCGCGGACAAGATTCTCGCCGTGCTGCATCACCCGGCCCTGCGCGAGGAGTTGACGGCCAACGGCCGCGCCGAAGTTGCGCGCATGCACTGGAGCGTCAGCGGCGCGCGCCTGCTCGAGGTCTACCGGGAGGCCGTCGCGTGAAGGACCTCGTCTTCTACTT
>CAZDMB010000181.1:0-5642 GCA_964506175.1 uncultured Planctomycetales bacterium | reverse complement strand
GCGGATCGTCCTCGGGGATGCCCGCCTCGACCTTGCCGCCGAGGGCGGCGCCGACGTCGGCGGCCTTCGTGAAGATGCCGCCGCCGACGCGCGCGAAGAGCGCGATCGAGGAAGCGCCGAAGGAGAAGCCGAGCACTTCGTTGAGCGCCGTCTGGAGGTTGTTGCCGTCCTCCGCCACGAACACCTTGGTCAGGATCGTGATGCCGAGAACGCCCAGGCCGACCACGGTCAGGCCCATGACGGCGCCCGAGCCGAAGGCCACGCGCAAGGCCGGCGCCAGGCCGGTCTTGGCGGCCTCCGTGGTGCGCACCGCGGCGCGCGTGGCCGTGTGCATGCCGATCCAGCCGGCGAGCGCCGAGAACACCGCTCCGCACAGGAAGGCGATCACGGTGTGCAGGCCGCCACCCATTTCTGCGCCCAGCAGGAAGAGCCCCGCCGAGGCCGCCACCACGAAGACGGCAAGGACCTTGTACTCCGTGACGAGGAAGGCGCGGGCGCCTTCCTGGACGGCGCGTGCGATCTCCTGCATGCGCTCGCTGCCAGGGCTGGCGCTCATCACCTTGCGCTGGAAGAGGAAGGCGGCGATCAGGGCGGCCACGCCGCCGATCCACGGGAGGTTCGTAATCAGGGTGTCCATGGGGCTCGGTCGAGGGAGTCCACGCGGCGCCAGCCGGACGGGCCTGCGCCGGATTTGAGGGGCGAGAGTTTAGCCGATCGCGTCCCGGCCGCGCCGCTTGTCCCGGAGGACCTGCAGGCGGGCCCAACGCGAGCGCGCCAGCCGGCGCCACAGCCAGATTCCTGCCAGAACGGCCAAGATCAGCAATGGAATCTCGAAGCGTCGCATCCAAGCCAGGACGGCGTCCAAGTTGCTGGCGAATTTCCATCCCAGCCACACCGAAATGGGCACGGTCAGGGTGGCTCCCGCCGCGTCCAGGGCCAGGAACTTCCAATAGGGCATCCCAAGGTTGCCGGCGACGAGGTAAGCCAGCATGCGCACCCCTGGCAGGAAGCGCGCCAGGAAGACGGCGCGCGTGCCGTAATGCAGGAACTTTTGGTTGAACCGCCGCCGGCGCGCCGGCCGCATGGCGCGGCGCAGGATCGGCCAATTGTGCACCCGCTCGCCCGCGATCCGCCCCGTCAGGAAGAGGAAGGAGTCCCCGGCCAGAATGCCCGCGAAGCACCAGCTGACGGCCTCCCAATAGGGGAATTGGTGCTCGGCGACGAAAGCGCCGGTGGTCAGGAGAACGAGTTCCTCGGACCAGGGCGGCAGGCCGATGGAGCAGGCCAGGAGCAGGAGGAAGGCCGATTCCCCGGGGTGATTGGCGAGGGCCTGGAGGATGGAGTCCATCACTCCTCCTCCGTGGGAAGGAAGGCGCTCAGGCAGTCGAGGAAGAAGGCCTCGCGCTGCTCCGGCTCCAGCTCGAGCCCGGTCTGATAGGCGAGCGTGGGGGCGCTCATGGGCCAATCCGGGCCGCCCCCGGCCGCGAACCACTGCTCCGCTGCGAGGGCTCCCAGGGGGCGGAGAGCGGAGGAAGAATTCCTATTTACAATTATATCCGCTTGTATTCTTCGGGCATCCCAAGGATTCTCGAGGGTCGCGAGCTCGCTCTCCAGCATCAGAACCCCGATCCGGCCCCAGGCCTCGGCCTCTACCCGCGGCAGGCCGTAGGAAGATCCCGTGACTTGAAACCCCAGTCGTTGGGAAGCAAAGAGGAGCGCTACGCCGTCGCCGGTGCGGCGCTGGAGCGCGGGCCCGATGCGCGCCAAGCCCTCCAGGTCGTCCGCCAGGGCGGCAGCATCGAATTGTCGGGCGAGCCACCAGCCGCTGGCCGTCCGCATGGCGGGCAGGCCCGGAAGATCGCTCTGGCCGGAAGCCAGGAGGACCCCCGCCACGATCAGCCAGCCGCCGAGAAGAAAGCGCATCATGCCGACCTCCTCCGCGGGCGCGCGCCCAGGGCGGCGAGCAGTCCGATGCCGAGCCACGCGCCGAGTGCCGGCCAAGTGGTGGTGCCGCTGCGAAGTTCGAAGCCGTGTCCGGCGGCGGCGAGGCCACGCAGATCCGGCAGCGCGTCCTTCAACGCCAATCCGGCTCGTCCGATCCAACCCAGCGGCGAGTCGGGAAGCCGCGGGTCCTCGAGCGGATCGAATGCCAGCAAGCCGGCGAGGGCGAGCGCGGACAGCGCCGCCAGCACGCCTCCGGCGCGGCCGCGGCGCGCCAACAACAAGGTGAGCGGAAACAAGGGCGCGAAGAAGAGGAATTGGCGCGCCAGCAAGAGCGGCAGGCTGCCGGGCGGCGGACGCGGCACGTCGAGGCGCGCCAAGGGCCGCACCAGCGCCGCGCCGGCGGCGCGCGCGTCCGCATTCATTCCCCATTCCGCCGTGCCGTCGCGGCATTCCTCCGGCGTCAGCGGCAAGCGGACGATGACCCCGGGAGCGAGCGCGACGCGGCGGCCGCCCGCGCCTTCCAGTGCCGGCGCCTCGTCCGCGCGCGGCGCGCGCTCCCAGGTGAACGTCAGCAGCAGCGCGCTGCCGGCGGGCACCGCGCCGTGCGCCGTCGCCCGCTGGCGGTCCGCGACGCTGCTGAGATGCACCGGGTGGCGCGCCGACGTGGACGTCGGGGCCGCGCGTTGAAGCAGCGGCGGCAGCGCGCAGAGGGCGAGACCGAGCGCGAGCGCCAGCAGCGCGCCGAGCAGGGCGGCGCCGGCGGCGCGCCAGCCGCGCGCGTCGCGTAGCGCCTCCTCCATCTCGAGCCCTTCGCGTCGGCGCGCATCCACCACCGCGCCGAAGCGCAGGAGCAGCACGGCCGGTAGGAGAGCGACGTACGCCAAATAGGAGCCGACGCCTTCCTCCGCGCCCAGCACCGGATCGAGGGCCAGCAGCGCGGCCAGCAGCGCTCCCACGGGCACGGCCAACCAAGCCCGGCGCCCGGCGAGCGCGCGCAGCCACGGCAGAACGAGCGCTGCGTTCATGGCGCCGGCCCCGCCCCCCCGAGTTCATGGAGCAGTGGAGCGAGGCGCTCGCATCCCGTCTGCGGCGGAGCCACCACGAGCGCCGCCGGCGCGCCGGGGGATTCCAACTCACGCCGCAGTTGGTCCAGCCCCTCCGGGTCGAGCGCCGTTTGCGGCTCGTCCAAAACCACCAGCGGAGGATCGCCGAGCCAAGCGCGCGCCAGATTCAAGCGCTGCCGCCAGCCGCGCGAGAGTTCGCCGATGCGGCGGTGCGCCGCGTCTTGCAGGCCGAAACGCTCCAGCGCGCGGGCCGCGGCCGGCGCGGCTGCGCGCCCCGCGCCGCCCAGCGCCGCGAGTTCGGCGAGGTATTCGCCACAGCGGCGCGATTCCGGGAAGCGCGGCTCTTGCGGCGCGTAGCCGATGCGCGCCGGCAAGTTCAGACGCGTCGCGGACAGCGGCAAGAGACCGCAGAGGCCCGCCGCCAGCGTGCTCTTGCCGGTGCCGTTCGCGCCGAGAATCAGGCCGCGCTCGCCGCTCGCCAGGGCGAAGGCCAGGCCGTCGGCCAGCACCCGGCCGCCGCGCTCGAGCACGAGGCCTTCGCAGTGGAGCACGGGATCCCGCAGCATGGAGGCAACGGCCTCGGCCATCTTAGAGTGTCGCTCATGCGCCTCCGCCGCCGCTCCGACGGCATGATCCGCGATCTCCGCGCGGGCATGGTGTTCGGCCGCTTGGCCGCGGCGGACTGGCAAGTGGACGATCCCAGCGTGTCGCGCCGCCACGCCCGCGTCGCCAAGGAAGGGGAGACGTGGCTCATCGAGGACCTCAACTCCTCCAACGGCACTTTCCTCAACGGCGTGCGCGGCCAGAAGCTCGCCATCCGCGCCGGCGATCTGGTGACCCTCGGCGCCGTCGCCTTCGACGTGCTGGCGGCCGTTGAAGTCGCCGAGGCTCGCCCCGCGCCGCGCGCCGCGCCGGCGGCGGCCGCGGAGGACGCCGGCGCGGCGGAACAGGAGGCGGCCGCCGCAGAGGCTGCGGCGCAACGCGAGCGCGCGCGTTTGCAGGCGCAGCTGCGGCGTCCGGAGCGTTCGCGCGGGATCGGCGATCTCGCGCAGCAATCGGCGGGCATGAAATTGCTGGCGCTGCTGCTCGGCTTGGCCGTTCTGGCCGCTGTTGCGCTCGGCGTGCGCTTCGCCGCCCGGACCTTCTGAGTCAGCGCGCGTCGAGGGCGCGCATCGCGTCGCGGTACACCTGGAAGGTCTCCCGCGCGCAACGCTCCCACGAGAAGGAGCGCGCGCGGCTGAGGGCCACCGCCGCGGCCTGCCGGCGCCACGCGGACTCGGAGACGATGCGCTCGATCCCTTCGGCGATCGAATCGACGTCTTTCGGGAAGACGAGCATCCCGCTCGGTCCGGCGACCCAGGCAGGAGCGGTTTTCACCGACACCACCGGCGGCACGCCGCAGGCCATCGCCTCCAGCACGGCGAGGCCGAAGCCCTCGTGCATCGAGGGAAAGAGGAAGGCGAGCGCGCCCTGATACGCGCGCAGGAGTTCCGTGTCGGGCATCGCCTCGACCCAACGGATGCGCCGGCGATATTTCGAGGCCTCCATCCGCGCCAGGAAGTCCTCGTAATCCCAGCCGCGTTGCGCGACCAGCAGCCAATCCGGGGCGGCGTCGCGCGCCCAGGCGCGCTCCAGCGCCAGCAGCACCCGCATGTAATTCTTGCGCGGCTCCAAAGTGCCGACCGTCAGCAGATAGCCGCTCTGGGGCAATGGGCCGTCGGCGGGACGGAAATAGGGCGCCACGCCGTGGGGCACCACGACCAGTTGGTCCTCGCGCACTCCCAGCAGTTCGGCGTCGTCGCGTGCGGGTTGGCTCGGCACGATGACCCGATCCGACTCGTTGACGGCGCGGCGGACGCGGCTCAACAGCTTGGCCGAGTCCCAGCCGTGGAATTTCGGGTCCATGACGAAGGCGGCGTCATGCAGGGTCATCACCGTCGCCGCGCCGCGCACCCTGGGATACAGGTAGTCGGTCCAGTGGAAGACGTCGCAACCGGCCGGCGCGCGCCACGGCGCGGCGGAGCGGCGCATCGACCAGCGCTCGGCGCGCAACGCCGGCGGCATGGCGCCGCCCGGCTGCCAGGCGCTGGCGAAGAACTCCAGGTGCGGGCCGGCGTCGTCGGGCAGCTGCGTGAGGGCCGAGGCGAGCTCGCGCACGTAGCGGCCGATGCCGGCGTAACTGAAGAGCGCGGGACGGAGGTCGTAGCCGACGCGGGGAGACGCCATGCCGCGAAAGTCTAGGCTCCCGGCTGCCGCGCCGGCGTCTTGCCCGCGAGGCGCGCCCGCGCGGCTTCGATCACCGCCTCGGTGAAGCCGGCGGTGGAGAGACAGCCGCCGAGATCGCGCGTGCTGTTGCCGGCGCCGATGGCGTCGCGCACGCCGTCGTCGAGCGCGCGGCCGAGCGCGCGGTAGCCGCAGTGCTCGAGCAGCATGGCGAAGGCCAACAGGGCGGCAGCCGGGTTGCAGACGCCCTTGCCGGCGATGTCCGGGGCGGTGCCGCCGGCCGGATCGAACATCGCCAGCGCCACGCGGCCGTTCGCGTCGAAAGAGTAGGAGGCGCTGGCGCCGAGGCCGATCGAGCCGATCAGGCCGCAGGCCGCGTCGGAGAGGAAGTCGCCGTACTCGTTCGGCGTC
>CAZDMB010000180.1:0-5654 GCA_964506175.1 uncultured Planctomycetales bacterium | reverse complement strand
GCCAGGCCCTCCTGGCCCGTGCCCTGGAACGAGTAGGGCGAGGTGCGCGGCTTGTAGGCGCCGCCGCGCAGCACGCGCGCGCCGCCCGCGGCCACGTGCCCGGCGACCTCGTCCATGAAGTCGCGGCCCTCGACGGAGCACGGCCCCGCGATCACGATCGGGGGCGCGCCGCCGCCGAGCGTCACGGCCTGGGCGCCGCGGCCGAGGCGCACCCGGCTCGCGCCTTCGCGAAAGGCGCGGTGCGCCATGCGCAGGTCGCCCTTGGGCTTGACGAACTCGGCCACGCACGCAAGCGCGGCGAGCTCCTGCTCCAGCGCGGGCGGCACCTTGTCCAGCAGAGCGACGATCGGCCGGGCGGATTCCGGCGAGCGGGCGGTGCGCACGCCGGCACGCTCGCAGCGCTCGATCGCCGCCTGCACCGCGTCGGGCGCGGCGGATTTGTGAAAGCGCAGGATCATGCCTGGCAGCCCTCGTCCAGCAACTGCAGGATGCGCCGCAACGGCTCGACCGCGAAGGGGCCGGGGTGGCGCCGCAGCAGGTCGTCCACGGCGGTGGCTGGGCGCTCGCCGCGCGGCGCTTCCGCCAGGAGGCGCGCGCGCTCGTTGAGCAGCGCGAGCAGGGCGCGATCGATGGTGAGGAGCTGGTGACGCTGGGCGGGATTCATCGCAAGGAAGGGTTCAGGCGGGAACGGCGGAGACCAGCGCGCGCACCACCGCGCGCGCGCCGGCGGCGGCGTCGCGGCCGGCGCAACGCGCCTCGTGCATCTGCTGCACCAGAGCCGTGCCGACGATGGCGACGTCGGCGTGGGCGGCGGCGGCGCGGACGTCCTCGGGAGTGGCGATGCCGAATCCGAGAGCCACCGGCGCGGCGGCCGCGGCGCGCACGCGGTCGACGAACGCCGTCACGCCGGCGTCGAGTTCGGTGGCGCGACCGGTGACGCCGACGCGCCCGACGACGTAGACGAAGGCGGTGCTGGCGGCGCAGGCGGCGGCGATGCGCGCCGCGCCGCTAGTGGGCGCCACGAAGAACACCGTGCCGAGTCCGTGCGCGGCGGCGCTCGCGCGCATTTCGTCGGCTTCCTCCACCGGCAAGTCAGGCACGATCAGCGCGTCCGCTCCGGCGGCCGCGGCGCGCTGCGCCAAGGCCTCCCAGCCGCGCCGCCGCAACGGATTGGCGTAGGACATCAGCGCCACGGGCAGGCGGCCGCCGGCGGCGCGAAAGCGGGCGAGCAGGTCGAGGATGCCGTCCAGCGTGGCGCCGGCGGCGAGGGCGCGTTGCGCCGCCTCCTGCAGGCGCGGACCGTCGGCGATCGGATCGCTGAACGGCACTCCGAGCTCGACGGCGCAGGCGCCCGCCTCCTCCACCGCGTGCAGCGCACGCAGGGTTTCCGCCAGGCCTCCGTCACCCGCGGTCAGATACGGCGCGACGCCGCGGAGTCTGCTCTCCGCGGCGCGCTTCATCGCCGTGGTGCGGGCCTGGATCAGTCGCCGCCGCCGCTGCCGCTGCGCTCCCGGGCGGTCGGGAGGGAAGGAGGAGTGGAGTCGCGCTCGAGCTGCGGGTCGAGACTTTGGCGGATGCGCGCTTCGATGTCGCGCAGATGCAGCGTGGGCTCGTCTTCGGTTCCTGGACGCACGGCGGCGAGCGCGCGCTGCACCGCCTGCAGCAGGCTCGCCAGCTCGCCGCGCGCCAGCGCCGGCAGATCGGAGGACGGAAAGGCCTCGCCCTTGAGCTGCGCGGCCAGCAACTCGACGTGGGCGCGCTGCAGGTTGCGGCGATACAGATCGATGCTGAGCGGGCGTTGCTCGAGCTCGCTCCAGACGCCGCGGCGCAAGTCCTCCAGCATCTCGTGCGGCGTGTACGCGTTCTCGCCGGCGGCGACGGCGGCGGCGTTCTCGGTCATGCGCCGCGTGCGCGGCTCGCTGATGAGGGCGGCCAGCAGCGCTTTTTGGCTGGCGAGGATGCGCTGCGACACACCGTCCGCCTGCAGCCGGCGCAACAGCTCCGGTTGCAACAAGGACGTCGGCGCGTGGAAGCCGTGTTCGTTGAGGAAGGCGAGCGCCGCCTTCTGGCGTTCGCGCGGCAGCGGGTGGAACACGGCGTCGGCGTCGCCGAACCAGAGATTGGCGCGCACGACGCCGCCGACCACGTTCGCCACGTGCATCAGTTCGCGATCGCGCTGCCCCATCACCTCGCCGTACATGTTCTCGAGCAGTTCGTAATCCTCGTTCTCCTTGCAGCAGGCGGAGACGAGGTAGCCGGCGACACGGTCCAGGTTGGCCAAGCCGAGCGCGGTCGCGGCGATTGCGTCCGCGCCAAGATCCTCCGTCTGCTGGCTCGGATCCTCGGCGGCGTTCGGGTCGCCAAAGCGCAGCATTGCGTCATCCACCTGCTTGGCGATGCGCTCGCGCAGCCCGGTCTTCTCGGCTTCCGGGTTCGGGTAGGAACGGTAGCCCCAGTCCACGGCGAAGAAGTCGTAGGGGCCGACCTTCGGGATGAGCGCGGCGCCGTCTCCCGGCTGGGCGACGTAATTGAAGCGCCCATAGTCCATGATCGAAGCCTCCGTGCCGTAGCGCGCCGTGAACTCCGGGTCGCGCAGCTGCGCGACCGAGTAGGCGGAGGAAGCCTTCATGTTGTGCGGGAAGCCGAGCGAGTGGCCGACCTCGTGCGCGATCACGTAAGCCAGGGCTTGGCCGAGCGTCTCGTCCGGGAGCGGCAGGGTTTGCGCGCTCGGATCGCTGGGCGAGGCCTGCACGAAATACCAGTCGCGCGCAAGTTTGAGCACGTTGTGGAACACGAGGATGTCCGCCTCCAGGATCTCGCCGGTGCGCGGATCGTGCACGTGCGGCCCCATGGCGTTCTCCACCGTGGACGGCAGCCAGCGGATGGTGGAATAGCGGGCGTCCTCGGCGTCCCAGTCGGGGTCTTCAGCGGGTGACGGCGCGTCCTTGGCGATGATGGCGTTGCTGAAGCCGGCGGCGGCGAACGCGGGCTGCCACATCTCGATGCCCTGATGCACGTACGGGCGCCACTTCTCGGGCACGCCGCGGCCGACGTAGAAGACGATGGGCTGGACCGGATCGGAAACCTCCGCCTCCGGGTCCTTCTTCTCCAACCGCCAGCGCGTGACGTAGCGCATAGTGTCCACGGCCTGCTCGTCGCCGGCGTACTCTTCGAAATCCACCGAGAAGAAGCCGACGCGCTCGTCGTGGACGCGCGGCGTCATCGGCATCTCCGGCAGGCGCACCATGCTGTGGTGCAATTGCACGGTGACGCCGCTCTGACTCGGGTCGCGGCGACTCTCGCCGCCGCGCGGGAAGGGCCCGCGCGGCGCATCGGCCGCGCCGCTGCGGTCCGCGCCGGCGAGACGGTAGGTCATCAGCACCTTGGTCTCGACGTTGGTGGGGAACACCTTGAGATCGTCCAGAAAACTGCGGCTCCGGTCGCTGCCGGTGGCGTTGAGCCGCCGGGCGGCGCTGAATTCGCTGACGTCGTCCAGGAACAGATCGGTGACGTCGATCACGGGACGCTGATCCTTGCCCCAGGCCAGCACCGGAAAACTCTTGATGATCGGAGCCAAGGAGGAGGCCTCCACCGCGCGCTTCAGCGAGGCGTCGCCGTCCGTGCGGAGGCGGTACTTGATGTCGCGCAGGAGGACCTGCTCCTCGCGCAACTCCCAGCGCACGACGCGGTCGCCGGCGGAAGTGCCGCCATACCCGAACCCGGACTGCGTCTGGGCGATCTGCGTCACCCACAGCATGTCCTTGCCGAGCTCACCGCGCGGAATCTCGTAGAAGATCTTCTTGTCGCCGCGGTGCACCAGCAGCAGCCCCGCCTGAGTGGTGAAATCCGCCTTGATGACTTCGTCGTAGGGCTTGATGGCGCTCTTGCTGTCCTCGGCCCCGGCTGCGGCGTCGCCACTGCCGCCGCCCGCGCGTCCGGAGCCGCCGCGGCGCGGGAAATCGGGGCGCTGGGCTGCGAGCGGGGCCGCGGTCAGCAGGGCGGTCAAGAGCAAAATGGTGGGTGTGCGCATGGTCGTATTCCTCATGGACACCTTAGATCCGCGCCGCCCTTCCGGGGAGGCGATCCACGTCGAGTTCCAACACCGTTGCCAGATCCTTGTCGCCGCGTCCGGAAAGATTGATCAAGACGCGGCGACCTCGGAGCGCTTCGGCTTGGGCGCACACCCACGCGATCGCGTGGGCGCTCTCGAGCGCCGGGAGGATGCCCTCGAGCCGCGCCAAATGGTGAAAGGCGGCGAGCGCTGCGGCGTCGCCGGCGGACTCATAGCGGGCGCGGCCGCGATCGCGCAACCAGGCGTGCTCCGGGCCGATCGCGGGGTAGTCGAGGCCGGCGCTGACGGAATGGGTGGCGAGCACCTGCCCGTCCGCATCCTGCAGGAGATAGGTCTCGCATCCGTGCAGAATGCCCGGCGCGCCGCCGTCCGGCGCGAAGCGCGCCGCATGCTCGCCGGCTCGCGGACCGCGCCCGCCGGCCTCGACGCCGATCAGTTCTACCCCGGCATCGTCCACGAAGGCGCGGACCAAGCCGATGGCGTTGCTGCCGCCTCCGACGCAGGCCACGGCCGCGTCCGGCAGGCCGCCGGCCTGCTGGAGAATCTGCGCGCGCGCCTCGATGCCGATGACCTCGTGGAAGCCCGCCACCATGGCGGGGAAGGGATGCGGCCCCAAGGCGCTGCCGAGCAGGTAATGCGCCGCGGGATCGCCGGTCCAGGCGCGCATGGCCTCGTTGATGGCGTCCTTCAGGGTTCGCTGGCCGTGCTCCACCACTTCGACGCGCGCGCCGAGCAGGCGCATGCGCTCGACGTTCGGATGCTGCCGCGCCGCGTCCACGGCGCCCATGTAGATCACGCATTCGAGGCCGAGCAGCGCGCACGCCGTGGCGGTGGCGACGCCGTGCTGGCCGGCCCCGGTCTCCGCCAGAATGCGCTTCTTGCCCATGTGGCGCGCCAGCAGCGCCTGGCCGAGCGCGTTGTTGATCTTGTGGGCGCCGGTGTGGAGCAGGTCCTCGCGCTTGAGCCACACCTCCGCGCCGCCGAGGCACGCGCTCAGGCGGCGGGCGGGCGTCAGCGGGGTCGGACGGCCGGCGAAATCGCGCAGCAGCGCGTCGAGCTCGGCGCGGCGCGCGGGGCTGGCGCGGAACTCGCTCCATGCGGCTTCCAGCGCGCGCAGATTCTCCATCAGCGTCTCCGGCGCATACTGGCCGCCCCAGCGACCGAAGCGCCCGGGGCGCGGCTCAGCGGAGGGCTTGGCGGGCGGCATGGACGAATTCCTTCACCAATCGGGGATCTTTGACGCCGGGAGCGGACTCGAGGCGCGAGGAGGCGTCGAGCCCGTGCGGCCGGACGGCGGCGGCGGCGCGCGCGGCATTGTCGGGACCGAGGCCGCCGGCCAGCAAGCAGGGCGCCTGCGCGGCCAGCGCGCGCGCAGCGGCGAGGTCCGCCTGGCGGCCCGTGCCGCCGGGCGCCGCCGGATGGTCGATCACGAACATGGCGGCGAGGCCGCGCCAGCGGTCGATCTCGGCCAAGCCGGCGGCGGTTGCCGCCGGCACGCGGCGCCACAACGGCAGGCTCATGCCGGCGAAGTCCTCCGGCCGCTCGCTGCCGCACAACTGCGCCGCGGCCAGGCCGGCGGTCG
>CAZDMB010000179.1:0-5679 GCA_964506175.1 uncultured Planctomycetales bacterium | reverse complement strand
GTGGCGCAGGCCAAGATCGCGGACTTCAACGCCAAACTGCGCGAAGTGCAGGCCGAGGCCCGCCGGCGCGCGGAAGTGGCCAACGCCAAGGCCGGGGAAGCGGTGTTCGTCGCCGAGCGCGAGCAGGAGCTCGCGCGCCTCGGCAAGGAGCAGATCGCGCCGCAGCAGATCGAGAAGCAGCGCATCGAGATCGAGGCCGAGGCCACGGCCGAGCGCCTGCGCCGCGAGGCGCGCGGCCAGGCCGACGCCATCCTGGCGAAGTATCTCGCCGAGGCCGAGGGCGTGCGCAAGGTGCTGGACGCCAAGGCGGCCGGCTACAAGAGCCTGGTGGACGCCTGCGGCGGACGGCCTGAGATCGCGCCCACGCTCCTGCTGGTGGAGAAGTTCCCGGAGATCGTGGCGGAGCAGGTGAAGGCCATCCAGAACCTGAAGATCGACAAGATCACGGTCTGGGACGGCGCCGGCGCCAGCGGCAACCGCACCACCGCCGACTTCCTCTCCGGCCTGATCGGGGCGCTGCCGCCCATCCACGAATTGGCCAAGCAGGCCGGCATCGAGTTGCCCGGCGTGCTCGGACGCGTCGCCGACGAACCCGGCGGCCCGGCAGAGGCGCGCGCGGATGCGCCCGCGCCGCGGGGCCCGCACAAGGCGTGAAGCCGCTGGCGTGGGCGGCGGCGCTCCTCGGCGCCGCCGCTTGTCAGCAGCGCGCGGAGCCGGCGGCCTCGCCCGCGCCGCCGCCCGCCATTCGCGCGGCGGACCTCGCCGCCGCTGGCGCGGTGCCGCTGCGCTTCGCCTGGCCGGCGCAGGGCGCGGTGCAGGTGCGCGAGACCGTGCGCAAGAAGGGCCACACCGCCGTCTTCGAGTACGAGCTGCGCTGGCGTCCGCGCGCCGCGGGCGGCTGCGACGCCGCGTTCGGCGCCCTGCGCTGCACCAGCATGGACGGCGCCGCGCTCACCGCGGAGGCGGCCGCGCGCTTTCTGCAGTCGGCCGGCCTCGGCGAGTCCGGACTGCCCAGCCTGCGCGTGGACGCGGATGGCCAATTGGCGGCGCTCCTCGACCTGGAGGCCTGGGTGGAATCCGCGCTCACGGCGATGCTGCGCGGTTCCAGCGCCGATGCCGCTGAGCGCGCGCGCCTGCTCGCGACGATGCGCTCCCCGGAGGCGCTGGCGCTGGTGCAGGAGCGCGCCGCGCAGACCTGGAACTGCTGGGTGGGCGCTTGGGTCGGCGCCGCGGTCGACGTCGGCGCCACCCGCGAGGCGCGGCTGGCGGCGCCTGTGGGCGGCGCGCCGAACGTTCCGGTCAACGTGCGCTTCAGCGCCGCGGCGGACGAGCAGGATGCAAGCCTGCTGCGCCTCACGCTCGACGGCGAGTTCGACGCCGCGGCGCTGGGCGCGGCGCTCGGCCAGAACGGCCGGATCGAGCGCGAAGATCGCTTCGAGGTGCTCACTGATCCGGCGAGTCTGATGCCGCGCAAAGCGCTCCGACGCTTCGAAGTGCGCGTGTACGACGCCGCCGGCACGCTCCAAGGGACGCAGAAGGAGCAGCACCTCTACGCCTTCGCGTGGCAGCCCGGCGAGTCCGACTAGCGCGTCGCCGCCGCCGGGTCGAAGAGCGCCTCGGGCAGGCCGCGGCCGTGGCGCCGCGACTGCAGCGCGCCGAGGATCTTCCACAGCAGCACGACCAGCGCCGCCCACGCGCTGAAGACGGCGATCACCGCCGGAATCAGCCAGTTGCTCGCGCGCGCGGCCAGCGGCTCCGCCTCCGCGAGAATCCGCGGCGGCAGCCCGTCGAGTTGCCGGCCGACGCCATCCAGTCCGGCGCTGGTGGCGTTGATGCCCTGCAGCACCTCGACCAGCAGGCGGTTCGTCTCCTGCATGGCCGCGCGCATGCCGTCCATGCCGGCTCCGAGGCTTTGCATCTGGCCGACCATGGTGCCGAGATCGCCGCTCATGCCGTCCATCGACCGCCCGAGCCCGCCCAGCTGTCCGGTCATCTCCGCCAGGCGATGATCCATACCGTCCAGGCCCTCGTTGGTCGCGCCGAGGCTCGCGTTGGTGGCGCCGAGGCTGTCATTGGTGCACGTCAGGCTCGCCGACATCGCCTCGATGTTCCCCGCCATCCCCTCCATCGTGGCGCTCATGGAGGCGATCTCCGCGGGGGTGTCGGCAAGCGCGCAGGACGGCGCCAGAAGCGCCGTCCCGCTGAGGAGAAGTAGAGTTGCGGTCCGCATCAGCGGGCGTTTTCGAAGGCGCCGCCGGTGCGACGCGTCGCCCGCCAGAAGAAGAACCCGAGGGCGGCGAAGCCGACCACGACGGCGAACAGGGTCGTCTTGAACCAGCCGCCGGTGGTGCCGAGGCCGAGCTCGACCGCGGGCGTGATGCTGCCGCTGACCGAGGTCGAGACGTTGCGGACGTCGGTGCGCACTTCGCCGATCGCCTTGCCGTTCGCGTTGACCGCGGTGGCGAGGGCGCTGATCGTGTTCTGCAGCGCGCCGACGGAGTCGTTGAGCTGCTCGAAGCGGCCGCTGAGGTTGGTGATCAGTTCGTTCGCGGCTTCCGCCTGATTGAGGCTGGCGGCGTCATTGGCCGTCAGCGTGCCCACTTGGCGGCTCAGAGCGCGCACTTCCGTCGCCAAGGAGCCGGTCGTGGTCTCGATCTGACCGAGGCGATCGAAGGCCTCGCTCGTCCAAGCACTCGCGGACGGAGCGTTGTCGCCCGTCTCCGCGGTGAAGCTGGCCGGGGAGGTGCCCTCTTGCGGGCTGCCGGTCGTCATGCTGGCATTTTCCGCCGTGGCGGCGCCGTGCGTCTGAATCCACGCGGGCGTCAGGCTGGCGGTCGCGCCGCCGGAGGTTTCCGGTTGCGCAGGGGACTCCACCGAGGAGCAGGCTCCCGTCAGCAGAGCCGCGGCGGCGAGCGAAATCAGGAGGGATTGGGGCTGAGCCATGTCAGCCCCCCTCTTCGGTCAGGCCGCAGGGAGGTCTTGAGGGGTTTCCAGGCGCTTCAGGAAATGCCACTCCGTGCTCTGGGAGAGGTCGTGGAGCTCGCGCACGGCGCCCGTGCGGAAGTAGCCGCAGCCGGCATAGGCGCGGTGGCCGGCGGTGAAGCGGGTGTCGGTCCAGAGTTCGACCTCCCGGCAAGCCTGGGACCGGGCGTAGTCCTCCACCGTGCGGATGAGCCGCCGTCCCCAACCCTGGCCGCGCAAGCCGTGATGGAGATAGCACTTCTTCAGTTCGACGCGCAGGCCCGGCACGCGCGTGACGACGGCGATGCAGCCGACCACCCGGTCGGCCTGCGCCAACACCCAGAAACGCTCGAACGCGCTGGCGGGGGCCAGGAGCCCGCGCTCCTCGCGCTCGACGTCCAGCACGTTGCCGGGATACTCGGCATAGCAAGCGGCGATCAGGGCGATGACGCCGGCGCTGTCCGCGTCGCGCGCCGGCCGGAGGGCGGGCGATCCATCCGCAGCCGGGGTCGTCGGACGCATCTCAGGCCGGCGCATCCGTCTGCTCGCGCGCGCCGCACGCCACGTCCTCGCCGCCGTCGCAGAACAGCAAGGCGGCCTCGCCGGGCGCGAGGTACACCAGCGCGCGCTGCTGCCAGTCGCGCCCCCAGGCGCGCGCGCCAGCGCGCGACAGGCCTGCCAGCGCGAAGCCGTCTTCGCGCCACGCCGGCGCGACGCCGGGCAGGGAAGCGCCGAACGCCGGAGTGAAGGGCACGGCGGCGGCGGCAAGCGCCGCGGCGAGGCGTCGATTGGCGTCCTCGTTCCATGCCCTCGGCATTTCGCGCGAGAGCGGATTCCAGGCCGTGATCAAGGTCACGCTGTGCCGCAGGCCGGGCAGACCGCCGGCCGGCGCGTCCAAGGTGAAGCGCCGCCAGCGTCCGTCATCGTCGCGAAAGGCGTAGAGCGAGGCGCGGTAGACCGCGGCCCACTCCGGCGCTCCGGCCGCCGCGCTCACTGCTCCTGCGGCGCGACCTCGTTGACGTAACCCAGCGCCGCGAGGTCGATGTCGCTGTCGCCGCCGCGGATCACGAGCGCCTCGCTGGAAGGCGCGATCGGCGGACGAGCGGCAAACTCGCGCACCCAGTCCGGCGCGTCCGGCCCGATGAGGTTGTGGTCCTCCAGCGGGTCGCGCTCCAGGTCGAAAGCCAGCAGCCACTCGAGCCGGTCGCCGTGGTCGAGGGCGATCATCTTGTGGTTGCCGCGGCGGAAGCCGCGCAGCCCGCCGGACTCGAAACGCACCAGACGCTGCGGATCCGCCGGCGCCTGCCACGGGCGGCCGGCGAGTGCGGCCGGCCACGCCGCCGGATCGATCTGCATCGCCGCGAGCACGGTGGGGTAGAAATCCGCGCCGCTGACCAGGGCCGAATCGGTGCCGGGGGTGAACTCGCCGCCGAACACGGCGAGCGGCACGCGGACGGAGCCCTCGTAGAGCGCGTTGCCGTGCAGGAACTCCGCGTGCTCGCCGAGCTGCTCGCCGTGGTCGGCGGTGATGATGACCAGGTCTTCCGGGTCCAGCAGCCCGTGGCGCTGCAGGTGCGCGAAGAGTTCGCGCACGCCCTCGTCCAGTTGGCGGCATTGCTCCCAGTAGGCCTCGTGCAGCCATTCGAGCCGGCGCTCGAACTCCCCTGGAGCGCCGCTCGGCCGACCGGCGTGGATCTGTTCGCCGAGGTCGTAGATCAGGCTGATCATTTCCGGCACGTAATGCCGCGCCGCCTCCATGACCGCGTCCTGCACGTTCGGCAGGAAGGCCGCGGCGAGATCGGCGCGCGTCTCGTACGGCAGGTGCGGGTCGATGAAGTTGACGAAGAAGAACAGCGGCTCGCCGGGCGCGCGTCCGAGTTGGTCCAACACCGCGCCCGCCTGGCGCGCGGTGTCGGCGGCCGTCAACCGATGCTGGTCCGTCGGCGAATTGCGGTCCGCGAGCACCTTGAGGCGCACCGTCAGCGGCTTGCCGCCGAGCGCGCGCGCCAGCGAGCACAGCGAGGCGCGCCGCATCGCGGCGTAGCGGCCGGTGGGATCCACCACCAGGCCGTCGTCCCAGATCTCGAAGCCCTGGGCGAACCCGAGTTTGCCGTCGAGCCGCTGATTGCTGGTGACGCCCGCCGTGCGGTAGCCGAACTGGCGCAGGTATTCCGCCAGCGTGAAGTTTTCCGGCGCCAGCTCGCTGTGCCCCTTGGACAGCGTGTGGCTTTCCGCCGGATAGAGGCCGGTGAAGAGCGTGGCATGCCCCGGCGGCGTGTTGTTGGCGCCGGAGTAGGCGTTGGGGAACACGCGCGCGGCGCGCAGGCGCTCGGTCAGAAAGGGCATGAGAACCTGGTCTTCCCAGGAGCCGCCGACGCCTTCGGCCCGCAGCGTGTCCAGCACGATCAAGGTGACGTCCGGTTGGCGCGGGGCGCGCGCGGCGCCGGCCGCCGTCACGCGCTCGGCCAGCACCCGCTCGTGGCGCTGGGCGTCCCGCCAGGCGAACACGGCGGCCACCGCCGCCCAGGCGCCGACGGCGAGCAGCAGGCCGTCGCGCCTCGGCAGGCGCGTGCGCGCCAGGAGGCGCCCCAGCAGCGGGATGGCCACGGCCAGGCCGACCACCGTGCTGAGCGGCGCGAACAGCGGATGGAAGGAAAGACGGCCGCCGAGGGCTTTGCCCGGCAGCAGCGGCGCCACTGGCGGCACCAGGGACAGGGC
>CAZDMB010000178.1:0-5783 GCA_964506175.1 uncultured Planctomycetales bacterium | reverse complement strand
CCGCCGGATTGGAACAGGCAGATGACCCGCTTGGCGCGCGGCGGAAAGTGCGGCAGGCCGGGCAGGCCCGGCTGCCCCGCGACCGCCGGCTCCTGCCGCGCGCGCGGCCACAGCGCCGCGAGCGCCGCGCCGCCGATGCCGTGCGCGGCGCCGCCGAGGAAGGCGCGCCGGTCAATGGGGCGGGGAATCATGTGCGCGTGATGGTCTCAGAGAGGTTGAGGAGCAGCGCGGCCACCTGCGCCCAGGCGGCATGCTCCAGCGGATCCAGGTTCTCGTCACGCGGCGATTCGCCGGCCTGCAGCAAGGCCGCGGCCGCGGCCGGATCGGCGCGGAAGGCGGCGCGCTCGCGCGCCAAGGCGCGGCGCAGCACCCCCAGCTCGGCGAGGCTGGGCGGACGCGCGGTGGCGGTGGCGAAGGCCCAGGCAAAGCGCGCGTCGTCGTCGCCGGGTTGGTGCAGGATGCGCTCGGCGAAGGCGCGCGCGGCTTCGACGAACTGGACGTCGTTGAGCAGAGTCAGCGCCTGGAGGGGCGTGTTCGTGCTGCTGCGCGCGACGACGCAAGTCTCGCGGTTCGGCGCGTCGAAAGCCGCCATCGACGGCGGGGGCAGCGTGCGCTTCCAGTAGGTGTAGAGGCTGCGGCGATAGAGCTTCTCGCCGTGGTCCTGCACGAAACTCTGCGCCGTCGCCGGCGTGCTGGCGAAGTGGCTGATTTCGCGCCAGGGATCGCCCGGCGTGTAGGGGTTCACGCTCGGGCCGCCGAGCCGCGGCACCAGCAAGCCGCTGATCGCGAGCGCGCCGTCGCGAATGAACTCCGCCGGCAGCCGGAAGCGCGCGCCGCGCGCCAGCAGGCGGTTGTCTGGATCGCGGGCGAGCGCCTCGGGCGTGGTGAAGGAGGACTGCTGGTAGCACTCGGAGAGCACGATCGTCCGGATGAGGGCCTTCAGGTCCCAGCCGTGGTCCATGAAGTCCACCGCCAGCCAATCCAGCAGTTCCGGATGCGAGGGCCACTCGCCCTGCGTGCCGAAATCCGCGGCCGTGCGCACGATCCCCACGCCGAACAGCATCTGCCACACGCGGTTGACGGCCACGCGCGCGGTGAGAGGGTTGGCGCGCATGGTGACCCCCTGGGCGAGGCCGAGACGATCGGCGGGCGCGTCCGGCGGCGGCGGCGGCAGGACGGCGGGCGTGGCCGGAAAGACTTGTTCACGCGGATCGGCGTAGTTGCCGCGGTGCAGCAGGAAGGTGTCGCGCGGATGCTCGGCGACCGCCATCACCATCGCCGGAAAGGCTTCGGTCAGGACGGCGAGCCGCTCGCGCGCGTTCTCCAGGTCCACGCGCGCGCGCGCAAGTTCGGGGCCGTGGCGCGCGTGATAGGCGATCACTTCCTGCTGCTGCGCGGCGCTGCGCTGCGCCGGCGGCAGCTCGAGCAGCGCGCGGAGGTCGGGCGGCAACGGGCTGCCGTCGTCGCGGCCCGTCATGAGAAAGAACTCCATGCGCCGCGCCATCAGATTGTTCCCGCGGCCGAAATTCACCTGCGCCGTCAGATAGGCGGCGTCGGCGGGCGGCAGCGGCTCGGCGAAGGTCACCGTCAGGTAGACCGGGCCGGTGTGCGTGATGTCCGGCCCCCAACCTTCGCTGTTCTTGGTGTTGAGCACGCCTTCCGGCCGATTGGCTTCGTCCCAGGAGTTGGCGGTCGCGGCGCGCAGCGGCGTCAGCCGGTACAGGTTCACCTGGTCCGAGGGCACGGCGCCCGCGCTGACGCTGAGACTGGTCAGAACGAAGTTGCCCTTGCCGTCCTTGCCGGGGCCGTAGCCCCAACCCGCGTCCGGCGCCGCAGGATCGGCGTGCATCACCACCCGCAGGCCGGTGATGGGCTGCGTCAGCTCCGGCAGAGCCATCGAAACGTCGAAGGCGGCGAAGCCGACCGGCTGGCTGATGCAGGCGTAGCGCTCGTCCTCGATGGTGAAGCCGCTGCCGCTGTTGGGTGTGCTGATCTTCAGCAGGCGCACGGGTTGGAGCTCCAGCCCGAGGCCGCGCTGCGCCCATTCCGCGCGCTGCGCCGCCTCCCAGCGGTCGAGCATGCCGGGCGCCGGGTTGGCGAGTTGCTCCTCGAGGTGCGCGATGCGCGCGCGCAGCTCCGGCTCCTCGCCGGTGCGCAGCAGTGTGCGCAGCGCCATCGACGGACCCGGATTGACGCCGCCGTCGCCGTCGTGCCCGGCATCGCCGAGGCTGTTGAAATAGGCGAAAATCGCATAGTAGTCGCGCTGCGTGACGGGATCGAATTTGTGATCGTGACACTGCGCGCAGCCGAGCGTGAGCCCGAGCACCGCCTCGCCCAGGGTCTTGACGCGATCGGCGTTGTAGTTGGCGAGGTTCTCCTCGGCGATGGTGCCGCCCTCGTGCGTCACCATGTTGTTGCGTTGGAAGCCCGTGGCGACGAGCTGCTCCTCGCCCCGCCCCGGCAGCAGGTCGCCGGCCAGCTGCTCGCGCAGGAATTGGTCGTAGGGTTTGTTGGCGTTGAAGGACTGGATGACGTAATCGCGCCACAACCACGCGTGCCGCCCGCCGTCGATGGAGAAGCCATTGGTGTCGGCGTAACGCGCGGCGTCCAGCCACGCCAAGGCCATGCGCTCGCCGTAGTGGGGACTCGCCAGCAGGCGGTCGACGAGGCGCGCATAGGCGTCCGGCGCCGGATCAGCGACGAACGCGCTCGCCTCCTCGGCGGTTGGCGGCAGGCCGGTGAGATCGAGGCTGAGGCGGCGGATGAGGGTAGCGCGGTCCGCCCGCGGGGCCGGACTCAGGCCTTCGGCCGCCAAGCGCGCGCGCACGAAGGCGTCCACCGGCTGCGCGGCGCCTGCGGGCAGCGGCGCCTGGACGGGAGGGAGGAAGGACCAATGCGCGGCGTAGGGCGCGCCTTCCTCGATCCAGGCCTGCAGGATGGCGATCTGATCCGCGCTCAACCGGCGCTTCGACTTCGGCGGCGGCATGCGTTCGTCCGGATCCTCCTCGCGGATGCGGCGCCACAACTCGCTGCCGGCGAGATCTCCCGGGCGGATGGCCACGACGCCGTCGCGCTCGGCGTAGGCGCTCTCCGCCTGGTCGAGCCGCAACTCGGCCTTGCGCGCCTTCTCGTCGAAGCCGTGGCACGAGAAGCAATTCTCCGCCAGGATGGGCCGCACGTCGCGGTTGTAGTCCACCGCGGCGGGCGCCGGCGCCGAGGCGCGCGGCAGGACGAGCGCGGCCGCTGCGGCCGCGAACGCCAGCATCAGGGTGGCCTGGCCCGCGCGCGGTCCGCTCATTTCAAGGGCGGCCCGGACAGCGGCAGCCCGTCGGTGTCCAGGATCTGGAACGCGTGCACGTGGCCCGGTCCGCGCCAACTCCACACGAGGCGCTTGTCCGGGGTGACTTCCCACAGGTTCACCTCGCCCGGGCCGGCGGCGTAAGAGGTGACGACGGTGTTGCCGTTGGGCAGGCGCTGGACGCCGCAGGCGTCCTGGATGATGCCGCCGAGTTCAGCGTTGCTGACCTGCCACGTCACGCGCCCGCGGGCGTCGAACTCGGCCACGGTGTTCGCGTGCGTGAGGCCGACCAGCACGCCGCCGTCGTCCAGGGCGATGGCGGTGAAGGGCCAGCTCTCCAAGGGCTGGCCGGCGGCGTCGGCGAGGCGCGTGTCCACCACGCGCAACACGGCGCCGGACGGGTCGTACTGCTTGACGGCGAAATCGAGCAAGTGGGGGACGAGATAGGTGCCGTCCGCCAACTTGCGCGCCATGCGCGTCTGCATGTGGGCGTTCTCGCGCTGGCATGCCAGCGGAAACTGCACGAGCACGCGCCCGGCGGCGTCCACTTCCAGCAGGCGCGGCTGCGGACCGGCCTCGGTCAGCACGTAGGTGCCCGCGGCGGTCTTCTGGCCGCTGTTCACTTCTTCCTGCTGGCCGACGTACTTCCATACCGTCTCCTGCTCGCGGGTGATCTCCAGCAGCCCGCCGCCGGGAAAGCCGTCCTGCCCGCGCGACACGACGAGCAGCAGGTTTCCGTCCGGCAGCATGGTGGCGTCGCGCGTGCTCCACGGGGTGGTCCACGTCACGGTGCCTTCCGGCGGGCCGCCCGGCGTGAAGCTGCGGATGCAGGTGGTGCCGCCGGCCTGAAGGAAGGAGTGCGTGCGCGGCGCGGGCGCGGCGCGCGGGTTGGCGCACTGCGCGCACAGCGCGGCGCACAGCGCGAGGAGGGGCACGGGCGCACGGGACGGGCACATGGCCATGGACGCGAGTCGGCGACTATAGCCGCAGCGCCAGGCGATTCCGCGCGCGGCCAGCGCCGGTATGGTGAGCGCGCGCGCCTCCCCGCCGGCAGCCTCGCAGCCGGCGGAACGAAGCCGGGCGCCGGAAGCATCGCGTGGACCTCATCACCGAACACGCCTATCTCGGCATCCTGACCCTGTTGGTGTTGGGGGCGCTGGGCTGGCCGATTCCCGAGGACGTGGTGATCTTCGCCGCCGGCGGCATCAGCGAGCACGGCGGCCTCAACGGCTGGGCCGTCGTCCTGACCTGCTACGCGACGATCTTCACCACTGACACCGTGGTGTTCTCTCTCGGCCGCCGTTTCGGCGGAAAGGCGTTGGCCTGGCCGTGGGTCAAGCGGTTGCTGCATCCGCGGCGCCTCTTGTGGTTTCGCGGCCAGGTGCAGGCGCATGGCGCGTGGATGATCACCGCCTCGCGCTTCCTGCCGGGGGCGCGCGGTCCGACGCTTCTCTGCGCCGGCATGATGCGGCTGTCCCTGTGGAAGTACGCGATCGCCGAGGTGCCGGCCTTGCTCGCGAGCATCGGCATCGAGTTCCTGGCGGGTTATTTCGTCGCGCGCAGCTTCGCCGACGAGGCCACCACCGCGCACCGCGTCCTGACCTGGGGTCTGCTGGCCATCGGCTTGGCCATCCTGGGGGTGTTCCTGCTGCGTTTGCGCCGGCGCTAGGGTCCGTTGCCGCCCGGCGGCGCCGCGTCGTCCGGTCCGAGCAGGACGAGGAGCTTCGTGCCGAAGTAGCTCGGCTTCATCTCCCAGTCCGCGGAGGAAGGCAGCAGGTTCCAACCCGCCTTGCGCGCCACCACCCACGTGCGCGGATGCTCCCGGATCCAGCGGCGCAGCCCGACTGCGCCCACCACGACGGTGACGGGATGCGGTGTCCAGAAAGGTTGCGCTTCGGTGTCGGCGACCACTACCGGCAGGCGGCTGTAGTAGTGGACGCCGCGCACGAGGGTCTTGTCGGTGACGATGGCGTCTCCCGGCTGAATCTGTCGCAGAAGATCCACGGTGGCGTCGCGCGAGGAGATCAGGTCTTCGATGGGACCGGCCGAGCGAACCAGCATCCAGCCCATCGCCAACGGCAGCGCCACGGCTGCCGGCGCCAGAGCCCAGGCGGCGGGCCGCCAGCTGAAGCGCGCGGCGAACAGCAGCAGCAGGGCGCCGGCCACGAGAATCGGCGCCGTCGAACCGGGGATGAGCGGCGCGGCGAAACCGGCGCCGGCGAGCAGCGCGGCTGCTTGCGCGCCCGCGAGGACGCCCACCACCAGGCGCTCGCGAGGCCGGCCGTAGCCGCGCTGCAGCAGGTCTTCGATGCTGGCGGCGGCCAGCAGCGCCATCGGCACCAGGAGGAAGAAGGCGTAGGAAGAAAGTTTCGACTGCGCGATCGTCAAGAAGATCAGGTTCGGCAGCAGCCAGCACCACGCGAACACCCGCGGGGCGCGCGTGGCTGCGGAACGGCCGGGCAGGAACTGCAGCGCCAGCAGCGGG
>CAZDMB010000177.1:0-5876 GCA_964506175.1 uncultured Planctomycetales bacterium | reverse complement strand
CGATCGCCGACCAGGCGCGCACCATCCGCATCCCGGTGCACATGATCGAGACCATGTCCAAGCTGCGCGCGGTGCAGAAGCGCCTGCTGCAGACCATGGGCCGCGAGCCGAGCCTCGAGGAAATGTCCGAGGCCGCCGAAATCACGGTGGACGAGGCGCAGCGCGTGATGAAGATCGCCAAGCACCCGATCAGCCTCGACCGGCCGATCGGCGACAGCGAAGACAGCTACTTCGGCGATTTCATCGAGGACGAGACCTCCGAGAACCCGGTCGAGCGCGCCGGGCAGGAGATGCTCAAGGAGCGCATCAACGACGTGCTCGAGTCGCTGACCTTCCGCGAGCGCGAGATCATCAAGCTGCGCTACGGCATCGGCGACGGCTACACCTACACCTTGGAGGAGGTCGGCCGCATCTTCCGCGTCACCCGCGAGCGGGTGCGCCAGATCGAAGCCAAGGCGATCCGCAAACTGCAGCACCCGATCCGCGCGCGCAAACTCTCCGGCTTCCTCGAAGGCTTGTCCTGAGGGCTCGGCGTTGTTCTGATGGGTGGGTGGAGGATCTGCACGCCCGCCTCGTCCAGGCCCAACGGCTGGAAGAGCGCGTGGTCGTCCTGAGCCGTCGCGCCGAGGGCTTGCCGGTCGAACTCTCCGAGCGTTCGGCGCAGGTGCGCGCGCTCGAGGCGGAGGCCAACCAGGCCGAGAGCGAGCGCCGCGCCGCCCTGGTGCGCGCGCAGGAACTGGAGAACGAGGTGCGCGCGCGCGAAACGCGCGTCGCCAAGCTGGAGAAGCAGGCGCTCGAGGCGCGTGACCCCTCCTCGGTGCGCGTGGCGCAGCACGAGGCCGGCGAGTTGCGCGCCCTCAGCGCGAGCGCCCAGGACGAGGCCATCGGGCTGCTCGAGCGCGCCGAAGAGTTGGCGCGCAAGCGGCTCGAAATCGGCGGCCGCCTGGCCTCGGCGCGCGAGGATCTCGAGCAGTTCAGCGCCCTGGTCCAGACCGACCTCGCGGCGCTGAAGGCCGAGATCGCCGGTTACGTTGCGCGCCGCGACGCGGCCCTCGCCGACTGCGAGGCCGGCGTGCGCGAGCACTTCCATGCGCTCGGACGCCGCTCGCCCGGACGGATCGTGGTCGCCCTCAAGGGCGATTCCTGCGGCGGCTGCGGCACGCGCCTGACGCCGAACGACGCCGTCAAGGTGCGCAGCAAGGCCACCATCGCCCGCTGCCCCTCCTGCGCGCGCTTCCTGGTGCCGCCGGAGGTCTGGGCCGCGGCCGAGGCCTCCTAGGGCCGGCGGCGGCTGCGCCGGGGTCGGCGCGTACACTCGGCGGGATGCTGGCACTCGCCTCCCTGTGGCTTGGTCTCGCCGCGCAAGACCCGCTCGCCGGTCAACTCCCCAAGGTGGACCTGGGCGTCGAAGAATTCCTCGCGGCGCACCCGGATTACGACGGCCGCGGCATCCGCGTCGCCGTGCTCGACACCGGCGTGGACCCGGGGCACCCCTTCCTGCAGCGCACTCCGGACGGCCGTCGCAAGGTGGTGGACTGGTACGACGCCACCACCGACGGGCGCCTCGACACAACGCGCGTGGCGCAGGCCGCGGACGGCCAACTGGTGGGGCTCTCGGGGCGGGTGCTGCGTCTGGGCGGGCATGCGGTCGCCGGGCGCACGTTCCGCCTGGGGCGCATCGGCGAGGAATTCCTGCCGGAGGAGCTGCGCGCCCGCATCCGCGAGCGCCGTGAGGAGAAATGGCGCGACGGCAAGCGCGCGTGGCTGGAGGCCGCCGCCCGCCGCGAAGCGAGCGGCGCCGTCGCCATCGGCGAGGACGCGCGCCGCACCGAGGAGGAGCGGTATTGGGAGGAGTTCCGCGACGCGGGACCCGTGTGGGACCTCGTCGCCTGGGAGGAGGCCGGCGCCTGGCGGGTGGTGGTGGATCAGGACGAGGACGGCGACCTGGGCGAGGAGCGGCCGTTGCGCGGTTTCCGCGACAGCGGCGACTGGGCCACGCTCGGCGACGAGGCGCTGCTGAACTACGCCGTGCAAGTGGAGGAGGGCGGCGCGCTCACGCATCTCTTCTTCGACGCCAACGGCCACGGAACGCACGTCGCCGGCATCATCGGCTCGTGGGAAGGGCCGGGCGGGCGCCTCAACGGCCTGGCGCCGGGCGTCGAGATCGTCGCCATCAAGATCGGCGACGGCAAGTTCGGCGGCTCGACCAGCGGTTTCTCGATCGCCAAAGGTCTCGACTACGCGGTGCAGGCCGGTTGTCAGGTGGCCAACATGTCCTTCGGCGGACCGTCCTTCTTCGCTGACGGACGCGAGCCGGAGGCGGTGGCGGTGGAGGAGGCGGCGCGCCGCGGCCTCTTCCTCGTGTGCTCCGCCGGCAACGAGGGCCCGACCCTGTCCACCGTCGGCGCGCCCGCCACCGTGCCGCATGCGCTCGCCGTCGCCGCCGCGGTGTGGCCGGACACCGAGCGGGCCAATTACGCCAGCATCGCCCCCTCGGGGCCGGTGCTGTTCGATTTCTCCTCCCGCGGCCCGCTGCCGACCGGCGCCCTCGGCGTGGACTTCGCCGCTCCCGGCGCCGCCGTGAGTCCTCTGCCCTCCTGGACCCTCAACCTGGGCGAGAACTTCAACGGCACTTCCATGGCCTCGCCGCAGATGGCGGCATGCGTGGCGCTGCTGCGCTGCGCCGCCACCGCCGAGCGTCTGCCGCAGGAATGGCCGCGGCTGTATCGGGCGATGCGCGCGAGCGCCGAGCCGCTGCCGGGCTTCACCTGGGTGGATCAAGGCCACGGCGCGATCCGCATGGAGCGCGCCCTCGAAAGCCTGCGGCTGCTGGCGGACGACGCCGGCGCGGCCCGCGAGTACGAACTCACCGTGGACAATGATTTCGGCACGGGCGCCGGCATCTACGAGCGCCGCGCGGCCGACGGCGGCGACTTCGATCGCACCGTGCGCTTGGCGCCGGTGTTCGCCGAGGACGCCGCGAACGCGGAGAAGGCCGCCTTCCTGCACACTTTCCGCGTGCAGGCCGAGGCGGAGTGGGTCGACGCGCCCGACGCCCTCTACCTCAACGCGAGCGGGAAATCGTTCACCGTGCGCGTGCGCACCGCCGGCCTCAAGCCGGGTCTGCACAGCGCGCGCGTGCTCCTCACCGACGCCGACGCGCCGCCCGACTCCGGTCCCGACGTGATCCTGCCGGTGACCATCGTCCTGGCGGAGCGCGCGGACGCCGACGCCGAGTACCAACGCGAGTTCGAGCTTCCTCCCGGCGGCTTGGAGCGCGTCTTCCTCGAGGTGCCCTACGGCGCGCGCAGCGCGCACGTCGAGTTGCGCCAGCAGGGCGGGGCACGCAACGAACTGCGCACCGGCGCCGGCTGCGTCAGCGGCTTCCTGTATGCGGGCGACCGCCAGCATCGCGGCCGTTACGTGCTCGAGGATGGCGGCACCGCCAGTTTCGACGCGCCGGTCGAGGCCGGCACCATCTGGGAACTGGCGGTCGCCGCCCGCTGGGCTTCCAACGAGGCTGCGCACTACCTTGCGCGCGTCCGCTTCGACGGCCTGGTGCCGCAGAGCGACGAGGTGATCGTGCCGGCCGGACAGGACGTGGCGTACCTGGCGATCAAATCGCCTCTGCGCGACTTCGCCTGCGAGGCGAGCGCCAGCGTCGACGGCGTCGCCGTGCCGGTGACGGCGCCCATGAACGTCCGCCCTGATCCCATTCGCCCGCTCGTCTTCGGCGATCACGGCATGTTCTTCGGCGTCGTCGAGCAGCCCTTCGAGGTGCCGGCGAAAGGCGCGAGCGCGGCCCTGGATCTGCGCCGTTCCATCCAGAGCACCGAGATCCGCGAGGATCTGATGGTCGAGGTGTTCGACGCCGAAGGCGCCATCGTCGCGCGCAAGGTGGCGTTCGAGATCGAGACCGATCTCGGGACCCTCGATGCCGGGAGTTACCTGCTGCGGCTCAGTTATCCGGCGATGGGCCGCGCGCCGCTCGATGCGCGCTACGCCGGCGCGGAACTGCGCCTCGCCACCGGCGGCGGCAAACTGCGCTTCTTCACGGCCATCGGCGACGCCTTGCGCGAGGAGCATCCCGCGGCGCGCCTCATGGTGCTGCGCGGGGGAGCGCGGTCGCTGTTCGCGCGCCTCCCGGCCTTGGCGGAACTGGCGGGCGGCAGCAGCTACTACGGCAGCTTCGCCGTCAAGAGCGGCGGCACCGCCTTGCTGAATCTGCCCTTGCGCGTCGAGCGTCCGGCGGCGCCGGCGGCGCCAGCGGCCGACGTCCCCGCGCCGCCCTCGGCGCAAGAGAAGGAATTCCTGGCCAAGCAGGAGGACCCCTTGGCCACGCCGGCGGCCCGGCTGGCAGCCGCGCGCGCCTGGTCCGCAGCGGCCCCGCGCGACGGCCGCGCCGCCTTGGCCGTCCTGGGCGCCCTGCACGCGGCCGGGCTCGATGACTACGCGCGCCTCGAGGCGCGCGGCTTCCTGCGGCGCTTCCCGCGCCGCGCGGACGAGTTCCTGGCCGAGGCCGCCCGCTGGCAGGGATGATGCCGGCGGCGCGTCTCGCGCTGTGCGGCAACGTGTTTCCGGCCGAGACCGTCGCGGAGGCGCTCGCAGCCGTGCGCGGCCCGGTACGCGCCTGGGCGGACGCCGTGCGCGCGGACGGCGGTCCGTCCCGTCCCGGCTTCGGCCTCTACCTGGCCGCCTCCGCCGCGGCGGAACTCCGCACGCAGGCAGCGGAGCGCGCTGCGCTGGCGCGCGCCCTGGCCGACGCCGGCGTGGAGGTCTGGACCGCCAACGCGTTTCCCTTCGGCGGCTTCCACGGCGCGCGCGTGAAGGAGCGCGCCTTTCAACCCGACTGGACGCATCCGGATCGGCTGCGCTTCACGCTCGACGTCGCCGCCGCGCTCGTCGGACTCGCGCCTGCCGTCGGCGCGCTTTCCCTCTCCACCTGTCCCTTGGGCTATGGGCAGAAGCTGCGCGCCGCGCCCGCCGCCCGGTCGCAGTTGTTGCGCGCGCGCGACGCCCTCGACGCGCACGCCGCGCGGCGCGCCGCGCCCGTGCGCCTGGCCCTCGAACCGGAGCCGGACGGCGCCTTCGAGCGCGTCGCCGACTTGGCGCAGTGGCTCGCGACGCTCGAGGGAGATCGGCCCGCCGCGGAGCGACGGCTGGCGGTGTGCTGGGACCTTTGTCATTCGGCCGTCGTCGGCGAGACGCCGGCGGAAGCGCTCGCCGCGCTGGACGCCACGGGCACGCCGCTGGGCAAGGCGCAAGTGAGCGCGGCACTCGCGGTGCCAGGGCGTCTGACCCCGCTGCTGCTCGCGCGTCTCGCGGACTTCGCCGCGGATCCCTATCTGCACCAGGTGCGCGGTCGCGGGCCCGAGCCCTCCGACCGCGCTTGGCGCGACCTGCCGGAGTTCCTCGCAGATCCGGTGGCCGACGCCTGCTCGGACCTGCGCGTGCATTGCCACGTGCCGATCCACGTCGCCGACTTCGGCGGCGGCCTCGCCGGCACGCCGTGGCGCGCGGCGGTGCGCGCCGTGCGCGCCCGCGGCGCCGACCTGGAGGTGGAGACCTACACGCTGCCGGTGCTGCCCGCCGCGCTGCTGGCCGGACGAACGGTGCCCGCCATCCTCGCGCAGGAATTCCTGGCCTGCGCCGCGGCTTGACGCTTCCCCCGGCTCTACCTATCCTTTGCGGCCCGATGCCGCGCCGCGGCGTCGTCGGCCCCATCGTCTAGAGGCCTAGGACACCAGGTTTTCATCCTGGCAACTGGGGTTCGAATCCCCATGGGGTCACCAAGCGGCAGCGCCCGCCGGTCCACGCCGGCGGGCGTTCTTCTTGGCCGGCTGCTCCGCGCCGCCGAGCGGGTGGGCTTGCGCGTA
>CAZDMB010000176.1:0-5895 GCA_964506175.1 uncultured Planctomycetales bacterium | reverse complement strand
CATCGAATCGCCTTCGTGCGTGCCGCCGAGGAAGGCGGCCTCGATGGTCCGGGCCTGGCCGGTGTAGAGGTCGGTGCCCTGAACGGTCAGGACAGTGAAGATGAGCCGGTCGTCGCCGGGCGGCGTGTAACGGACCGTGCGCACGTCAGTGATCGTGCCGCGCACAGCTGCGTCCGTTTTGGCCACCATTTTGGCGAGGTCCAGCTCCTCAATGCAGGCGCGCCCGACCTGGACCAAGGCCAGGCTGGCGGCTCCCGCGAGGAGGAGGTGATGGAGCTTCATGGTGCGTTCAGAGCGGTTTGCTGGTTCGAAGGGGGTAGGACCCGGCCTGCGGAGTGAATCCGCCGAGGTGGGCAATGGTTGGGACAGGGCGAAGGAACGAAAGGTTCCTGCATCCCGAAGCTGCCATGATTTGTACCTTGGGTTCGCCACCCCTGAGGCAGAATCCTTATAAAACTTCGTTTCACCCATAAAACTACCCCCCGCGCGTGCTTTGCGACATCCTCACGGCGCCTTGTGCCACAATGGCGGAATGGCGCGTCTGCTCCTCCCCGCCTTGGCCCTCGGCAGCCTGCTGGCTGGCTGGTCCGCCAGCCCTGCCGCCAGCGAGCCGCGCGCCGGTCTGCGCCCGCGCCCCGACGCCACGCCCTTGCGCATCTGGCCCTTCGGTCTGATGGACGGCGTGCGTCAGGCCGATGGCCTGGTGCCCATGGGGGTGGAATTGTGCAACGCCGGCACGGAGACCCTGATCCTGGATCGGCTCGAGGTGCTGGACGGGTCGGGTGCCGTGCTCACAGCCGTGCCGCTCGGCGCGGAGCGCATCGCCGGCGACGGCGGCGCGGTCGAGGAAATCTTGCGCCAATTGGAGACCATCTCCCCGGATCTGTCCCACCGGCACCGCAACCGGCTCTTCATTCCGCTGGAGGCGCGCCGTGAACTCGGACCCGACGCCGAAGCCGCGTTGCTGCGCTCGATTTTTTCCGGCGTGCGCGCGCTCCAGGCCAGCGGCGCGCCGCAGTTGCGCAAGTTGCGATTCAGCGTGGACCTCGCCGCGCTCTTCGGCGCCGACGCCCAAGCCGGCGATCTGGCGCCGCTCACGGTGCGCGTGCGCGGGCGCGACGCCCGCGGCGCCGCCTTCGCCGCGACCTTGGCGCACGAAGTCGCGCTCCTCGAGCCTTTCATGGGGCCGCCGGCGGGGCGCGCCGCCGCCGCCGGTCCGGGGCAGTGGCACGCCGGCGATCTCCACGTCCACAATTGCCGCGACGAAGCCGTCGGCGGCTGTGATTCGTGCCCGGCGGAGACCGTCAACCTCACCGGCGGCTTCACCAACGCGCAGCTCAAGGCGCAGTTCCAGGCGCTCGGCTTCGACTTCTTCAGCACGACGACGCACTCCTACTGCATCAACAGCGACACCGAGTTCAACGCCGTCAAGGGCGAGTCGTTGGCGTTGACGGATCCGGCCTTCGTCGTCATCTGCGGCACGGAGATCAGCGGCCGCGAGGAAGGGCCGCAATCCGGTGCGGACGCGGCCGACGCCTTGTGCGCGCTCGGCTTCGGCGAGGACGTGCATCACATGGGCGCCCACGCCATCGACAGCCGCAAGCCGGGCGGCGCCGACGGCGTGCTCGACTTCTGCGATCGCCCGATCAACCCGCAGAGCGTGAACTACGGCGCGGTGAACGCGGAGGGCGGCTTCACCGTCGCCAATCACCCGGCGGCCAGCTACTGGGCCTACAACAGCGTGGCCTACATGAAGGGGCAGGAGGCCGGCGGCGTGTGGGGCGTGGAAGTGTGGAACGGCTCGGAGAACACGGGCACCTTCTCCCGCAGCTACGTGGACTGGTGGCTCGGACGTCTGCGCGAGGGCCGGCTGCTCTATCCGTACTCCGGCAGCGACACGCACGACGCCGCCTACGCCTTCGGCGCCACGCACACCTTCGTGCCCGGCGCCTACTCCGAGCCGAACCTGGTGGCGGCGCTCAAATCCGGCCGTTCCTACCTCTCCAACGGCCCCTTTCTGGAAATGGAGGTGCGCGGCGGCAATCGCGCGGCGCAGATGGGCGAGCTGCTGACGGCCGCTGCCGGCCAGATTCCGCCGGGCTTCCGCGCCGGCGTCGAGGTCTTCTACAACCTCGGCGGCGCGCTGCCGGCGACGCTCACCGTCTACCGCGGAACGCGCGCGGGTGAAACGGTCATCCTGCAGCAGACCGGCCTGACCGGCGGGGGCTCCGCGCTGGTCAGCGATCCCGTGCCCGGGCAGTCCTGCTACTGGCGGGCGGAGATCGTGAACTCGAATTTCAGCGGCAGCGCCTTGACGACGCCCGTCTTCCTGCGGATCCTCTAGCGCATGCCGCACCAGCTTTCGGATGCTTGGCCGCCGGTGCGGCTGGTCGAGGACGTCCGCGCCCTCGATCAGGCGCTGGCCCGGTGGTCGGCGGCGCCGGCCATCGGCGTGGACACCGAGGCGAACTCCTTCCACGCCTACCGCGAGCGGCTGTGTCTGCTGCAAGTCGCCGACGGCGAAAACGAATGGTTGGTGGATCCGATCGCGCTCGGCCCCGAGTTGCGACGGATCGCCCCGCTTTTCGCCGATCCGCGGATCACCAAGATCTTTCACGCCGCGGAATACGACTTGATGCTGTTGCGCAAGGAATTGGCGGTGGAGGTGCGCGGCCTGTTCGACACCCAAGTGGCGATCACTCTGCTCAAGCACAAACAGACGGGCCTCGCCGCCGTGCTGCAGGAGATCTACGGCCTCGACCTCTCGAAGAAGGAGCAGCGCTCCAACTGGGGGCGCCGCCCGCTCACGGCGGAGCAGATGGCCTACGCCCGCGCCGACGTGCGCTTCTTGCCGGATCTGCGCGCGCGGCTGGCCGCGGAGCTCGAGTCCGGAGGCTTGGCGCGCCACGCCGCGCACGAGTTCGAGCGCCTCGAGCGCGAGGTGCTGGTGCCCCGGCCGCAGGATCCGGAACGCTGGCGGAAGTTGAAGGGCGCCCGCGAACTCGCGCCCGAAGGCCTGGCGCGGCTCGAGGCGCTGTTCCATTGGCGCGAACGCGCGGCGGAGGCGCGCGACGTGCCGCCCTTCCGCGTGATGGGCAACGAAGCGCTGCTGATCCTCGCGGCGCATCCGCCGCGCGATGCGCGCGACCTCGCCGCCGTCCCCGGCATCGGCTGGAACGTCGCCCGCAAACTCGGCGACGAAGTCATGGCCGCCCTGGGGGCCGCTGCGGGCAAGCGCGTGGAGATGGCCGTGGTTCCCCGGCTGTCCCCGGCGGATCGGCGGCGCCGCCAGATCCAGCGCGAGAACCTGGAGGCCTTGCGGCAATGGCGCAAGGAGCAGGCCATCGCCCTGGACCTCCCGAGCGAGCGCCTGCTGCACCGTCGGCAGCTGGAAGACCTCGCCCGCGCCCTGCCACGCAGTCCCGTGGACCTGGAGAAGATCCTGTCACTCAACGACTGGCAGCGCGAAAATCTTCAGGGCTCCCTGCTTCAGGTCCTACAATCATTGCCGGACCCTGGTTGAACCCCGCCTCCCATCACACCATGAAGAACCTCATCCTCCTCTCCTGCTTCGCCATCACCGGCGCTTGCTCCAACTACACCATGGCCGACGGCCAGAAAGAGGCCTCCGCTGATGCCGCCGCCAAGGGCCAGTGCTGCGCGGAAATGAAGGAATGCTCCGGCGCCACCTGCGACGAGAAGCCGATGGCCGACTGCTGCGCGAAGGCCAAGGCCGAGGGCAAAGAGTGCCCCGAGTGCATGGCCAAGGCGAAGAAGAACTAGGCGAAAATCGCCTCACGAACTCCGGGCCCGCGCATAAGCGGGCCACGGAGATTCCATGAAAAAACTCGCCCTCGCCCTCGCTTTGCTGGCCTCCAGCACTCTCGGCTCTTGTGTCTTGATCGTCGGCCCGCACTGCGATGAGTGCGAGCGCGAGTGGGACAAGGGCGAGCACCACGCCATGCACTGCTCCGCGCCCGGCTGCACCGCCGAGCACCCCTGCGCGGATTGCCAGGCGAAGATGTAGGGCGCTAGCCCGCCGCGCAGGCGGCGAGTCCGCGTTCCAGGAAGGCGCGGTCCAGTCCGCGACCGATGAACACGATTTCGTTGAGGCGGGGCTCGCCTTCCGCCCACGGCGGTCCCGCCTCCACCGTGTAGAGTTCGTAGACGCCCTGCAGAATGCCGCGATAGGGGCGTCCCGCCAGATGCAGGAAGCCCTTGGAGCGGATCAGGCGCGCGCCGTGCAATTTGGCCGCGCCGGTCAGCCACAGTTGCGCCTTGAGTTCGTCCAGCGGCGCGGCGCTGCGCAAGGAGACGGAACGGATGCCGTGGGTGTCGTGCGCGCCGTGATCGCCGTGCGTCGCGCACGCCAAATGCGCGGCGCGGGCGCCGCCGCCTCCCGCCAAGATTTCCGCCAGCGGCACCTCGGCGCGCACGGCCGTCCGTTGCCGCGCGGCCGGATTGAGCGCCGCCAAACGCGCCTGTAACGCGGCCACGGCCGCGGCGTCCATGGTTTCGGTCTTGTTCACGATCAGCAGATCCGCCAGCGCCGCCTGTTCCTGCGCCGCGGGCTCGGCCAGGGCCAAGTCCGCATGCATCGCGTCCACCAGGGTGATCACGGCATCCACGCGGTAGGCGGCGGCCACGCTGGCCTCCGCCAGGAAGGTGCGCAGAATGGGAGCCGGCTCCGCCAGTCCGGTGGTCTCGAGCAGCACGCGGTCGAAGCGCGGCCGGCGAAAGAGGGGCGGGCGGCGGCGGCGCAGGCGCGCCAGAGAAGCCACGAGGTCGCCGCGCACCGTGCAACAGACGCAGCCATTCGCCAACTCCACCATGCGCTCCGTGCTGCGCACGACCAGCCGATGATCCACCGCGATCTCGCCGAACTCGTTCACCAACACCGCCCAGCGCAAGCCCGCGGGCTCGCGCAGGATGCGGTTCAGGAGGGTGGTCTTGCCGGCCCCCAGCCAACCGGTGACGAGCGTGACGGGAATGCGGGGATCGCCGGACGACAAGGCGGCCCAGCCTACAATCGGCGCGCCGTGCCCGGTCCGCTCTTCGCGCATCTGCCGTCGGACGCAGCTCCGCCCGCCGGCGCGCGAGCGCTCTTCGCCCGCGTCGCGCTCGACGCGCCGGTGCGCCGCGAGTTCTCCTACCGCGTGCCGGCGGCGCTCGCAGCGGGCATGCAGCCTGGCAGCCGCGTGCGCGTTCCCTTCGGCGCGCGCGAGCGCCTGGCGGTGGTGGTCGGCTTGGAGCCGGCGCCGCCGGAGGGTCTCGCGCACGCGCGCATCAAGGAGGTGCGCGCCCTGCTCGATGAACAGCCGCTCCTCACCCCGGCGCTGTTGCGCCTGGGGCGCAGCATGGCGGACGCCTGCTGGTGCTCTTGGGGCCAGGCGCTGGCGGCGATGCTGCCGGCGGCGCTGCGCAGCGGACGGGAGCGCCGCGCGATCGCGGTGATCGAGGCCTGCGGCGCGCCCAGCGCGGCCGAGATTCTCGCGCTGGAGGAGTCGCACCCCAAGCAGGCGCGCGCCCTCGCCTGGCTGCGGCGCGCGCAGGGGCCGGTCGAGGTGCGGGACTTCATGGCGCGCACCGGGCTGTCGCGCTCGCCGCTGGAGTCGCTGGCGCGGCGCGGATTCGCGCGCTTCGGGCGCATCACGGAAGTGCTGGATCCTTTCGCCGGCGCGATCGCCGCTCCGATCGCCGCGCACGCGCTCAATCCGGAGCAGGCGGCCGCCTCGGGCGAGATCCGCGCGGCGCTGACGGACGAAGCGCACCGCGACTTCCTGCTCCACGGGATCACGGGCTCCGGCAAGACCGAGGTCTACCTGCACGCCTTGGACCGCTGCCTCGAACTCGGTCGTGGAGCCATCATCCTGGTGCCGGAGATCGCGCTGACGC
>CAZDMB010000175.1:0-5917 GCA_964506175.1 uncultured Planctomycetales bacterium | reverse complement strand
CCCAATGAGGGCCGTGGGAGACGACCACGTTGATAGGCGGTAGCTGCAAGCACGGCAACGTGTTCAGGCAAGCCGTACTAATCGCCCGATTGGCTTGGTTCCCCTTCTACGTCGCGCTCGCGCGCGGCGCGGAAGGGATTCGCTCAAGATTCCCAAAACGAACGCTTCCTGCTTCCAATCGTCCGGTGCCCATAGGCTGCTGGCCATACCCGATCCCATTCCGAACTCGGTCGTCAAGCAGCGGCCGCCGATGATAGTGCTGACGCGCGAAAGTAGGTCAGTGCCGGACTTTCAACATGACGCCGCGGGGCTAAACCCCCGCGGCGTTTTTTTTTGGCGTGGCCTCGGTCATCTGTGCCGCCGGGCCGGGCCCCGGACCCGGCGCCGCACGACCGCTATCCTGGGAACAACATGTGCGGACGCTTCCTCCTGGAACCGCGCGACCCGCAGGTGGTGCGCAGTTTCTTCGATCTCGCGGAGGATGCGGACCTCGGCGCGCGCTGGAACGTGGCGCCCACCCAGGAAGTTCCGGTGCTGCGCCTGGGGTCGGACGGCAGCCGGCAGTTTGCGCGCCTGCGCTGGGGGCTGATTCCGTCGTGGGCGAAGGACGCGGCGATGGGGCAGCGCATGATCAACGCGCGCGCCGAGACCGTGGCGGAGAAGCCCTCCTTTCGCGCCGCTTGGAAGGCGCGCCGTTGCCTCGTGCCTGCCACCGGCTGGTACGAATGGCGGCAGGAAGGCAGCCGCAAGCAGCCGTGGCTCCTCCGGCGCGCCGGCGCCGCCTTCACTCCCATGGCGGGTCTGTGGGAGGAGTGGAAGGACCCGGCGTCCGCGCGCGTGCTGCAGAGTTTCACCATTCTGACCATGGCGGCCGAAGCCGCCCTGGAAGACGTGCACCAGCGCATGCCCGTGGTGCTCGAGCCCGGGGATTTCAGCCGCTGGCTGGAGACGCCCGCGGAACGCGCCGCCGAACTCAAGGCGCTGCTGCAGCCGCCGGCGGGCCGCGCCTGGGAGCGCTTCCCGGTGGACGCGCGCGTCAACAATCCCCGGATGGAGGGCGAGGCCTGCGCCGCGCCCCTGCCGCTCAGCCCTTGACGTTCACGAGCGGCCGCAGCGTGTGCACCACTTCCACGAGGTCCGCCTGGTGCGCCATCACCGCGGCCAGATCCTTGTAGGCGCCCGGAATTTCGTCCAGGACGCCTTCGTCCTTGCGGCAGGCGACGCCCGCGGTCTGGGCCGCCAGATCCGCCGGCGTGAAGCGTCGGCGCGCTGCGCCGCGGCTCATGCGCCGCCCGGCGCCGTGCGCGCAGGAGGCGAAAGATTCCGCGCTGCCTTTGCCGCGCACCAGCACGCTGCCGACCCCCATGGAACCGGGAATGATTCCCAGCTCTCCGGCGCCGGCGCGGATCGCCCCCTTGCGGGTCAGCCACAGGTCTTCGCCGAAGTGGCGTTCGCGCGCCACGTAGTTGTGGTGGCACTGCACGGCTGCGCCCACGGGCTGCATGGGACGCGCCAAGGAGCGGCCGAGCGCGCCGAGGACCGCCGCCATGATCCACTCGCGGTTCCAGCGCGCGAACTCCTGCGCCCAGGAGACGGCCGCGAGGTAGTCCGCGAACAGCGGCTCCCCTTCCTCGAACCAGGCGAGGTCAGCGTCCTCCAGCAGGACGCCGCGCCGCTCCAGATGGGCGCGCGCCTGCGCGATGAAGTGGCTGCCGATGCGATTGCCGATGCCGCGCGATCCGGAGTGCAGCACCACCCAGACACCGTCGGTTTCGTCCAGGCAGAGTTCGATGAAATGATTGCCGGTGCCCAGGGTGCCGAGGTGCCGATGCGTGTTGAGGCCGGAGCCCGTCAAGGCGGGATGGCGCTCCAGCAAGGCCGGTAGCGCGCGCTCCAGGCCGCGTTCGCGCCACAACCGCAGGAGCGGCGCCGGGGTCTCGCGCCAGGCGCCGCGATCGTTGCGCCCGCCGTGGTCGCTGCGCCCGTGCGGCACCGCCTGCTCGATCGCCGCCCGCAGCGGCTCGAGCGCATCCGGCAGCTCGTTTGCGGTCAGGCCGAGGCGCTGGGCCATGACGCCGCAGCCGATGTCCACGCCGACGGCGGCGGGCACGATCGCGCCGCGCAATGGGATCACCGCGCCGACGGTCGCGCCGATGCCCAGGTGGACGTCCGGCATCGCCGCCACGTGCGGGCCCACGCAGGGGAGGCGGCTGACGCGCGCCAGTTGCGCCGCGGCTTCCGGCTCCAGCGCGTCGGTCCAAACCAGAACCGGCACGCGGCCGCTCGTCAGCGTCTGGCGCACCGGCATCCTGCTCGGAGTCTAGGACTTCAGGCCAGGATGTCGCGCACGACCTTGCCGTAGACGTCGGTCAGGCGGAAGTCCCGCCCGGCGTGGCGGTAGGTCAGTCGCTCGTGATCGAGGCCGAGGATGTGCAGCAGGGTGGCGTGCAGGTCGTGGACGTGCACCTTGTTCTCGGCGGCGTAGAAGCCGTAATCGTCGGTGGCGCCGTAGGAAAAGCCGTTCTTGACCGCGCCGCCCGCCATCCACACGGTGAAGCCGTGCGGGTTGTGGTCGCGGCCGTCGCGTCCGCCCTCGGACACCGGCGTACGTCCGAACTCGCCGCCCCACAGGACGAGGGTGTCCTCCCACAGGCCGCGGGCCTTGAGATCTGCGAGCAGGCCCGCGATCGGCTTGTCCACCTCGGCGGCGTTCTTGGTGTGGTCGGCGAACAGATTGCCGTGCTGGTCCCACTTGTAGGAGTGGGTGCACTGCACGAAGCGCACGCCGGCCTCGATCAAGCGCCGCGCCATCAGGCATTGGCGGCCGAAGTTGTCCGTCGGCATCTCGTCCACGCCGTAGACCGCCTTGGTGGCGGCGCTCTCCGCGCCGAGGTCGAGCACGCGCGGCGCCTCCAACTGCATGCGGAAGGCCAGTTCGGCCGCGGCGATGCGCGCGTCGAGCGCGTCTTCCGCGGCGCCGGCGCCCGGATGGGCCTCGCGGTGGCGCCGATTGAAGTCCTGGACCAGGTCGAGCTGGCGCCGCTCTTCCTCGCGCGTCAGTTTGGCGTTGTCCAGGAAGCGGATCACCGCGTCCTTGGCCGGCACGCTCGCGTTGCCGATGGGCGTGCCCTGGTAGGCGGCCGGCAGGAAGGCGCTCGACCAGTTGGTGACGCCGCCGTGGCCGAGGGTCGGGCAGATCGTGACAAAGCCGGGAAGGTTCTCGTTCTCCGACCCCAGTCCGTAGAGCACCCATGAGCCCATGCTCGGGCGCACGAAAGTGTCCGAACCCGTGTGGATCTTGAGCAGCGCGCCGCCGTGCGCGTCGTTGCTGCCGTGCAGGGACTTGACGAAACAGAGGTCGTCGGCGCGTTGCGCCACGTGCGGGAACAAGGCGCTGATCCAGGCGCCGCTCTGGCCGTGCTGCTTGAATTCCCAGGGCGACTTGAGCAGCGCGCCGCGGTTCTCCGAGAAGGTGACGCGCGGCGGCGGCAGCGGGCAGGGCTTGCCGTCGTCGCGCGCGAGGATGGGCTTCCCGTCGAAGGTGTCGACCTGCGAGGGACCGCCGTGCATGAAGAGAAAAATCACCCGCTTGGCGCGCGCCGCACAATGCGGGGCGCGCGGCGCCAGCGGATTGGCGTCCGGCTCCTGCCGGCCCGCGCGCGCCGCGGCGCGCGCCGGCGAGGCGAACAGGCCGTTCATGGCGAGGCCGGCGAAGCCCAGGCCGGTGGCCTCGAGCAGGCGGCGACGCGAGAGGGGGCGCGGCTCCATGTCAGTCCAGTATGTAGAACTCGCTGGCCATCAGCAGGGCATGAGCCAGGCGATTCCAGGCCTCGTCCTCGCCCGTCAGGCCCGTCTCTGCCGTCAGCCACGCCTGGGCGGCGGCCAGCTCCTCTGGCTCGGGGTCGCGCTGCCAGGCGGCGCGGAAGGCGGCGCGCAAGGCGACTTCCTCCGGCGGCACGACGGCACCGGCCAAGCTGGCGGCCTGACCCGCGGCGGCACGCGCGCGCAGGGCCAGGGCCTCGGCGCACTCGCGCACGAGCGGGGAATTGGCGGCGAACAGCGCTTGGTGGGCCACCGTGGTGCGCGGCCGTGATTCGACCGGCACCGAGGGATCGTTGAAGTCGAAGATCGAGAAGACCTCGTACATCGCGTTGCGCACCACCGGCAGGTAGATGCTGCGCCGCGGCTTGTTGTAGTCCACCAGGTTCGCCGATTGATCGTTGTTGACGTAATCGCGGTTGCTGGTCACCAACAGGCTGCCGCCCTGCGTGAGGTCGAGGCGTCCGGCGACGGCGAGGAGAGCGTCGCGCACCTCCTCCGCGTCCAGGCGCCGCGGTTCGCGCCGCCAGACGAGGGCGTTCGGCGGGTCGGCGGCGGCGGCCTGCGGATCCCAGGCGCCGGACATGCGCCATGCGCTCGACAGCAGGATGAGGCGCTGCATCGCCTTGATCGACCAGCCGGACGCGACGAAGCGCGCCGCGAGCCAGTCGAGCAGTTCGGGATCGGCCGGGGCGTCGCCGCGCACGCCGAAATTCGACGCCGAGGCGACGATGCCGCGGCCGAAATGATGTTGCCAGAGGCGGTTGACCAGCACGCGCGCGGTCAGCGGGTTGCGCGGATCGGCGGTCCAGCGCGCCAACTGCAGGCGACCGCTTTCGCCGGCGGGAATCGGCTCCATGGCGCACGTGAAGGAGGCCGCCTGCGGGGCGTTGCGCGGCACCGGCTCGCCGTGCGGCGTCTGCGGGTCGCCGCGATGGAGGATCGGGACGTCGGCCGGGTTCTTGCTCTCGATCACCGTCATGACGCGCGGCAGCGGCGGCGGCGCCTGCGCGCCGATCGCGGCCAACTGATCGCGGGCGTCTTTCGCCGCGGCCCGCAGCGGCGCGGGCGCCAGCGCGCCGCGCTCCAGATCGGACAGCGGCAGCGGCGGCCGCGCGCCGGCGGCGAAGGCGATCTGGTATCGGGCGGCGAGTTCCGCCAGCGACGACGGCGCCGGCGCCCGCAGAATGGCGGAGGCCTCCGCGCCGAGGGTGAGGCCGCCCGCCTCGAGGCGCGCGCGCAGGCCGTCGAGCTCCGCGAGGCCGCGGCGCGCGGCGGCGTTCCACGGCGCCCAGACCGGGTCGTCCCCGCCGGCGCGCGCCGTGACGGCGGCGTAGGCGCGGACGAGAGGTTCCGCGTTGGAATCCGCCGCGGCGTCGTCACCGGCGGGCGCCAGGAGCAGGCGGCTCAAGTGGGGGAAGTTGCCGCTGTTCGACAGGCGCAGGCGGTGCGCACCCGCCTGCGCGCCGAACTCTTTCACCACGAACCACTGCTGATGCTCGGCCATGAAGCCGCCAGAGCGATCGCCGAGCGCGCTCTCCGCCAGCACCGCCTCGTCCCAGGTGACGCGAACCGGACGCTGTTCGCCGCTCGCGTAGCGCACCTCGAGCCGCCAGCGGCCCGCGTGCGGCAGATCGACGGCGTACTCGGCGAACTGCTCGCCGCCGGTGACGGTGTGCAGGATCGGGTCGACCTCGCTGCCCCACTGCTTGCGATCCTCGCCGAGGTTGGTGCCGCTGACCGCCGTCGCTTCCCACAGCAAGGCCGTTCGGCCGAACTGCTCCGCCGCCAACAGCGCGGCGGCGATGCCGTCGCGCTCGACCGCGGCACTGGCCTGCACCGCCGCCGCGGCGGCGGCTTCGGCCGCGGCCTTGGCGGCTGCCATGCGCTCGGCGTGCTCCTTGGCGCGCAGGACCTCCGCGGCGGAGCCCACCTCGCGCTCGGCCCAGGCGGACACGTGCCCCATGGATTCGAAGGGCTGCGCGCTGCGGAAGATGCCGGCCAGCGCGTAGTAGTCCGCGGCGGCGATCGGATCGAACTTGTGGTCGTGGCAGCGCGCGCAGCTCACCGTCAGGCCGAGGAAGGTGCGCGACCACAC
>CAZDMB010000174.1:0-5941 GCA_964506175.1 uncultured Planctomycetales bacterium | reverse complement strand
CTGGAGGGAAAGATCCGCGCCATCCAATGGGCGCGCGAGCACGACATTCCGTGCTTCGGCATCTGCTTCGGCATGCAGGCCATGGTGATCGAATTCGCGCGCCACGTCGCCGGCTTGAAGGGCGCGCACACCACCGAGGTGGCCGCGAACTGCGCCGAACCCGTGATCGACCTGCTGCCGGAGCAGGACGGCGTGACCGACAAGGGCGGCACCATGCGCCTGGGCGCGTATCCCTGCCGCCTGGTGGCCGGCTCGCGCGCCGCCGAGCATTACGGGCGCGACCTCGTGTTCGAGCGCCATCGCCATCGCTGGGAATACAACAACGCCTTCCGCGAGCGCCTGGAGCGCCTCGGCCTCATGAGTTCCGGCCTGTACGAGAAGCAGGATCTGGTCGAGGTCGTGGAACTGCCCGAGCGCGACTTCTTCCTGGGGGTGCAATACCACCCCGAGTTCAAGTCGAAGCCGCTCGCTCCGCATCCGCTCTTCCGCGCCTTCGTCGGCGCGGCGCTGGCGCGGCGCGGCCTGGAGGCCGAGAGCGCCCCCGGCAACGAAGAACCGCAGCGAGCGCGCGTGCGCGCATGAGTCCGGCCCCCCCCGTCGGCGGCGACTTCCGCCTGTTCGTGCAGAAGATGGCCATCCAGGGCTTCTATGCCCTCGGGCTGGTCGAGATTCCCGGCGCGCCCAAGCAGAGCGCGCCCAACGTGGACGTGGCACGCATGGTGATCGAGGATCTCAAGATGCTGCGCGACAAAACCGCCGGCAACCTCGACGCCGGCGAGCAGATGACGCTGGACAAGTACATCGCCGACCTGCAGATGCAGGTGGTCGGCCGCGGCGCGGAAGAAGCCGGCTAGACGGCCGGATCAGCCGGCGGCGGCTGCGCTCCGCCAGGCGCGGCGCGGGTTCGCCAAGGCGAGGCTGGACCTGCCGGACGGAAGCGCCAACGCGGATAGGATTCGCCCCGCATGCTCGGTCCCATCGCTGCTCTTCTCGCCTCCCTTCTCTGCCTGGGCTGCGCGAGCCCCGCGGACGCGCCGGACGCCGCCCTCGTTTCCCAGCAGGCGCCGCCCGCGGCCGACCTCGCGGACACGCGCATGCTCGAGATGCCCGCGGTCAGCGCGCACCACGTCGCCTTTTGCTACGCCGGCGACCTCTGGATCTGCAATCTGGACGGCAGCGAGGTGCGCCGCCTCACCACGCATCCGGGCTTCGAGTCCTTCCCGCGCTTCTCGCCCGACGGCCAATGGATCGCTTTCTCCGGGGAGTACGACGGCAACACGGACGTGTATCTCCTGCCCGCCGCCGGCGGCGAGCCGCGCCGCCTGACCTGGCATCCGGACGTGGATCTGGTGAATGGTTTCACGCCGGATGGCCAAAGCGTGGCCTTCGAGTCGCCGCGCGACGTCTACACCAACCGCTTCCGCCATCTCTTCACCGTGCCCGTCGCCGGGGGCTTCCCGGCGCGCGTGCCGCTGCCGTCCGCCTTCGGCGCCACGTTCTCGCCCGACGGCAAGCAGGTGGCCTACTCCCCCAACGCGCGCGCCTTCGAGCAGTGGAAGAACTACCGCGGCGGCACCGCTTCGCGCATCTGGATCTGCACGCTCGGCAATCTGGCGGTGCAGCAGGTGCCGCAGCCCGCCGGCCGCTGCAACGACGTCGACCCGATGTGGATCGGCGACCGCTTCTTCTTCAACTCCGACCGCAACGGCGAGTTCAACCTCTTCGCCTTCGACGCGCGCAGCCAGAAAGTCGAGCAACTGACCCACTACGCCGATTTCCCGGTGACCGGCGCCAGCGCCGGCGGCGGCCGCATCGTCTACGAACAGGCCGGCTGGCTGCACCTCTATGACCCGCGGAGCGGCCAGGACCGGCGCCTGAAGATCGCCGTGGCGGCCGACCTCATCGAGACGCGGCCGCGCTACGTGACGGGCGCGGAATACGTGCGCGCCGCCGCCGTCTCCCCCTCCGGGGCGCGGGCGGTGCTGGATTTCCGCGGCGAAATCATCACCATTCCGGCCGAGAAGGGCGACCCGCGCAACCTGACGAACACGCCCGCGGCGCACGAGCGCCATCCGGCGTGGTCGCCGGACGGGCGCACGATCGCCTACTTCTCCGACGAAGGCGGCGAGAACCACCTGGTGCTGGAGCCGCAGGACGGACAGGGCGCGCGCCGCACCCTGCCGCTGGGCGGCGCGGGCTTCTACGACCGCCCGTCGTGGTCGCCCGATTCCGCGAAAATTTCATTCATTGACAATTCGCAGACCCTGTTCTGGCTGGACGTCGCCAGCGGACGCGTGACCAAGGTGGATCAAGAACCCATCTACAGCGTGTTGGAAGTGTTGCCCAACGCCTGGTCGCCCGACTCCGCGTGGCTGGCCTACGCGGTGGCCACGGCCTCGGGTTTCCGGCAAGTGCGCCTGCACGAGCTGGCGAGCGGCCTCAACCATCCCGTCACCGACGGCCTCTCGGACGCCAGCGATCCCGCCTTCGACGCCAGCGGCAAGTACCTCTTCTTGAGCGCCTCCACCGACGCCGGCCCGGCCCTCACCTGGTTCTCGCAGGCGAGCGCGGACATCTCGGCGACCAACGCGCTCTACCTCGTGGTGCTGGCCAAGGACACCGCCTCCCCCTTCGCGTCGGAGAGCGACGAGGAAGCGGGCGACCGCCCCGCGGACGCCGGGGACGCCGCGCCGGCGGCGGCGGAGGCCGCGAAGCCCTCGGGCGCGCGCATCGACTTCGAGGGGATCGGTCAGCGCATCCTGGCGCTGCCCCTTCCGGCCGCCTTCTACACGCGCCTGCAGTGCGGCAAGGAGGGCAAGTTGTACTACCTGAAGGCGGAGCGTCTGGCCGCGACCGCCGGCCTTCCCAGCACCGCTCTCGCGCGCTTCGACCTCGCCACGCGCAAGGAAAAGACCCTGTTGGGGAGCGCCGACGATTACGTGCTCGCGGCCGGCAAGGAGAAGGTCCTGCTGCACGCGGCGGACGGCTGGTACCTGCGGCCGCTCGGCGACGCGCTGGATCTGAGCGAGGGCCGGCTGGCGGTGGATCGCGTGGCGGTCAAGATCGACCCGCGCGCCGAGTGGGCGCAGATCTTCGACGAGGCCTGGCGCATCAACCGGGATTACTTCTACGACCCGGGCATGCACGGCGCGGACTGGGAGGCGATGCGCGCGAAGTATGCGCAATTCCTGCCGCACCTGGCCATCCGCCGCGATCTCACGCGCGTCATCCGCGGCTTGTGCTCGGAATTGACGGTGGGCCACAGTTTCGGCGGCGGCGGGGACACCCTGGTGAAGTCCGCGCCGGTCAAAGGCGGCCTGCTCGGCGCCGACTACGCGGTGGCGGACGGCCGCTACCGCTTCGCCAAGGTTTACGGCGGCCTGAACTGGACGCCTGAATTGCGCGCGCCTCTGACCGAACCGGGCGTGGACGTGCGCGCGGGCGAGTATCTGCTCGCCGTGGACGGCCGCGATTTGACCGCCGCCGAGAATCTGTTCGCGCGCTTCGAGAACAGCGCCGGGCGGCGGGTGCAGCTCACCGTCGGGCCGCGCGCGGACGGCGTCGAGGCGCGCACCGTGACCGTGGTGCCGATCGCCAACGAAGGCGCGCTGCGCAACCGCGACTGGGTGGAGGGCAACATCGCGAAGGTGACGGCGGCGACGCAGGGGCGCGTGGCCTACGTCTACGTGCCCAACACGGCGGACGCCGGGCACACCTACTTCAAGCGCTATTTCTTCCCGCAGGCCGATCGCGAGGCCGTGATCGTGGACGAGCGCCACAACGGCGGCGGCTCGATCGCGGACTACTACCTCGACATCCTGCGCCGGCCGTACATCGCGCACTGGGCGATGCGCTACGGCGCGGACCTGGTGACGCCGCAGGGCACCATCTTCGGCCCGCGCGTGATGATCGCCGACGAGACGGCGGGTTCCGGCGGCGACCTGCTGCCGTGGATGTTCCACCGCTTCCAACTCGGCACCCTCGTCGGACGCCCCACCTGGGGCGGGCTCGTGGGCATTCTCGGCTTCCCGGAGCTGATGGACGGCGGCATGGTCACGGCGCCGAACATCGCCATCTGGACGGAGGACGAGGGCTTCACGGTCGAGAACGTCGGCGTGCCGCCGGACATCGAGGTCGAGCAATGGCCGGCGCAGGTGGCGCAAGGGCGCGACCCGCAACTGGAGAAGGCCATCGAGGTGGCGCTGGCGGAACTCGCCAAGCACCCGCCGCACCCGCCCCAGCGCCCGCCCTTCCCGAAGCGCGTGCGCTAGCCGCGCGCCTAGCGCGGCCCGAAATCCAGCCGGCTGTTCCAGCCGAGCGGGTGCTGCTGCAGCCAGCTCAGGTCGAAGCCCTCGCGCGCCAGCAGCACCCAGCTCTGCCGCGGATGGCGCCAGTCGAGTGGCAGGGCGCGCAAGCCGCAGGCGCGCGCCATGCTCGCCAGCGTGTCCGGGCGGTAGCGCACGCAGCCGGGGTAGACCCAGCCGGTGGCGCGCGCGTCCTCCTCCGCCGGCAGGTACGTGGCGACCAGCGCTCCGGCGGGCGCAAGCACGGCCGCGATTTCGCGCAGCCAACGCGCGAGCAGGTCCGCGCCGGTGTGGCTGAAGACCGACTGCGCCAGCGCGAAATCGAAGGGCGCGGCGGCGGCGGGCGGCAGTCCGGCCGTGGAGTCCGCGACGTGAAAGGTGGGCGCCTTGATGCGAACCAGATCCGCGCCCAGTTCCCGTTGCACGCCTTCCTCGATCAGCCAGCCGTTCGGCTCGATGCCGACGTAGTGGCCGCGGTTGAGATACGGGATCAGCAGCCGGCCCACGCGCAGCGAACCGCAGCCGACGTCGAGCAGGCGGTGCTGCTGACGCAGCCCGAGCGCCACCAGCAGGCTGAAACTCATGGCTGCGACGAGGTCGTAGTCCGCGGGCGGGCCCACGTAGGCGCGGTACTGTTCCGCGCCCGGCTTCAGGCCGAGTCCCAGGTCTTCCTGATCCTGCGCTTTTGGCCGAAACCAAGCCATGCCGGGAATGATAAGGCAGCCTGGCAGTCGGTTTAGGCGCGCAGCAGCAGGCGGCCGACCTCGCGGAACAGGCGCTCTCGCTGCGCGGCGCTCATCAGGCCGAGCTCGCGGCCGAGGTTCGCCACGGTCCCGAGTCCGAGCACCGCCCAGGCGGCGAGGGCGGGGTCCGGCGCGGCGGGGCGCGTGCGCCGCGGACCGCCGCGCCCGCGCAACTGCCGCCGGACGAAGCCGTGGAAACTGCGGTAGAGCCGCCGCAGCGCCGCGCGGATCTCCGGATCGTCGGTTTCCGAGAGGCCGGCGAAGGCGATGCGGTACAGGCCGAACTCGCCGTGGTGCGTCGCCTCGTACTCGAGGATGAGGGCGGCGGGATCCGCGCCGGGGCCGGCCGCGGCGAGGAGCCCGGCCCAGGTGCTGGCCGACAGGGCGTAGACGTGCTCGAGGGCGGCGATGAACATGGCGCGCTTGTCCGGCCAGAGGCGGAAGAGCACGGGTTCCTGCACGCCGCAGCGCTCCGCGAGTTCGGCGCTGGTGGTGCGCCGGTAGCCGCGCTCGGCGAAGACGCGCGCGAGCACCGGCGCGAAATCGCGCCGGCGCTGCACGCTCAAGTCGGGCCGCGCCATGGCGGCCTCAGCGTAGCGGCACGGGCTCCTGGCGCAGCAGGTCGCGCAGCATGCCGCGCGTGGCTTCGTCCGGGTGGAAGGCGTCTGCCAGGGCGAGGGACACGTCCTGGTAGTCCGCGCCGGCGCGCAGCCACGCCAGATCGGGAAGGGCCACGATGGCGTCCACGCCGGCGCGCTGCGCGATCTCCGGCAGCTGCGCGGCGATTTGGGCAAGAATTTCCGGCGCGGCGGCGCCGCCGACGGTCTGCGCATGGGCGCGTTCTTGCAGGGCTTCCATTTCCTGCTCCAGGCGCCGCGCCGTCGCAGCGTCGCC